>CAMDSH010000002.1 GCA_945907045.1 Rhizobium sp. Q54 | reverse complement strand
GCGTTGATGCGGTCGAGCGGAATCGAAATCGGTTGCTTGAAGCTGATGATCATGATGCCGCCGGAGATGTTGACGGTCGCCTCCACCTCCTCGGCCATTCTGATGACAAGCCGCGCATAGCCGTTCGCGGTGCTCACGCTCACCTCGCCCTTGATGGGCTCGGCTGCGGCGGCGGGCGCGGGAAATGTCAGCGAGAGCGCGAACAAAAACAGCGCCTCGATCAGGACGAAGATCGCGATCACGCGCAGCGCAAGCCGCGGCGGCACGCGTGAATGCGCGCTTTCGCGCATCTCTCTAAGGCTGATCGGGTAGTACGCCGTCATACGCAGTTACGCCGGCGGAATCGTCCGCCGCCCCAAAAACAAGACTGGTGGCAAATAACCTAGGGTTTGGGGCTTAAGGCCGCGTTAACCGTACTCAACCGCCCGTCGGACGGCCTTCGATTTTGGGCAGATTTGCGGGATTCGACTTGTCGCCGTTCGCGTTGGCGCGGTTGGCAAGCTCCACCGTGAGCCGCTCGGCCGCCTCCGGCGTCATCTGGGCCATGATGTCCGACATCCGGCGCGGATTGAGCTGGGTGGCCACCTCGATGAGGATTTTCATGTCAAGGCGGTCGAAGATGCGGGCCGCCTCCTTCGCCTTCATGCTCTCATACATGGTGACGAGGTTCTTGAAGCGTGCCGCCTCGTTCTCGTCGCGCTTGTTCATGGCGGTGTTGATCCGGCCTTCGACATCCTTGAGTTCGGTGACGCGCGCTTCCAGCCGCTTCTCGGCGGCCTTGAGCAGGCTTTCGCGCATTTCCAGTTCGCGCCCGCGCGCATCGAGTTCCTGGCGGCGGTCGGTCAACCGCTCCAGAATCGCGCGCTCGCCGGCGGAGTTGGGTTTTTCATTGCCGAGCGGAATAACCGTGCCGTCGCCGAGCCGCGCGTCCGGCACCGCCGGCGGTTTCTGCGTGACCTTGAGGGGGATTTCCGCAGCCGCCGGCTTGTTGCCATCCACCGAGCCGGTGACGTCGGGATAATTGAACATCTCGCGCGCCCATGACGGCTTCGGTCCTGCAGGCGCTTCGCCCGCATCGGGCTCAATCGCCGCCGTCGTGATTTCCGGCGGCGCGGTCGATATCTTCAGCGTGTCCTTGTTGCCGCGATTGGCCAGCCGCTCGCCGAGCGTATAGCCGCCGCCGAGCATCAAGCCGAAGCCTTTGAGCACAAACAGCGAGACGATCGCCACCAGGACAATCGGGATCAGCCGGAAATCGCGCGCGAAACGGATCATGCCGCCTTGCCGCTCACCCGCGCACGCGCGCGCTCGGCGAATGCCGCCGCCGCGGCAACCACCGTCTTCGCATCAGGCTTGGCCGGAGCGGATTCCGTCTCGCCGGCGGGCCGCGCCGCGCCGACAATGCTGGAGAGCTTGCGCAGCAATTCTTCGCCGGCCTCTAGCTGCTGGCCGAGATCGGCGGATAAATGTTCCCCGCTGCTCATGCGCGCACCAAGCGTTTCGTCGCATTCGCGCACGGTGAACTTGAGGCCGTCGATGGCGCGTTCGGCGATTTCAGTCGCGGTGATCAGCTCCGAGATCGTGGCCTTGAATGTCTGCTCGTCGGCCTTGAGCTGGCGCAATTGCTTGTTGAGGCGCACGCAATAGAGAATCGTAAGCAACAGAAGGATCGAAACGAGACTCTCGATCATGAAGCCGAAGCTGTTGCTCACGGTGCCTCCAATCGGTTGGTTGATTCGTCCGCCTTTTCGAACATGGCGAATGTGGTGCGCGGTTTGCGCAAAGGCTTGGCCACGCGCACGGCGACGCGGTCGCCGACGCGGCCCATGCGCCCTTCACTCAGCGTGATGTCGCCGCAACGCACGGTCACCATCGCCTCGGGCTTGAGTTCGAGCATCAGCGTGTCGCCGACATTGAGGGCCATCATCTGGCGCAGCGGCAGCCGCGCCTCATAGAGCACGGCATCGACGCCGACTTGCGCCTGGCCGATTTCCGTCGCGAGATGTCCTTCCCAGATCGGATCGCGGCCGAATTTCTCACCCATGAACATCTGGAGGAGAACGGCGCGGATCGGCTCAATCGTTGCGTAAGGCAGCAGCAATTCGATGTTGCCGCCGCGGTCTTCCATGTCGATGCGCAAGCGCACCAGGATGGCGGCGTTGGCCGGGCGCGAGATGGCGGCAAAGCGCGGATTCGTTTCGAGACGATCGATGTTGAATTTCACCGGCGAGAGCGGCTTGAAGGCCAATTCAGCGTCCGCCAGCACGACCTCGATCATGCGTTTGACGAGATTGGTCTCGATCGTGGTGTAGGGCCGCCCCTCGATGCGAATCGCGGTCTGCCCGCGCC
The DNA here is from genome assembly GCA_945907045.1 of Rhizobium sp. Q54. Classification (GTDB taxonomy): domain Bacteria; phylum Pseudomonadota; class Alphaproteobacteria; order Rhizobiales; family Xanthobacteraceae; genus Pseudolabrys. Next base: position 199,602 of record CAMDSH010000002.1, on the reverse strand, counting down.
GTCCGCCGAGCAGTACGTCGATGATCGAATAAATGAGACTGGAATTGACGGTGAACAGCCCGAAGTTTTCCCACTCCTCCGCCTTGAACACCGCGAGGATCGCGGGCAGCGGGATCGAGTTGAGATAATCGCCGAACCGCACCGAGGTGATGCGGTCGAGCGAGACTTCGACGTTGTCGGACGTGAAATTGCGCAGGCTCGTCGTCATCAACCGCACCAGGCGGTCGAAGACGATTTCCAGCATCGGCAGGCGCTCGTAGGAGACCATCGCCGAATCGATGATCGCGCGGATGCCGGAATTGTCATTGATATTTATGTCGGCGAGCGAGAAGCCGAGCAGGCTGTCGATTTCCTCCTGATTGAGGATGCGCTCGGCGCCGCCCTTGGCCTGATTGAATTGGCTGCCGTCATCGACCATCGCAGCCCATTGCGCAGCGGCGGCGTCTTCGCCGCTGTCGATCGGCGCGTCGGAGAGCGCAGCCGCAGGCGTGCCGCCCTCGGCTTCGAGCGCCACGCCCCATTCAGCGGCCAATGCGTCCTGATCGAGTTGTTCTTTTTGCGCCATGAAATCTTGAGCCGTGTTGTTTCGTATTGAATCAGAAACGCGCCATTACATTTTCCGGATCACGCGCTACTGAATAACGATCTCTTTGAACAACACGGCGTTGATGCGATTGGGCGCGACCGCGGCGTTGACGCGCCGGGTCAGCTCCTCTTTCAGCCGGTACAAGCCGGCCGAGCCGTCGAGATCAGTCGGGCGCAGTTCGCGCAGGTAAGTCTGGAATGCGTCCATCACGCGCGGCATCAGCGGCTGGATTTGCGCGACCAGCAGCGGGTCCGGCAGTTCGAGCACGATCTTCACTTTGAGATATTGCGTGCGATCGCTCCCCGCATTGGAGAGATTCACCAGCACATCGGGAAGATCGACGAAAATGGCGGGCTTGACCGCGGCGTTGGCCGGCTTGTCGCCCGAATGACCGAGGAAGAGATAAGCCGCGGCGCCGCCTCCGCCCAGCACGAGCAGAGACACGGCGGCGATGATGATGAGCTTGAGCGGAAGCTTTTTCTTCGCCGGCTTTGCCGGCTTGCCTTCGGCGTCTTCCGCCTCGTCCTCGATTTCCGCGTCCGCCGGTTTTGGTTTGAGAGCCATGGTCTACCCCGATCGCATCGTTGCGCACGGGGCCGGCAAATGGCGGATGACGAGGAACAAGACCGCGGGCGCGCGACCCCTGCGCTCCCCTGTTTGAGGAAGGTAGGTCCGTATGGTTAACAGATTGTTGCCACGGCCATATTGCTGGGTATTTTTTGCCGCCTGGTACGCGATGAGGGCCTATTTTGCCCTGCTTTCGCGGTTGCATTTTTAACTAACTCATTGTCATCGCTGTTGTTTCCCCTTTGGCATGGCCTCTGCAAGACATCTGCCCGACCGCGGCTTGGGAGAGCCGGCGGCCGTTGCGGCAAGGGAGTGCCTGGGAGGGCGCCTTCGCCGGTTAAGGGGAGATACCGATGCAGAACTCGCTGCTGGTCGGACTTTCACGACAGGTCGCGCTTGGGCGCGAACTCGATGTCGTCGCCAACAATATCGCCAACCTCAACACCACCGGCTTCAAGAGCGACGGTTCGGTGTTCGAGGAATTTCTTTCACCGGGCGCGCGCGCGGGAAATCTCACCGGCGCCGACAGCCGCATAAGCTTCGTGCGCGACCGCGCCACCTGGCACGATCTTTCCCAGGGCGCGGTGCAGCTGACCGGCAATCCGCTCGACGTTGCGATCGAAGGCAACGGTTTCCTGGTTGTGCAAACGCCGCGCGGTGAGCGCTACACGCGCAACGGCGCCCTGCAGATCGGCCCAACCGGAGAACTCGTGAACAGCGAAGGCTACAAAGTGCAAGGCGATGGCGGCGCCATTCAATTCCAGCCCTCGGACCGCGACATCGCGATCAGCAAAGACGGCAGCATCAGCGTCCGCGAAGGCGCCTCGGCGAAAACCAGTTCTCTGCGCGGCAAGATCCGCCTGGTGAGCTTCGAGAAAGCACAGCAATTGCAGAAGGACGGCGGCGGCACCTTCGCCGCGCCGAACAAAATCACTCCGCAGACCGACATCAAGTCGCGTTTCGTGCAAGGGGCGATCGAGAAATCCAACGTCAACGGCGTCATCGAGATGACGCGCATGATCGAAGTCACGCGTAGCTACACCCAGGTCGCCGCCATGTTGCAGCAGCAGGGCGACATGCGGCGCAACGCCATAGAAAAGCTCGCCGAAGTTCCGGCGTGAGTTGAAGGGATTTAAGTTATGCGAGCGCTCCACACCGCGGCGACCGGAATGATGGCCCAGGAACTCAATGTTCAGGTCATCTCCAACAACATCGCCAACATGCGCACCACCGGCTACAAGCGCCAGCGCGCCGAATTCCAGGATTTGCTCTACGAGCACGTCCGCCGCGTCGGTTCGCAAACCTCCGATCAGGGCAACATCCTGCCCGCCGGCATCGAACTCGGCTCCGGCGTCAAAACCGTCGGCACGCCGCGCCTGATGACGCAAGGCTCGCTGACGCAAACCGGCAAGGATTACGACGTCGCCATTCGCGGCGAGGGATTCTTCAAAATCCTGCTGCCGGACGGACGCACCGCCTATTCGCGCGACGGATCGTTCGAGCTTGACGCGCAAGGCCGCCTGGTGACCGCGCAGGGCAATGTCGTGCAGCCCGGCCTGACCATTCCGCAGAACGCGAGTTCCGTCACCATCAACGCGCAGGGCCAAATCTCGGCGACGCAGCCGGGCTCTACCACGCCGACCATCGTCGGCCAGATCGAGCTTGCGCTGTTCATCAACAAAGCCGGCCTGCAAGGCATCGGCGACAACCTCTATCTGGAAACCCCCGCCTCCGGCACGCCGCAGAACGGCCTGCCCAGCGTGGACGGTTTCGGCAATCTGCAACAAGGCAATCTCGAACAGGCCAACGTCGAGGCGGTGAGCGAAATCTCCGATCTGATCGCCGCTCAGCGCGCCTACGAGATGAACGCCAAAGTCATCACCGCCGCCGACCAGATGCTGTCGGCGACTTCCAACCTGATGCGCTGAGGGACACATGACCCGGATCGCAACCTTCATCACTTTGCTGGCGCTCAGCGCCCCCGCGTCGGCGCAAGTCGTCGCGTCGGTGGAAACTGCCAAGCCCATCCTCAAGCGCGAAGCCAGCATCATCGGCGACGTCGTGCGCATCGGCGATCTGATCGAGAACGCCGGCATTGTCGCCGACGTGGCGATCTTCCGCGCGCCCGATCTCGGCGACACCGGCGTCGTGCCTGTCGCGCGCGTGATCGACGCCGTGCGCGAGCATGCCATCGTCGGCCTCAATACTAACGGCTTGAGCGAGGTGACGGTCACCCGCATCAGCCGCGTCATTCCGAACAAGGAAATCGAGGCGCGCATCGCAAAAGCGCTCACCGCGCAATATGCGCTTGGCCCCGTGAAAGACCTGGCGATTAATTTCGACCGCCAACTGCGCACGGTGCATGTCGAGCCTTCCGCCCAGTCCGATTTGCGGGTCTCCAGCCTCAACTACGGAACGCGCAACGGCCGCTTCGACATCTCCTTCGATGTCCCCGGCGGTTCGCGCGCACTGCGTTACACCGGCACGGCAGTCGCCACCGTCGAAACGGTGACGATCGTCAACCCGCTCAACCGCGGCGACTTGATCAAGTCCGCCGACATCGTCGTCGAGCGCCGGCCGAAAGCCGAACTCGCGAACGACAATATCCCCGCCGCGGATGCCGCCGTCGGGCTTGCCGCGCGGCGCAGCCTGTCCGCCGGCCAGCCGCTGCGCACCTCCGATTTGATGAAACCCGAACTGGTGACGCGCGACAGCTCGGTGACGCTGCTCTACGAAGTGCCGGGCATCACCCTCACGGTGCGCGGTAAAGCCATCGAAGGCGGCATCGAAGGCGATGTCATCAACGTGCTCAACATCCAGTCCAAGCGCACCGTGCAGGGCACCGTGACCGGCTCCGGCCGCGTCACCGTCGCCTCGCGCATGCCGCGCATCGCCGCCAATCTCGAACCCAGTGAACCCGTTCCCTCCAATGCGCAGTCCGAACGCGCCGAGTGAGACCCATGTCGAATAAACGTATGTCCTGTTTGCGTCCGCAATCCGTGCTTGGTCTCGTGCTCGCCGCCTGGCTGCTGGCGGGATGCTCTGCTCTCGACCGGATCAAGAACATCGGCGAACAGCCGTCGTTATCCTCGATCGATAACCCGACGGCGCGCCCCGGCTACAAACCGGTGCAGATGCCGATGCCGCCGGTGCAGCTTGCCTCCTACAGCCCGAATTCGCTCTGGCGGAACGGCTCGCGCGCCTTCTTCAAGGATCAGCGCGCGCACCAGATCGGCGACATTCTCACCATCACGGTCAATTTCACCGACAAGGCGAATATCGCCAACGAAACCCAGCGCAGCCGCACCAACAAGGAAGATTCCGGCGTCGACAACTTCTTTGGCAAGAGCAAGCTGCCGGTCACCAACAATCTGCTGCCGACGCGCATCTTCACGGCCGACTCGAACGCATCGAGCGACGGCAAAGGCTCGGTCGTCCGCCAGGAAGCGTTGCAAACCAACGTCGCCGCCGTGGTGACGCAGGTGCTGCCGAACGGAAATCTCGTGGTCGAAGGCCGGCAGGAAATCCGAGTCAATTTCGAAATACGCGAGCTGATCGTCGCCGGCATCGTGCGGCCGGAAGACATCCAGAGCGACAACACGATCGACTCCAGCAAGATCGCGCAGGCCCGCATCGCCTATGGCGGACGCGGCCAGATCACCGACGTGCAGCAACCGCGTTACGGCCAGCAGGTGCTCGACGTAGTCCTTCCATTCTAATACCCGCGTAGCTTATCGGGCTCCCACGCCGCTTCCCTCACCGCGCGTAACGGGACGGCGAAACGACGCGGCCTCCGGCAGCTCCCCCGCCGGAGGCCGCGGTGTTTTCAGTTTTCATTAACTCAAACGATTGCCCAACCCTTAAGCAGACGTTCAGCTTAAGAACGGATGCGGTCGTAATTTATAGGTTGCTAAATCAGTCGAGTGCATACCGCTAATTGGTATTAACAATCGATCTGATCATATGGCGACGCGCGCGCACCGCATCACGTTTCGCAGCCTGATCTGCATGACTGTCAGCCTCATCGGGCTGGGCGTGCTTGCCATTGGCATTACGCTCTGGGGATTGCGCTCGGACGCCATCACCGATGCAAAAACCGACGCGGGCAACATCGCATCCGTTTTGGCCGAACAGACTTCGCGCTCCGTACAATCCATCGACATCGTGATGACGGAGCTGCAGGAGCAGATCGCTCAACGCGGCGGCAGCACGCCGGAACAGCGCGAGCAATTTCTCAAGAGCGAAATCACTCACCGCCTTCTCAAGGAGCGGCTTGATCGATTGTCGCAGGCCGACGTTATTGCGATCGTGAACAAAGATGGCCAGCTTACCAACGCATCGCGCAGTTGGCCCACGCCTAACGCAGATCTGTCCGATCGCGACTACTACCAGTACTTCAAGAATACCGACGATAACGGCGTTCATATCAGCAATCTGCTGGTCAATCGCGTGACGAGCGCGCGTACGATATTCTTCACCAAGCGCATCAGCGGACCGGGCAACGAGTTCCTCGGCGTGGTTTTGGTCGGCGTGAAGCTTGATTATTTCCAGCACATCTACAATTCCATCACGTCGATGCGGCATCAATCGTTCCTGTTCCTGCGCAACGACGGAACGGTCCTGGTCCGTCACCCCGATCCCGAGCACCGCGGCGGATTCAAGATGCCGGCGGACTCGCCCTGGTACGAATTGGCCGCGAGCGGCGGCGGCTACTACCGCACGCCCGGTTATTTCGATGGCGTCGCCCGGCTCGTTGCCGTGCGCCCGCTGCGCGATTATCCGGTGGTCATCAATGTTGCCGTTTCGGAAGCGGCCGCGCTCGCCAATTGGGAACGGCGGGCGATGTTTATCGGCGCCGGAACGCTGCTCGCGGTGTTGTGCTCGCTGCTTCTGCTCAAGGCGCTGAACACGCAATTCGGCCGGCTGCTGAATTCCGAAGCTTCGCTGGCTGAGCGTGAAGCCAACCTGGCCGAAAAATCCGGCGAGCTTGAGCGCGCCAACGCGCGGGTCGACGCGGCTCTCAATAATATGTCGCAGGGACTGGCGATGTTCGACCGGAACGAAACGCTCCTGGTCTGCAACGGACGCTATCTCGAGCTCTATGGCCTTTCGCCCGAAAAGGTCAAACCCGGATGCACGCTGCACAGGCTTCTCGAATATCGCAAGGAAGCAGGCACCTTCGCTTCCGATATAGACGAATACATCGACAATCTGCGCGGCCTGCTGGCGCGCGGCGAAAGCGAATATCTCACGACGCATCTTGGCGATGGCCGCGTGGTTGCGGTTCACAACCGCCCTGCCGCAGGCGGCGGCTGGGTCGCGACGCACGAAGACATCACCGAGCGCCAACGCGTAGAGACGCGCGTCGCGCACATGGCGCGTCACGATGCACTCACCGATTTGGCGAACCGCGTTCTGTTCCGCGAAAAGATGGACGAAGCGCTCGCGCGGCTGCAGCGCTACGGCGACAAATTTTCGCTCTTTGTGTTCGACCTCGACATGTTCAAGGCGGTCAACGATTCGCTCGGCCATCCCGTCGGCGATGCCTTGCTCAAGGCCGTGTCGCAACGGCTGCGCGATCTAGTGCGCGATAGCGATACGGTCGGCCGGCTTGGCGGCGATGAGTTCGCGATCATCCAGATCGGCGAGCGCAATCAAAAAGAAGGCGCGGTCACGCTAGCGAACCGGCTGCTCGAAAAAATCAGCGAGCCTTATCATATCGACGGCAACGACATCGTCGTCGGCATCAGTATCGGCATCGCGCTGGCGCCGCATGACGGCGCCGACGCCGACACGCTGCTGAAGAATGCGGATTTGGCGCTTTACCGCGCCAAGTCCGAGGGCCGCAAGGACTTCCGTTTCTTCGAAGCGGACATGGACATGGAAATCCGGATGCGGCGCGCGCTCGAAGTCGATCTGCGCAACGCGATGGCGCGCAACGAATTCGAAATTCATTATCAGACCGTGATCGATGCCGGAACGCGCGAGGCCAGCGGCGTCGAAGCGCTGATCCGCTGGCGTCACCCGCAGCATGGCCTGGTCGCGCCCGACAAGTTCATTCCGCTGGCCGAGGAAATCGGCCTCATTATTCCGCTGGGCGAATGGATTCTGCGCAAAGCCTGCTCCGACGCGGCAAGCTGGCCCGCGAACATCAAGCTTGCGGTCAATCTGTCTCCGGTTCAGTTCAGAAACGGCAATCTGGTCAGCATCGTCACCAGCGCGCTCGCGGAGTCCGGGGTTTCGCCGCAGCGGCTGGAGCTTGAAATCACCGAGTCGGTTCTATTGCAGAAAAATGCCAACAACCTCGGCATCCTGCATCAGATCAAGCGGCTCGGCGTCGGCATCGTTCTCGACGATTTCGGCACCGGCTATTCATCGCTGAGCTATCTGCGGATGTTCCCGTTCGACAAGATCAAGATCGACAAGTCGTTCGTCGCGGAAATGCCGAACCGGATGGATTGCGCGGCGATCGTTGCAGCGATCACCGGCCTCGGCCGAAGCCTTGGCATCGAAACCACCGCCGAGGGCGTGGAAACGGACGAACAGTTTTCCTTGCTGCGCGCGGCGGGTTGCACACACGCGCAAGGGTTTCTGTTCAGCAAGCCGCGGCCCCTCGCCGAACTCGATTTCAAACGCGCCGGCAAAAAAGAAAAAGCCGCCTGAGCGGGCGGCTTAAAAATCAAAAATTTCGAAAACCTTTTTGAGCGCCGGCTTCAGTCGTCGCGATAGATGCGCTCGCGCTGTTCATGGCGCTCCTGCGCCTCGACCGAAAGCGTCGCGATCGGGCGGGCTTCCAGGCGGCGGAGCGCGATCGGCTCGCCGGTCTCCTCGCAATAACCGTAGGTGCCGTCGTCGATGCGGGTGAGCGCTTCGTCGATCTTGGAGATCAATTTGCGCTGGCGGTCGCGTGCGCGCAGCTCGATGGCGCGGTCGGTTTCGGATGAAGCGCGGTCGGCGAGATCGGGATGGTTCTGATTCTCTTCTTGAAGGTGGAGAAGCGTCTCCCTCGCCTCCTTCAGAATCTCCTCACGCCAGGAAAGGAGACGCGCGCGGAAATAATCCCGCTGACGCTCATTCATGAAGGGCTCTTTATCGGTAGGCCGGTACGTCTTGGTCTTGGCCAGCATGTCCCGCGACTCCCAACTTATTGTTTTTGCTCTATTTGTTCTTTTATTTGGAGAGTTACCCTCCCTCGCGCGGCAGGCTTATATACGTCAGCTAGGCTGGGGACAATATCCGCGTATGGCCCGGCAACCGGCCAAAAAGCTCAAGACTTTGAGGTGATTACCGGAATAGGCGTCTAAAACGCCGGTTTATTGCGGGATATTGGCGGTATTCTAGCGAATTCCGGCTTTCGCCAGTTCGACCTCGACCCGCAATTCGATCTCTCCCAGCACCTCATCCAGCCCGGGGTCCCCGGACGGCAGTTTCAGCCCGCCGGCGGCCGATTTGAGCCGCGAGAGCGTGGACGGATCGAGCGTGCCGTCCAGCAGTCCGAGCTTGAGGGTGTCGAGTACATCCAGTGCCTGACGCCCGTTCGTCACCGCGCGCTTCTTGCGCTCGGTGGGATCCTCAAGACCCTGCAGCGCGATCAGCGCGTCGATGTTGCCGACGGAGCGAAGGCCCGCCGCCGGTGCCGGGCCGCGCGGCGTCTCTTCCGTTGGAACTGTGAAAGTGCCGGAGCCCGCGCGGCGTGCCGCCGCAGGCGAAGATGCAAGCGCAGCCCCATTCGGTCCGTAGATGCGCATGGCGCGGTTCCCCACCGAACACCGGTTCGGTCCCCGATTGAACTCAAACCTGCGCCGGTATGGTTAATGGCCGGTAAACGCCCCGGCAAAATTTGCCCGCCCGGACATTCGTGCCTGCGCCGCGCGCTGACGCGCGCAATCGCAAAGCGAAAAACATCATTGCTTTCAGCAACTTGATTCCGCGCAGGCGCTGGCACGGCATTCGCATAGTACCTGTCAGTCCGATCTCATTGGGGAGCAGTGATGACGAGGACGTCGCTTACCGCACTCGTTGCGGCTTTCTTGATCGCGTTCACTCCGCCGCATGCCGCGGCGACGTCACGCATTAAAGACCTCGCCAATATCGAGGGTGTCCGTCAGAACCAGCTGATCGGCTACGGCCTGGTCGTCGGTCTCAACGGCACCGGCGATACGCTCAACAACATTCCTTTCACCAAACAGTCGCTGCAAGCGATGCTCGAGCGCCTCGGCGTCAACATCCGTGGCGCGCAAATCCGCACTGGCAACGTCGCCGCCGTGATGGTGACCGCGAACCTGCCTGCGTTCGGCACGCAGGGCACCCGCATCGACGTCACCGTCTCCGCGCTCGGCGATTCCAAAAGCCTGCAAGGCGGCGTGCTGCTGGTGACCCCCCTGCTCGGCGCCGACGGCAACGTTTACGCTGTGGCGCAAGGCTCGGTCGCGATCGGCGGCTTTCAGGCCGAAGGCGAAGCCGCGAAAGTCGTGCGCGGCGTACCGACTGTGGGACGCATTTCCAACGGCGCGCTGATCGAGCGCGAAATCGAATTCGCGCTTAACCGCCTGAGCCAGCTGCGCATGGCGCTGCGCAACCCGGATTTCACCACCGCCAAGCGCATCGCCGCCGCGGTCAACGACTTCATCGGCAGCCCAACCGCCGAACCGCTCGATCCCTCGACCGTGCAGCTCACGATCCCGCAGCAATATCGCGGCAACGTCGTGGCGCTGCTCACCGAGATCGAGCAATTGCAGGTCGAGCCTGACCTCGCGGCCAAGATCGTGATCGACGAGCGATCCGGCATCATCGTCATGGGCCGCGACGTGCGCGTCTCCATGGTCGCGGTGGCGCAAGGCAACCTCACCGTCACCATCACCGAAAGCGCGCAAGTGAGCCAGCCCGGCGCCTTCGCCAAAGTCGGCGAAACCCGCACCGTCGCGCGCACGCGCATCGGCATACAGGAAGACGGCAAGAAACTCGCGGTCGTCAAGGACGGCGTCTCGCTGCAACAGCTGGTCGACGGCCTCAACGCCCTCGGCATCGGCCCGCGCGATCTCATCGCCATCTTGCAGGCGATCAAGGCGGCGGGCGCGATCCAGGCCGACATCGAGGTGATGTAATGGATCCGATTTCCATCGCAGCCTCCGCCGCCTCGCTCGCGCTCGACGCACTCAATACGGCAAAGAACGCTGCGAGCGCCAAGCCGCTCAAGAATGCAGCCGCCGGCGACATCCACGCCAAGGCGAAAGCCACCGCGCAGGATTTCGAGGGCGTGTTCCTCAATTCGATGTTCCAGCAGATGTTCACCGGCGCCGACGGCGAAGGCCCGATGGGCGGTAAAGGCTCGACCGACATCTGGCGCTCGTTCCTGACCGACGAGTACGCCAAGAACTTCGCCAAGGCCGGCGGCATCGGCATCGCCGATCATGTCTACCGCGCGCTGATCGCGCAGCAGGAGGCGCGCTCATGAGCACCCCCCAGCAAACCGCGGCGCAAGCCACGCAGGCTGCGCGCCGGATCGAAACAGCCGCCGATGCGCAGCAGGTGATCGCCAGTCTCGGCAGCATCATGGATTCGCTGCTGGCGACCGTCGAAGAGGAAACCAAATTGGTGCGGGCGGGCCGCCTGCACGACGCCTCCGCGCTGGAAGCCGGCAAGGACGATCTCGCCCGCCGCTACATGCTGGAAAGCGAGCGGATCAAGAACAGCAAGGGCTTCCTCAAGCAGGCCCTTCCCGATCAGCTGGCGGCGCTGCGCGAACGCCACGACATGTTTTATGCCCTGCTGCAGATCAACATGACGGTGCTGGCCACGGCTCATGCCGTGTCGGAAGGCATCATCCGCGGCGTTTCGGGCGAGATGACCCGCAAGACCTCGCCTTCAACCTACGGCTCCGGCGGCCGCGCCAATACGCCAAGCTCGCGCGCCATGCTGCCGCTGGCGATCAGCCGCTCGCTCTAGCTTTTCCCTTTTTATTTTCGGCCGTGCGTACGGCGTAGCGCCTCCTCCGGGCGCTGCGCCGACGCGCGCCCGCATGGTGAGCGAGCGGTTAAAAAACGTGGTTAGCGAATGGTGAACACATGCACCTGCAATCTGAATGATTGCGGTTTCCAAGTATTAACTCATTAACCATACGCATTTACCGGCCATTACATTCCTTATGCGAGTTTTGCCGCGAGCCTTATGCCGGTCCTGTCGACCGGCGTGGGATCAATTGCAAGTGTTTGAGTTCAGACCAGAAAGGTTATCGATATGTCCTCAGGTATCACTCTTACCGCTGGCGTTCGGCAGAACCTGCTTTCTCTGCAGAACACCGCGGACTTGATGGCCCAGACGCAGAACCGTTTGGCGACCGGCAAGAAAGTCAACACCGCTCTCGACAATCCGATCAGCTTCTTCACCTCGCAGTCGCTGAGCGATCGCGCGAGCGACCTCAACTCGCTGTTGGACTCGATTTCCAACGCGACGCAGACCCTGCAGGCGGCGAACAACGGCCTTACCTCTCTGACCAAGCTGGTTCAGAGCGCGCAGGCTATTGCTCAGCAGGCCCAGCAGAGCACCAGCACGAGCGCCAAGGTTACCGGCTCCGTCGCTGGTCTCACCGGTGCCAGCGTGATCACGTTCAGCGCCAACACCGACACGCTCACTGTGAACGACGGCACCACCACCGCGACCTATACCGCTGTGGCCGGCGCTGGCGACACCGTGACGAACATCATGAACCAGATCAACAACACCGCGGGCATCAAGATTCAGGCTTCGCTCACCAGCGATGGTAAGCTGCAGCTCCTGAACCTCGAAGGCGGCAACATCGTCATCGGCGGTACCTCGTCGGCGGCTGAAAAGTTGGGTCTCGGCCTCGTCGCCGGCACCACGACTGGCACCGTCAATACGACCCGTACCTCGCTGGCTTCGCAGTACGACTCGATCCGCTCGCAGATCGATCAGCTGGCCACTGACTCCGGTTACAACGGCGTCAACCTGCTGAACGGCGACAACCTCTCGGTCGTGTTCAACGAGCGTGGAACGTCCACGCAGTCGATCACGGGCGTCACGTTCGATTCGGCTGGCCTCAGCATCGCTGCGGCGCAGAACTCGTTCCAGTCCGCTGGCGACGTGACCGCGGCCCTGGACGACCTCACGGCAGCCCTCGGCACCCTGCGCTCGCAGGCCGTGTCGTTCGGTTCCAGCCTGTCGGTCGTGCAGACCCGTCAGGACTTCACGAAGGCGATGGTCAACACCCTGCAGTCGGGTGCCGACAACCTCGTGCTGGCCGATACCAACCAGGAAGGCGCGAACATGCTGGCGTTGCAGACCCGCCAGAGCCTTTCCACCACCGCTCTCTCGCTCGCCTCGCAGGCCAGCCAGAGCGTGCTGCGCCTGTTCCAGTAATCGCAGCTACAAACTCAAAGAGACGGCGGGGCCAATTGCCCCGCCGTTTTTTTTTATGTCTCGTTAACCGTTTGCAAGGTGTCGCGGCGTTATAAAAATAACGATCGGAGTATCCAGATGGCCCTGCGAATCGAACTCAAGCCCGGCGAGCGCATTCTCATCGGCGATTGTATCATCACCAATGACGACCAGCGCGCCAAATTTCTGATCGAAGGCCGCGTGCCTATCCTGCGCGAGAAGGACATCATGACGGTCGAGCGCGCGGTCACGCCGGCGACCCGCATCTATCTCGCCATCCAGCTGATGTACACCGCGCGCGACCCGCGCCCGCACCACGAGACCTATTTCAGCCTGATGAACGACTTGCTGCAGGCGGCGCCGAGCACCGGGCGTTATGTTGAAATTATCAATAATCATATCTTAACGGGCGAGCTTTATAAGGCTCTCAAGAAAGCCCAGGAATTAATCACCTACGAGCAGGAGCTACTAAGCAATGCAGAATCCGGCGCGAGCCTACGGAAAGGTCGCAAAGCAGATCTCCAGTCCGCGTGAACTGGAAGCGGACTTGTTGCTGCAAGCCGCTTCGCGGCTACAGGCGGCGCAGGCCGCATGGGATCGCACAAGCCCCGAACTTCACAACGCACTACTTTATAATCGCAAGCTCTGGACGATCTTTCTGACTTCGGCGACCGACAAGGATTCGCAGCTCGCCAAGAGCGTCCGCCAAAACATCGCCAATCTCGGCCTGTTCGTGATGAAACAGACCATGGCGATCACCGGCGACCCGAAGCCGGAAAAGCTCGCTCCGCTCATCAACATCAACCGCGAACTCGCCGCCGGCCTGCTCGGCCGCGCCTGAAAACGCCGGGCGCATAGCCGCCCGTTACGATTGAATGCAAAAGGGCCGCGGTCATGCCGCGGCCCTTTAATTTTGCGCCGGTGAAACTTGGCGGCTATTTCAGATAATTGATCAGGCTGGTCTGGTAGAGCATCGCCGTCGTTTGCATCGACGCCTGCAGGGTGGTTTGCAGCGCGAGGATTTCCGCCCCCACCTGCTCCTGCGGAACGCCTTCGACGTTCTGCAGCAAATCGCTCAGCGTGCTGTTGACCTGCTGATGGCGGGTCTTGGTGGCATCGAGCGTGGTTTGCGCACCGGCAAGATCGGCCTGGATGGTCGCGATTTTCTGAATGCCGGCCGGCGTGTCGAGGTTGACCATCATGCGCGAGTTGAGCGCGCTGCTGCGCGCGGCGGCGTCGGGATCGCTGGTCGAGAAGTCCGAGGCGGCAAGCGCAGCCACGTTCTGCACCACCCAGCGTATGCCCTGCTCGTTGGCGCGCACGCCATACGCGACATTGAGCGACTGATCGACACGCGCCCCCGCGGTCGAGCGCGCGGAGTCGCTTCCCCCCTCGCCGATATACCAGGAGACCGTGTTGCTCGACGTGCCGTCGATCAACTGCGTCGCCAAGTCATAAGGAGGGCCGTCCACGCGCTGCGGCGGGTTGGCATCGTCGATATTGAAGAAGTCGTTGGACGCCGCCAGCGTGGACGCGGCCGCGAGCGAACTGGTGGCGAGCTTGCCGACCGCGGTGGTGAGCGCGGCTTTCAGGTTCGTCGCCGTGGCAGCCGCCGAGCCGCCAATGGTGAACTCATTGGCGCCGGGCGTCGATGAAGCGGTCGCGGTGAGCGTGATGTTTTCGCTCGTCCCGTCGGGCAGCGTGAACTGGAACTGGATTTTATTGCCGGCGCTGGGATTGCCGCCGGTGAGATCGATGGTAACGTTGGCGGGCGTGCCGGACGGGCCGGTCACCACCGCATTGCTCAGCGTCGAGCCGACGCTGGCGAGCTTGAAGCCGAACGGCGACACAGCGTCCTCGTCGATCGCGATGGAAGTCGCGCTGGGCGCCGTGATGTCGAGGCGGCCGAGTCCGCTGGCGCCAAGATCGGCCTGATTGCGCTGATCGATGAGTTGCTTGAGGCCCGCGCGCGATCCGTCGCCGTTGAGAATGTGATCGGTCGTCTCCACCGCCGGCGAACCGGCGTTGCGGCCGGAAAACAGATAATGATCGCCGACCTGAGAGTTGAGCAATCCGAGAAGCTCGTCGAGCTGCGACTGCGCGGTCTTCTGCACCGTGGTCTTGCCGCTGGTGTCGGGATCGAAGGTGGATTGCAGGATCGTCGATTTGAGCCCGCGTCCGATATCGGACATGCGTCCGAGCGAGGTCTGCGCCAGGCTGATGCGCGTTGCGACCGTGCCGATGGTGTCGCCATAGCCGCCGATCGCCGAGAGTTGCGCGCGCAAGCCGACGGTGAGGCCGCGGTTGAGACCGATGCCGGCATAGGTATCCGATTTTTTCCCGGTGCCGAGCTGACGCTGCAGGTCGTCGAGCTGGGCGCGCATGTTGACCAGCGACTGCACCATCAGCGACGAAGTATTGCTTATGGAATTCACGCTCATGCCGTCCTCACATCCTCATCAACGTATCGAGCATGTCCTTCACCGCTGATAGCAATCGTGCGTTGGCGGCGTAGGTGTTTTGCAGATTGAGCAGGTTCGCCATCTCGGTATCGATGTTGACGCCCGATTCGTCGCTGATGCGCTGCTTGAGCGCGTTGACGACGACATCCTGCCCTTGCGCGAGACTGCTCGCCGCGTTGGCCGCGTCGCCCTGCTGGCTGAGCACTTGCCGCAGGAACGATTGCAGCGATCCGCTATAGGGCGCGGTGGAAGTGCCGATCCCCGACTGCGGGGAATAATTTAGCGAAGCGCTGGTCAGTTGGGTGATGATGAAATTCGGCCGGGTGGAGTCCCCGCCATCGGTGGTGGACGAATAAACCACCAGTTTGGACGGATCGTTGATCAGCGCCGCGTTGACGACGAGGCGCCCCGCCAGCCCCTGGCTCTGCGAACCTGTGCTGCTGATCTTGCCGGTGTAAGCCGTGCCGGCGTCGTTGAAGAACGGAAACTCGGCGCTGTTGCCGGTGAGCGAGGTGATGGTTTTCGTCACCGAGAGCACATCGACGGTGGAATTGTTGGCGGCGCCGTCGTCCAGCACGCACAACGTCGTGCCGGACGGATTGGAGAACTGTATCTTGCCGTTGAACTTGGAATTGAGCTGGCTGACGATCGACGTGATGCCGCCGGTCAGATCGATGCCGAGCACCTTGTCGTTCGGATCGGAGGTGACCGAATTCTTCAGCGGCAGCAGGCTGGGATCGTCCACGCCGACAAGCGTGTAATGGTATTGCGTGTGGGTCACGTTGTCGGTGTAGGTGAGGCTGACCTTGTTGCCCGCCAGCAGCCCGTTGATATCGACCTGCAATCCGCTTTGCGGAGGCGCCGAGACCGTGTCCGCCGCGATCATCTTGTCGGAAAGCGCCGAGGCAAGCCCCGCCGCGATCTGATCGAGCTGCGTCTGCGCCTGCGTGAGCACGTTGTCGCGCATATCGAGATAGGCCGCGATCTGCCCCGATTTGATCGACTTGTTGGCGATCAGGTCCAGGCTGCCGCCGCCCGCGGACACGAGCGCAAGCGTGCCGACGTTGCTCTTGCTGGAGTCCGGGTCCCACAGCGTATTCGCCGTCATCGTGCCTTGCGCGTTGAACGCAAGCGTTGCCGCCTGCAACCCGACAAGCTGGATGCCGCTGCCCGTGAAAACGCGCACCTGATTGAAGTCGTCCTGGGTAACGCTGATATCCATCAGCTGCGAGAGCTGATCGATGTATTGATCGCGCTGGTCGAGCAGCGCGGCGGACGTGCCATCGGCCGAATGCGAAGTGGCGAGTTGCTGATTGATCGACGCGATCTGCTGCATCGCGTTGTTGGCGGTCTTGACCGCGGCGGAAAGTCCCTGCTCGGCGTCGCTGCGCAGGCTCTGCACGCCTTGCGTCATGCTGTTGAGCTGCTGGGTCAGAATTTGCGCTGAACTCAAGACGGCGTAACGCGCCGAACTGTCCTCCGGGCTGGTGGAGAGCGCCTGCAGCGCAGATGTAAAGTTATTGAACTGCGTTTCCAGCGTGCTGGACGTGCCGGGATCGCCGTAGATTCCCTGCAACTGCCTGTAAAACTCGGCGCGCAGATCGGCGAAGCCGCCGCCGGAGGTTTCCGTCCGCATCTGCCGTTGCACGAATGTTTCGATCTCGCGGTTGATCCCCGCGACACGCACGCTCACCCCCGCCTCGCCGGCGGTGGTCGTCGTCTGATTCAGCGTCTTGCGGATATAGCCGGGCGTCTGCGCGTTCGCCACGTTCGCCGCGACGAGCGAAATTCCAGCCTGCGTGGTTCGCAGGCCGGAAACCGCCGATGCAAGCGCTTGTGACAGACTCATAACCGGCTACCGTCCTTCAACTCTCAACGACCGGCTCCAACTGCGGAGCCGTCGGCGCTACCGCAGCATCTGCAGGAGATCCTGAACCATCTGGTTGCTGGTCGTGATGACGCGGGTGTTGGCCGAATAAGCCTGCTGCGTCACGATCAGTTTGGTGAACTCATCCGCGATGTCGGTGTTGGAGCCTTCCAGCGAGGAACCGCTGATCTTGCCCGGCGCGCCGTAGATGGCGGGCCCCGACTCGTCGGTCACCGCGAAGGCGCCGCCGTCGATGCGCTTGAGCTGATTGGCGCCGTTGAAGTTCGCCAGCGTGATTTCGGCAAGGTCGATGGTGCGCCCGTTCGAATAGGCGCCGACCACGCGGCCCTTGTCGTTCACCGACACGGTTTGCAGTTCGCCGGCGGGGAAGCCGTTTTGCTGCAACAGATTGACCTGCGCGTTGCCGTTCGGATCCGCGAACTGCGTGATGCCGCCGGAGCCGTGCGTGATCTGAACGGTGCCGAGCGCGATGCCGTCAACCGTGACGCTGGTCAGCGTGACGTTGGCGATGACCGGATTCATCTGCCCGTTCGGATCGAACGTGTAGTTGATACCGGCGTTCTTCCACGCAACCTGCGTGCCGGTGGCGTTGGAGTCGACCTGATAGAACAGGTTCCAGGTGTCGGTGCCGCTGTAAAGCGCGCTGTCGGTTTTTGCCCAGCGCAGCTGGATGTTCACCGGCGAACCCGAAACGTCGTAGGCGGTCACGGCGCCGCCGCCGATCGACTCGCTCAGGAACGTCGTGAGGTCGTTGGCGATCACCGTTTGATTGGCGGGCAAGGCCACCGTGGTGTGCATGCCGAATGCCAAAGGCGAGGCCGTGCCGCCGACCGTGATGGTGTCGGACAGGCTGGACGCCGTCAAAGTGATATTTCCGTTCAAGGTATCTACGGAGCCGATAATGCCGGTGATGTTGTTCTGCAGCGTGTCCAGCAAGTCGGCCATCGTCGCCACCTCGCCGGGATAGCCGCCGGTGCCGAACAGGATGGTCTGCGTCGGCGTGGCGCCAACGTCGATGGTGAACGTCTGGCCCTGGGAGACGGCGCTTTGCGTCAGCAGATTGGTCGGCGTGAAAGAAGTATTGCCGGCGCCGTAACCGGCCGAAGCCGCGCCCGCGCCGCCAACCGTGATCGTGTCGAGATAGTTGTCGGAGACGATCTTGATCTTGCCGCCGACCAGCGAGGCGCTCACCGCCGCCGCGCCACCGTCGATGGCGGTGACGAGGTTGGCGACCGTTTCCGCCGCCGCGTTCACCACCGTATAGGTCGTGGTGCTGGTGCCGTCGTTGACCGTGATCGTCTGGCCGTTGGTGATGCCGAGCGAGCTGAGCGTCGTGCCGTTGACCAGCGAGCCAACGCTGCCGAGCGCGATCGCATGCGCGTCCGGCGAGAGCGTCGCGCCGGTGCCGAGGATTTTCGCCGGGCCGGGAGCGCCGGCCAGCGGATTGGCCTGATAGTTGGTTTTGTTGATCAGCTCCGAGCCCGCGATGTTGGTGTCGTGAGCGGAGGTGAGCGGATAGCTCGCGAGGTTGGCGCGGTAATCGATGCCGGTGGTCGCTTGCGCAGGCAGGAAGTCGTTCTGGAATTTCAAAATCTCCGGCACGCTGCCGACGAGGTTGCCGGTCGTCGCATCGACCGGGATGCCCATCAGGTAGTAACCGGCGCCGTTGACCAGATAGCCGTTCTTGTCGGGCTGGAAGTCGCCGCGGCGGGTGTAGAGATCGATGCCGGAGAACACCGGGCGGTTATCGACGATGCTCGAGGGTTTCTCGACCACGAAGAAACCGGTGCCGTTGATCGCCATGAACGTGCTGATCGACGATGTTTGAATGTCGCCCTGCACGGTGTTGGTGGAGCGCGAATTGCCGACCACGTTGCCGGCCAGCTGCTTCATCGGAGAGCCGTCGGGGATCAGGTCCACGAAACTGGTGTCCATCCGCTTGAACGCGGTGGTCTGCGAATTGGCGATGTTGCCGGAGATGTTTTCAAGCGCGAAAGCCTGCGCCCGCATTCCCGTCACCGCCGTGGTGAGAGCACCAAAAATACCCATGACCCGTTCTCCACTGTCGCTCGCACGGCGCCCGCACAGGGTCGCCTGCGGATAATCCCGCAGACAGCGGCATCGCAATTCTGATGCCAATTAAATATGTGTGTTATTTCAATAGCTTATGGAAACGCGAACGGCCGCCCAAGGGCGGCCGCCACATCCTTTTCTGCCGCAAGTCGGCAGTTTTTGCCGGTTAGTTTTATATTTGGCGCATGATCTTTCCCGAAAACCGGTACCCACTTTTCGGGATCATGCGCTAGGCGGCGCCCGGCGCCGAGGGGGCGAACTTCATCGCCACGCCGTTCATGCAGTAGCGCAGGCCGGTCGGCTTCGGGCCGTCCTCGAACACATGGCCGAGGTGGCCGTGGCAGCGGCGGCAGTGCACTTCCGTGCGCGTCATCAACAGCGACTTGTCGACGGTGGTGCCGACGGCATTGGGCAGCGGCTGCCAGAAGCTCGGCCAGCCGGTGCCGCTCTCGAACTTGGTGTCGGACGAGAACAGCGGCAGCTCGCAGCCGGCGCAGGCGAAGGTGCCTTTGCGCTTTTCTTTATTGAGCGGCGAAGTGCCGGGATATTCGGTGCCGTGCTTGCGCAGCACGTCGAACTGCGCGGGCGAGAGAATCTTGCGCCATTCGGCTTCGGTCTTCGTCACTTCGGCCGTGGTTGTATCCGCCATCGCGGCTTCCTTTCCAAACCAGTGCTGAACGCCAAGGGCCGCAAGCGCGGCGGTTCCCGTAAGTAAAACGCGGCGGTCGAGCATTTTATTGTCCTCCGGCTATCTTTGAGCCCGCTATCGGGTGCACGGGATATATACGGATTCCGCTCCAGGGTGGCTTCACATTGGCATCACGCCGCCATCACGTTCTTGCTAGTCCAAATGCTTGCCCGTGCTTGCCCGCATCGGCGCCTCCAGCCTAATGTCGCCCTGCCCCAAGATGAAGAGGATTTAATGCGGTTCGAAGGCACCAAGGCTTACGTCGCCACCGACGATCTCAAGATCGCGGTCAACGCCGCCATCACGCTGGAGCGTCCCCTGCTGGTCAAGGGCGAGCCCGGCACCGGCAAGACCGTGCTGGCGATGGAAATCGCCAAGGCGGTCGGCGCGCCGCTGATCGAGTGGCACATCAAGTCCACCACCAAGGCGCAGCAGGGGCTTTACGAATACGACGCGGTATCGCGCCTTCGCGACAGCCAACTCGGCGACGAGCGCGTGAAGGACATCCGCAATTACATCAAGCGCGGCAAGCTGTGGGACGGCTTCGTCGCCGACGAGCGCCCGGTGCTTCTCATCGACGAGATCGACAAGGCCGACATCGAATTTCCCAACGACCTGTTGCAGGAACTCGATCGCATGGAGTTCTTCGTCTACGAGACCGGCGAGACCGTGAAGGCGCGCCGCCGCCCCGTCGTCGTCATCACCTCGAACAACGAGAAGGAACTGCCGGACGCTTTTTTGCGCCGCTGTTTCTTCCACTACATCCGCTTCCCCGACGGCGACACCATGCGCGCGATCATCGAGGTGCATTTTCCCGGCATCAAGCAGCGGCTGGTGGCCGAGGCGCTAAAATTATTTTACGAAATCCGCGACGTGCCGGGCCTGAAGAAGAAGCCTTCGACATCGGAATTACTGGACTGGCTGAAATTGCTGATGGCCGAGGACATCGGCCCGGAGATTTTGCGCGAGCGCGATCCGAAACGGCTGATCCCGCCGCTGCACGGCGCGCTGCTCAAGAACGAGCAGGACGTGCATCTCTTTGAACGTCTGGCGTTTATGTCGCGACGCGAAGGGCGCTGACGCGTCCCGCGCGCGACAAGACGGCCGCGGGGCGGCCTTTTGTATGTCGCGACGCGAAGGGCGCTAAATCGCTTAGCTATCCTGCTTGTCCGGGTCGGGTTTCTTCGGCGGCTTTTTCGCCGGGGCCGGCGCCGGTTTCGGCTCCGGCGCTTCGGACTTCGCGATCCAGTCTTTTTCCCTGGCGTATTCGACGATCTTGCGCGCGATGCCGCGCCCGATCCGCCGCGCCGCCGCTTCCACTTCGGGCGAAAGCTTTTCCGGCATCGTGACGCCGCTGATGTTGCCGCCGATTTTTGCCTTGGCGTCGGGCTCGGCGACGAAGGTGGTGGCCGGCTTCTTGCCCCCGCTGGAGAAGAACGAGAGTTCCACGTCCGCCGCCACCTGACTCTTGGCCCCGGCGGCGGAACTGAACAAACTGCGCTGGCCGCGCGAGGCTGCCTGCCCGTTGCCGCGCACACGGGCAGCGACGATCAGGCTCGGCTGGCTGAGCGAAGTCGTTTCTTCGCTGCCCTCGCTCGCCTGCATGCCCGCATCGCGCAAGCCCGCGATCAAGCTAAAAACGATCTCCTGCCGGACACGCTCGTTGAGCTGCTCGCGAATGACATGCGGCGCCATGTTGGCGGTCTTGCGTTGGAGCCGCGCGGAAAAACCGGGATCGAGCAGCACCACGTCGGACCCAAGATCGACGTCCGTGACCACCACGGCTTCCGGCCGCGGCGTGCTTTGCGTGAACAGGCTTGAGCTTGATAGATTGCCCTGCGCGCAGGCGCCAAGTCCCAAAGCCAGCGCCACGCCGATTAAACGCTTCATCACCAAATTCCCCGGCTATCGAAAGAATAGCTCAATCCGATGCCGATCGATACCTGATCTCGCGAGCCGCGCAAGCTCACAAGCGGCGAATCCGCCGCTGAAGCTGTGAGGCGTTCGTACTCAACAAACAGATGACTCGCCCATTGCTGCGACCATTCGTAGCGGGCCTGCGCACCGGCGCCGTAGGAGCGCACGCCGCCGCGCGCGTCGAAGACCGGCAGGCCCGATGCCACCGATTGCGCGGGCGTGATGCTGAAGTAAGGAGACATGGCGGCGCCGCTCGCGATCGTCATGCGCGGGCCGCCCGAGAG
Organism: Rhizobium sp. Q54; assembly: GCA_945907045.1. Classification (GTDB taxonomy): domain Bacteria; phylum Pseudomonadota; class Alphaproteobacteria; order Rhizobiales; family Xanthobacteraceae; genus Pseudolabrys. Next base: position 177,743 of record CAMDSH010000002.1, on the reverse strand, counting down.
CGTGAGCTTCGGCGTTACCGGCGCAACCAGATCGGACGTCAATTCGGTGACGATGCCATGATGCCCGCCGAAACCCTGACGCAGTTCGGCGCGCGTGCGCAGCCATTGCACCGGCCAGTATTCGGCGAAGCCGCCGATCTCCACCGCCCAGCCGATGTCGCCGAGCCCGCGCAGGTCCAGATCGTCGCTCTCGCGCCGCGGCAATTTGATCTTTGCCGTGGGGCCGAGGCGGAACGCGCCGGTCTCGACAATGCCGACGCTGGCGCCATCGAGGCGGGCGCGGAACTGCCGGGGCGTACCGGCGCGGCGCGCATCGAAAATCGGAAACGGGATTATCCTCGAGCGGTTCGATCCGTCATACGACGGCCACACGCCGCCTTCGACACCGAGCGTGAACGTCCAATCGGATGACGATGGCCGCGTCGCCGCCAGTTCGGCCGCAGCCGCCGCCGGCACGAACGCCAGAAAGCCGATCAGAAAGCTGCCAACCCCGCGTGGCATCCGGCCTTTTCGCCCCATTTTGATCGTCCGCGCGGCCCAAATCGCCGTACCGTCCGCGTCCAGAATAGCGGCTATTAGTTTCCCAACGCTTGCCGCCGTCTATCGCTCGCGGGAGCCCTGCCCGCCCTGGCCGGTCGTGGAGGGCGGGTTTTTCTTCCTGTTTCGGATTTTGCCCATCAGTTTTGCCTGACGAATCTTGGCTTTCACCGTGTCATGGCCGGGAATGGAGGCGGCTTCCGGTGTTGCCGAATAATTAACGCCGTCGGGCAGAACCGGCATGCGCTCTATAACCTGCGCGTCCTGTTGCGTTTCCTGCCGCACCTCCGCATGCGCCCTGTCTTGTGTCCCTTCTTGCGCCCCGCCTGGCGCTATGTTTTGCGCCGCGTCAGTCAGTTCGTACTCTTTCTCTTTTGCCTCCCGTTGCGCCGCCATTTGCGCCAGCTCGCGCGCCCGTTCGCGTTCTGCGTCGCGCTTGGCGAGCTTCACTTTCTTCTCCGCGCGGGCGTATTCGCGATAGCGCGCAAGGCCCGTCGCGATTTTGGCGACCGGCCGCGAGCCCCAATAGAATGCCTGCATGGCGGCGCGGCCCAGCAAACCGCCCGCCCATACCAGTTCATAAGGCGCGAACAGCCGCCAGGTCTGGTCTCCATCGACGATGCCGCGCGCGACCAGTTCGCCCGCCATCGCCGTCGTGTTGAGGCCGTGACCGCCGAAGCCGCTCGCAACCCATACGCCGCGATTGAGTTCGCCGATCTGCGGCATGCGATGAATCGAGCGTCCCAGCGTGCCCGACCACAGATGCGCGATGGCAACGTCGCCCAGTTGCGGAAACGTCCGCTTGATGTCGCCGATGAGACCGCGCGCGAACAGCCGCGGGTTGGCCTGCCACGCCGTCAGCCGGCCGGCCCACATCAGCCGGTCGCCGCCGACGATGCGGTAATGATTGTCCGCCCGTTCGGTGTCGCTCACCGCGCCATAGAAACGAAGCGTCTCGTGCAGGCGCGCGCCCAGCGGCTCCGTCACCATCACGTAACTCGAAAGCGGCATCAGCGTCGAAGCGAGCTGCGGCATCAACGAGCCGAGATGGATATTCCCGGCGAGCACCACATGCGACGCGCGCAGCCGCGCCGACGGTGTCGTGATGCGCTTGCGAACACCGGCGGGATCGAGCGCGAGCGCCGGCGTATCCTCGAAAATGCGGGCGCCGGCGTCCTCCGCCGCGCGCGCCAGCCCGAACGCATAATTGAGCGGATGGATGTGGAACGCGCGCGGGAAATGCAGCGCATTGAAATAATCCCGGCTCGGCAAGCTTTCGCGCACGCGCGACACCGGCCACAGATCGACATCTACACCCAGCTTGCGCAATAAATCGGCGCGCGCGGAAAGCTCACCGCCGTTGTCGGTCTTGGACACCTGCAGCCATCCGGGAACCGGCTCGACGCCGGGCATGCCGGTGTCCGCGATCGTCTTGCGGACGTAATCGAGGCCGCGATCGGCCAGCGCCCATAATTCCCTCGCATGATCGAGGCCGATGCGCTCGATCATGCGGCCGATGTCTTCGCCGTAACCGGGCAGCACGAATCCGGTGTTGCGCCCGGACGCGGCCCAGCCCACGCGATTGCCTTCCAGCACCACCACCGACCAGCCGGCTTGCGCGATCTCGCGCGCCGCGGTGAGCCCGGCCAGCCCCGCGCCGATCACGCAGACATCGGCGTCGAGATCGAAGGTGAGCCGCGTGCGCTCCGGGCGCGCGGCCATGGTGGCGGCGTACCAGTTCGTACCGTAAGCGGCGGATTGACTCATGGTGACATGCTGCATTCAGGCGGGCGGCGGCGGCAATGGCGGCATGCTAGACTGCCCATTGCGAAAAAGCGATTTGCTCCGCCCGGAACTTTTACTTCGGTCCCGCACACCCTCATGCGCCGTCTTCTTTTGCTGCGCCACGCCAAATCCGAGCGGTCCTTGCCGGGCGCACGCGACCATGCCCGCGTTCTCGACGCGCGCGGGCGCAGCGAAGCCCCGGTGATGGGCGCTTATATGGCAAGACACCGCATCATTCCCGACCGGGTGCTGGTCTCGACCGCGGTTCGCGCGCAGGAAACCTGGACGCTGGCCGCGGCCGCGTTCACCGCCGCGCCTGCCACGATGTCCGAGAGCCGGATCTATGAAGCCGAGACGCAGGCTCTGCTCGAGCTGTTGCAGGAGACGCCCGCCAATATCGGCGCGCTTCTGGCCGTCGGTCATAACCCCGGTTTCCACGACCTCGCGATGCTGCTGATCGCCTCCGGCGGCATCGAGGCGCGCGAGCAGTTGCGCGAGGGATTGCCGACCTGCGGGCTGGCGGTGATCGATTTCGCCTTCGACGACTGGCGCAATCTGCATGCGAAATCGGGGCGGCTGGAGCGTTTCGTCAGCCCGCGTTCGCTCGAGCTTGCGACCGATTGAGGCAGCGCGCGGCACTCAACTTTTCCGTGAAAACGTGACATGATGCGGCAGACCTCACGAGCAAGAGGCGCACTGTCATGTACAAGCGCATTTTGGTTCCGGTCGATCTGAGCGATACCGATCTGGCGAAGCCCGCGATCGACACCGCGCTGGTGATGGCGCGCTCGTCCGGCGGCGCAGTGCGCCTCGTCAACGTGCTGCCCATGACCCCGGTGATGCTGGCGGAATACGTGCCAGTGGATTTCGACACCCAGCAACGCAAATCCTCCGAAGAGGCGCTCGCCATCATCGCGCGGGAATCCGGACTCGCCGCCGACAAGGTATCGAGCATCGTGCGGCAGGGCGGCATCTATCACGAGATTCTGGAAGAGGCGAAGACGATGAACGCCGATCTCGTCGTCATGAGTTCGCACCGCCCGGCAATGCGGACCTACTTCCTCGGCTCCAACGCCGGCCACGTCGTGCGCTACGCCAAGTGCTCGGTGCTGGTGGTGAGGAATTAAGGCGCATGATCCCGAAAAGCATGCCCTCGGACTTGATCCGTGGGTGGGAACCGGTTTTCGGAAAAGATCATGCGCAAAGAAAAGTACTATTTCGACGGCAGCAAAAGCTCGGGCAACGCATCGGCGCTATAGCGGCCCGGACGGTTGCGATGGAAGTGCGCACCCGCTTGCCACAACAGCAAGGCGAGAAACCCGCCGATGAAGGCCGCCCCGCTATATTCCCCGATCTGCAGCGCGCGAGTAATCAGCCCCGCGAGCGCGAGTGCAACGCAGACGAAGATAACTAGCCCGGCCCAATAAAGTGGCGCGGCAACGCCGGTCTCCAGCAGCACCGGAGCGCCGGCAGTGGCGATGCGGCGATGCAATTCGGCGATGAAAATGGTGTAGGCAGCGTTCAGGCTTTCCTGCTCGACCATGCTTTTCCACGACGACGAGACCAGTTCGAGCTTGGGGACGCCTTTGCCCCAGATCTCGGCGCGGAAACGATGGCTCTGCATCGTCACCGGGCGATAAGAAAGACGCAAACGCCGGATGTCGCCGTAAGCTATCCGCCCGCCATGCCGCCCGGCGCGCCATTCGAGGGCATGCGGACGCAGCCAAAACTCGAAAGGCGCCCCCATCAGCGAAGGCTTGTAGGCATAGGCCATATCCTCACCGGTGGAGTCGGGCGGGGCCGTTTTGGCGGGGGAACTGTCAGTCATATGACAAGCGTTCTAGCACGAAGCTGCCAATTGCCCCGTTTCTCCCAGCATTTCCGCTCTTAACCATGATCGCGGCCAGCGCCGCCGCACCTGCGCCAAGTGTTTCAATTCACAATCATTTATAATACCTTAATCGCCAAATCTGCAGTTTCGTAAGGCGTTGGGAGATCGGTACATGGCTAAGCTTTCGGATTTTTTCGGCCGCAAGGACGAGCCTGCCGACGAAAGGTTTGCCCCGCCTTCGATGGCGAAAAAGGGCCACGACGACGATCAGCCTTTGCACGAGAGCTTCGCGGAAATCGGCGAGCGCATCGGCGAAGAGAACGAAGCGCTGCGTAACTTGCTGGTCGATACCGGCCGCAAGATCGGCGAACTCGACGACCTGAAGGATGCCTTCGGCAAGATCGTCTCGCCGTTCAACAAGACCCTGCGCGCCCTGGAGCAGGAAAAATCCCAGAATCTCAGCCTCAAGGACACGCTCGACGAGAGCCGCGGCGCCTACGAGACGCTGCGCGAGCATTTCTACGCGGTCGAGAAAAAAGCCACCGCGCTGGAAACCGAATCCGAGCGCCTGCGGGAAGATCTCGAACTGTCGCGCGAGACCGTGCGCGGACTGGAGAGCAACCGCATCGAGCTTTCGAACGAAATCGCCGCCCGGCAGACCCAGATCGCCGAAATCGAGCGTCAGCTCGCGCAGGAGACCGCGCAGCGCAAGTCGCTGAGCGAAAACAAGCGCACGCTGACCGATCAGCTCGACGCCGCCGAGAAGCGCACCGTCGAACTGGAAGCCGAACTCGCCGCCGCGCGTGAAAAACTCGTCCTGCTGGAAGACGACAAGCGCTCGCTGCAGTCGAACCTCGATCAGACGATGAACGAGTCGTCCCGCCTCACCCGCCGCCTGACCGAGAGCGAAAACACTTTGACCGCGACCCGCGCCCAGCTCGGCAAGGTCGAGGCCAGCTTCGCCGAAGCCTATGCCGAACGCGGCCGGCTTGCGGCCGCGCTCGACGAGGCGAAGGAAGGCCATCAGTCAGAGCGCAACACGCTCAACATGCGGCTCGATGCGCTGCAGTCGCGCTCGGCCACCGCCGAGAAGCTGCTCGCGGAAGCACGGCAGAATTTGATCGCGCGCACCGAGGAAGTGCGCTCCTTCGACCGCAAGTCGGTGGAAGCCACCATCGGCCGCAACAATTCGGAAAAGAAGCTCGCGCAGATCGAAGCCTCGCACGAAGCGCGTGAGCGCCAGATCAAGGAACTCGAGCTTCTGCGCGCGGCTTTGGCAGAGCGCGCCAGCGCGCTGACCAAGACCTTGAAGACCCGCGAGACGGCGCTTGCCCGCGCGGAAGAGAAGATCCAGTCGCTGACCGAGCGAACCGGCCAGCTCGAGGCCGATATCCAGATCAGCCGCACCAACATCGAAAAGCGCGTCGAGGACCTCAATTCCTCGCTGCAGCGTGAGCGCATGGAGCGCTCGGTTGCCGAAGGCGCGCTGGAAGCGGCGCGCAAGGATAATTCCCGCCTGCAAAGCGAAGTAGCTTCGCTGCGCTCGGCGCTCCGCCGTGGCGTCGCCGTGGAAGAAGCGCCGGCAACCGCGCCGGAAGTCACCGAGAAAACCAAGCGGCCGGCCAAAAGCGCCGACGCCGCTCCCGCGGAACAGGCCAAAGCCTAAATTTTCCGCGAACCGCTACCCGAAATAAAAAACGCCCGGCACAAACCGGGCGCTTTTTTCTTGCGTGGATTGCCGCCGTTATTCAGTCGTAGAACGCCGGCGTCATCTTCAATCCGTCGCGCTGCGCCTTGTCGTGGTTGATCCACAACTGCGCTTTCTCCTTCGCCAGCACATCGGCGATGCGTTGCAGCGATGCGGACGTCTTGTCCTTGTCGACGTTTTGCGACGGCACGCGGCGATTATCCCAGTTGTCCTTGAAGTGGACGGCGTCGCCCGTGAGAACCAGCGCGCCGGTTTTCGGCAGCTTCACCAGCAGCGACTGGTGGCCGGGCGTATGTCCCGGCGTTGCGATGATGGTCACGCTGCCGTCGCCAAACACATCGTAATCGCCTTCCAGCTTGGTCACCGGCTGCTCCGGCTTGAAGCGCCCGACGCCGAGCGGTGCCGGCCATTCGTATTCCGCCTTCTGCACCAGCAGCATCGATGTTGGGAACAGGCCGACATTGCCGATGTGGTCCGCGTGGGTATGCGAGACGGCGAGGAATTTGATGTCGGAGGGTTTAACGCCAAGCTCTTCAAGCTGGCTCGCGAGCGTCTTCGGCCGCTTCCAGTGCGTTGCCTTCGGATCGGCGGGGGCTTGTCCATTCGGCATCGCGGCGATGGCGTCGGTCACGCCGGTATCCCACAGCATCCAGCCCTGCGCGTGGCGGATGAGATAGCAATTGTCGACGAAGTCCATCGACTTGCCTTCGTTCACGCCCGGCGACCAGCGCGAGATGTCGCCGGCAACTCCTTCGCCGCAATTGAGAATGTAAAGCTTCTCGATCCCCGGCTTGGCTTGCGCCATCGCCTGGCTGCTCGCGGCCAAAACGGCAAACGCCGCGGCGGCGATCAATCGCGCTGATGTCATCGGTATCCTCCCGTTTATCCGGCGTTTTGACCGCCGTTTCGTGAGCCGGCAAAAACCGTCCGGCCTGCCATACATTAACACCGCGGCACGCCTATATTATCCCCATGCGCAAACTCATCATCATCGTGCCCCTGTTCGCTCTGCTCGCCGCGACGCTCTGGTTCGCGGTCTACACCTGGACCTCGCTCGAAGGACCGCCGATCCCGGCCTACGGCTATTGGGCCATGGGCGGCGGCATCGTCATCTCGCTGATCGTCGGCTGTGGACTGATGGCGCTGGTTTTCTACAGCAGCCGGCACGGCTACGACGACATGCACGGCGATAAATAAAACAGCAAAAAAACAATCTTTTCAATCAAGTCGCAAAGTCTATCTCGACTTTCGTCGCGTAAGCGGCGGAGCAAAAATTTTTACGCGGAAATTTTAAAACGCTTCCGAAATTTCTTCACACGCCGTTCGCTCCCCTGTATCGAGACTTCCGAATAATAAAACTGACTGGGGAGGTCTGAGATTATGTGGAACCAAGTCTACAATCCGTTCAGTAACGCGACGTTGTCGACAATCGCCGCCGCGCTGCCGGTGGTCACGTTGCTGGTGCTGATCGCATCCAACAAAGTGAAGGCGCATCTCGCCGCCATCATCGCGCTGATCGTCGCCAATCTGGTGGCGATTTATATTTTCACCCTGCCCGCCGGAATGTCGATCCGCGCAACCGTGCTCGGCGCGGTGACCGGCTTCTTCCCGATCGGCTGGATCGTGCTCAACGTCATCTTCCTCTACCGCCTGACGGTGGAGAAAGGCGCGTTCGAGACGCTGCAAACCACCATCGGCGGCGTGACCACCGATCGCCGTCTGCAACTGCTGCTGATCGCCTTCGCCTTCGGCGCCTTCTTCGAGGGCGCGTCCGGCTTCGGCACGCCTGTCGCCGTGACGGGCGCGATCCTGATCGGTCTCGGGTTCTCGCCGCTCGCGGCGTCCGGCCTCTCGCTCATCGCAAACACCGCGCCGGTTGCTTACGGCGCACTCGGCACGCCGATCGCGGGCCTCGCCAGCGTCACCGGCATCGATCCGTTCTTGCTCGGTGCGATGGTCGGCCGGCAACTGCCGTTCTTCTCGCTGATCGTGCCGTTCTGGCTGATCTGGGCTTTCGCCGGCTGGAAGGGCATGAAGGACGTCTGGCCCGCCATTCTCGTGACCGGCGTGTCGTTCGCGGTCCCGCAATTCCTGATCTCGAACTTCATCAATCCGTGGATCGTCGATATCGGCGCTTCGCTGTGTTCGATGGCGTGCCTCATCGGCTTCCTGCAAATCTGGAAGCCGAAGGTGATCTGGACCTCGCCCGCGCTTCGCTCGAAGGATGATTCCGCCAAGGGCCGTCCGGCACCGAAGTCGAGCGGCCGCAAACCGACCACCGCGCAGATCTGGATGGCGCTGATGCCCTGGATCATCGTGTGCTGCATCCTGCTGCTGTGGGGCACCAACTGGTTCAAGGGTCAGGTCAATCCGTGGGCGACCTGGAACTATCCGGTTCCGGACCTGCACAACATGATCAACAAGGTTGCTCCGATCGTCGCGAAGCCGACGCCGGAAGGCGCGGTGTTCTCGTTCACCTGGCTCTCCTACACGGGCTCGGGAATGCTGATCGCCGCGATCATCTCCGGTTTCCTGATGGGCTTCTCGCCGGTGAAGATCGTCACTGAGTATGCAAAGACCATCAAGATCTGCGCCTACTCGCTGCTGACGATCTCGGCGATGCTGGCCATCGGCACGTTGACCCGGCTCTCCGGCATCGACGCGACGCTCGGTCTCGCCTTCGCCGCGACCGGGGTGCTGTATCCCTTCTTCGGCACATTGCTCGGCTGGTTGGGCGTCGCACTGACCGGATCGGACACCGCGTCGAACATTTTGTTCGGCAACTTGCAGAAGATCACGTCCGAACAGCTCGGTCTCTCGCCGATCCTGATGGGTGCCGCCAACTCGTCGGGCGGCGTCATGGGCAAGATGATCGACGCGCAGTCGATCGTCGTCGCCTCCACCGCCACCAACTGGTTCGGACACGAAGGCACGATCCTGCGCTTCGTGTTCTGGCACTCCATCGCCCTCGCCTGCCTCGTCGGCTTGCTGGTGATGGCGCAGGCCTACATCTTCACCGGCATGATCGTCACGCCGTAATGAAATTGCACTGAATATTCCCTCCCTTGGGAGTCAGTGCTGACTTGAGCCCCGCGCCAAAAGTGCGGGGCTCTTTTTTTCAGGCGGCGCGCAGCGGCAGCAGGCCGAAATCGGTGAGGATGCGTTCGCCGGATTTTTGCAGCGCGGCTTTCTTCTCTTCCAATCCGGCGTAAAGCAGCTTGCCGTTGCGCTTCACCACGCGGCCCGCAACCAGCACGGTATCGACGTTGGCGACGCCAGCCTGCATCACAACGGAAGCGACCGGATCGACCACCGGGAACATGTTGAGATCGCCCGCGCGCAATAGTAGAACATCAGCCTGCTTGCCGGGCGTGAGCGAGCCCACGCGGTCCTCGATCCGCGCCATCTTCGCGCCGTTGATCGTGACCCATTCCAGCGCCTGCCGGCAGGTGACCGGCATGGGGAGCGGCCGGCTGCCTTTTTCCGCGAGGATTTCCAGCGTGCGGCGGTGGCGCTCGTACTGCATCGTCATCCGCATGGCGCTGAACATGTCGCCGCGTGCTGCGGGTTCGACATCCGAACCGATCGACACCGGCGAGCCGCAGGCCTGCAGCACGCCGGTGAGCGGATCGCCGTAACCCATCTGCAATTCGACTTCCGCGGTGACCGTGAACTGCCCGCCTTTGCCGGCGACGGCGCGGATGACCTCGTGCTTCATGTCGTTGCCGTGGACGATGTTGAAATTATCGCCGACCAGATTTTCCTTCAGCAGAACCTCAAAGCCATCCGGCTGCATCGGCTTGCCGCCGCCGACATGCATGCTGGCGATCAGATCGAACTCGCGCGCCAGCATCGCATCGGCTCGGCTCACCTCGCGCACGGAGTAATACGGCCCGAGGATCGCGAGGCCGAACGTCACCAGCCCCTGGTCGCTGGCGAAGCGGCCCTTTCGCAGCCGCTCGATCTCGGCGCGCGGCATCGGCACTTCGCTGAAATGCTTTTGCCCCGGTTTCGGATCGGGTTTCGGCGAACCGTGCAGGAACAGCGCGCGGGCGCCGGAGTCGGTCAAACCCGCGATGGCCGCGTCGGTATGTTCGGGCGTGCGGTTGCTATGGCACCAGTCGACCAGCGTGGTGGAGCCGCTGTTGAGCTGATTGAGCGCGCCCATCAGATTGGCGATGTAGATGTCGTCGGGGCGGTAGTGGCCGGCCAATCCGCCGTGCATCGACTGCATGTATTTCGCCACCGTCCAGTCGCCGGCGATGCCGCGCAGCGCGCTCTGCCAGGTGTGGACGTGGGCGTTGATCAGGCCGGGCAGCACGATCATGCCGGAGGCGTCGATGATCTCGGCGTTATCGGCGCTCAGCGATGGCGCAACGGCGGCGATGCGGCCGTTCTCCACCAGCACGTCGCCGCGCGGCAGATCCTTGATGCCTGCGTCCATCGAGATGATCGATCCGCCCTTGATAAGAATGCGGCTCATGCGCTACTCCTCCCACTCTCGCTTTTTCATATAATACATCACATTCACCCGGACATAATTCATGGCGAAAACTCTCGTCCAGGAGCAATTCGGCAAAACCGCGCAAGGCTACCTGACCAGCAAGCCGCACGCGCAAGGCAAAAGCCTCGACCGCCTCGTGACGCTCACGACGCCGCAGAAAAGTTGGCGGATGCTCGATATTGCAACCGGCGCGGGTCATGTCGCCTACGCCTTCGCGCCGCATGTGGCGCGCGTGTGGGCGACCGACATCACAGACGAGATGCTCGATCTGGTGCGCTCCGAGGCCGCCAAGCGCGAACTGGCGAATGTGCGCACCGCCTATGCCAAGGCTGAAGCGCTCCCCTTCGAGGATGCCAGCTTCGATCTCGTCACCTGCCGCATCGCGCCGCATCACTTCGACAGCATCGCGGAGTTCCTCAGCGAAGTGCATCGCGTGCTGGCGCCCAAGGGTACCTTTGCGCTCGTCGACAATGTAGTGCCCGCCGGCAGCGTCGGCGACTACATCAATGCGTTCGAGCGGTTTCGCGATCCCAGCCATCTGCGCGCATGGGCGATGGAAGAATGGCGCGCGGCGCTCACCACCGCCGGCTTTGCCATCGCGCATGAGGAGCAACTGCCGAAGACGATGGAATTCTCAACCTGGGCGGCGCGTCACGACGCCACCATGCAGGCGCTGCTGCGCTCGATGCTGATCGAGGTCACGCCGGATGTCCGGGCCGTGCTGGCGCCGGAAGAAAAAGCCGGGCAGTTCACCTTCCGCCTGAGCGAAGGCATGTTCATCGCCAAAGCTGCTTGAATTTGGCCGCTTGAGTTTGGCCGCTTGAAATTCAGCGCCTGAAAAGCATTCAGCAGGCCCCTTGCGGGACCTGCTGAAAAACTTCGTAACCGACAGAAACGTCTTGGCTTAGCGCCGACGCTTCTTGCCTTCCCACTGCGGGTTGGCATCGAAGGCGGCGTTCACAAGATAGCCGCCGATGATCGGAATAAAGCAGGAGCCGACCAGCACATGGCCTTCGCGCATGGTGAGCGGGCGATTGACGATCGCCGTCGCAACCATCGGCGAAATGACCGCGCAGCCGAGCGACGTCAAAGCGTAGGCGCCGCCAGCGTTGAGCGCACTGGAGTTGTTCCAGTTATTGCCATTCCAGCGCCACTCGTTGAGGGCGAAAAAGGCCGCCGTCGAAGCGATGCTGGCTCCGATACCTACCGCCACAACGCGTTGATCGGCACCCTTGTTGACGCGCACTTTCGTGCGCGCATCTGCGGTCTGGCACAGCAACGCCAGCGCCGCGAGCGCGACAACAAACAATGAAAGATACTTCTTCATCAGCTTCCTCCGTGTACAGGCCTGTTTTCGATTTTAGTCGCCCATGTGTGAGCCGGATCGGGTTCCGAGTCGAGACCGTCGGGTTCCCGGATTTGAGTTTTTCACAGGGAATGGCCTGGGGTTTTTTCCCCCTGTGCGAAGCAAACCGGCCGCATGATGGCCGGTCTTCGTCCGCAACAAAAGCCCAAATTATCCCGCACAGCAACATACCACCGCGCGAAAAAAGCATCTGGACGCGTTGTCTAGGAATTGTGCCCTAACCGCGTGATTGACCCGGATGCCTGTCAAGCCGGGGCAATCGGCTATCCCCCCGGTTGCCCACAACAAATTCGTCCAAAAAACGGCTCCGGCGGCTCATACGCGTCTTTTAATGCTGACGTACCGAATGCACTCAGTTTCCGCTAGGATCGTATTCAATGTGATTCGGCGTCGCTTCTGCCGGGCGGATCGGCGCACAAAGGATCCATCAATGAGCAAATTTGGGGGGTTTCTCGCCCGTAAGCCGGGCGTGGCTGACAAGTCGTCCGTCCTGCCCAGCAACGACCTTGAGATCGACGAGGAGCTGTTCACCGCCATCGGCACGCAAATGGGCGGCGACAATGAATCGCTTCGCAATTTGCTGATCGATGCCGGTTTCAAGATCGGCGAACTCGACGGCATCCGGCAGTCCATCGGCAAGCTGATCGAGCCGGTCGCGCAAACGCTGCGCGCCTACGAGACGGAAAAAACCGAAAAGCTCGGCCTGCAGACCGTTCTCAACAATACCCGCGCCGAATACGGCAAGCTGCGCAATGTCGTCACCGACCTTGAGAAAAAGGCGGCGGCGTATGAGAGCGAATGCGTCCAGCTCCGGCAGGACCTTTCCTCCTCGCAGCACACGATCCGCACGCTGGAAGGCACGAAGGCGGAACTCGCGGTCGATATCGCCGCCCGCCGCTCGCGCATCGCGGACTTGGAGACGTCGCTGGCGCAGGTCAGCGCCGAAGTAAACTCGTTGCGCGAAACCAACCTTCGTCTCGACGACCGGCTTGTCACCAACGACAAACGCATCGTCGCGCTCGAATCCGACCTCAACAACGCGCGGCAGAAGCTGGCGCTGGCCGATGACGAAAAGCGCACGGCGCAATCTTCGCTGGAGAAATCCATCAGCGAGGCCGCGCGGCTGTCACGCCGGCTGGCTGAGGCGGAAAATACGCTGGCAGCGACGCAAGCCCGGCTGCGGCAGGTGGAGAGCAATTTCACCGAAGCCGACAACGAGCGCTTGCGCCTGATCGCCTCGCTGGAAGAGAGCACCGAACGTCACCAGAGCGAGCTCGACACCCAGCGCATGCGCTTCGACGCCTTGCAGTCGCGCGCCGCAGCCACCGACCGGCTGCTCAGCGACGCCCGCGAGCAATTGACCGCCCGCGCCGAGGACATCCGCAGTTTGGACCGCCGGTTGAGCGAAACCTTGCTGGCGCGCAACAACATGGAAAGCAAGATCGCCGAGAACGAGACCTCGCGCGTCAACCGCGACTCCGCGATCAAGGACCTCGAACAGTCGCGCGCGACCTTGCTGGAACGCTCGGCGACGCTCGCCAAGGCGCTCAACGCGCGCGAACTCGCGTTGATGCGCGCCGAGGAAAACGCCCAGTCGCTCAACGCCCGCATCGGCGCTCTCGAAACCGCGCTGGAAGCGAGCAAGCAGACCGCGCTCAAGCAGGCGGACGAACTTAACGCCTCGCTCAAGCGCGAGCAGCTTGAGCGCCTGGTGGTGGAAGGCGCGCTGGAAACCGGCCGCAAGGACATCGCGCGGCTGTTGCGCGAGGTGATGGCCCTGCAACGGCGCGATGCCGCGCAGGAGTCGGAGCCCGCGCCGCGGGCGGCCAACGCCGCCTGACGCTTCCCGATATCGAATTTCCGCAAACCGCCGGGCCTCATCGCCCGGCGGTTTTGTTTTAACCCGTCGTGAAACCCGCGCGCTTGAGCCGCATGATTGCCGTATCCAGCACCGACAAGAAAGCTGAGCGGTCGCGCGGCGCAAACGGTTTCGGTCCGCCGGTGATTTCGCCCGCACCGCGTAAATCGTGCAGCAGGTTGCGGGTGGCCAGCGTCATGCCGATGGAGTCTTGCGTGAACGGCTTGCCGTTGGGCGCGAGCGCTTCCGCACCCGCTTTCAGGCTACGGCTGGCGAGCGGCACGTCGGCGGTAATCACGATGTCGCCCGCCTTCGCGCGCTCCGCGATCCAGTCGTCGGCGGCGTCCATATCACCGGACACCACGACGCGCTCGATTGAAGGTTCGCGCGGCACCGCGATCGGGCTGTTGCTGACCACGAACACTTTGAGCCGGTAGCGTTCGGCGACGCGATAGACCTCGGCCTTCACCGGGCAGGCGTCGGCATCGACGTAAATTTCAATCGGCTTCGTCATCAAACCTATCCACGTCATGCCCGGCCTTGTGCCGGGCATCCACGTCTTTCTTACCGCAACAAAGCAAGGCGTGGATGGCCGGGACAAGCCCGGCCATGACGGAAAAAGCAGTTGTGTTGCACTTAAACAAAACAAAGAAGGGCTGCCCTTGCGAGCAGCCCTTCCATTGTCAGACCGCGGTCCACATCGGACCATACGCCAGATTTAGGCGGCGCGGACCTCGGTAGAGGCGAGGATCCAGATCACTGATGCCGGCGACCGCGGCGATAGACAATGAGACACTGGATCACCTCCTTTCGGTTGTTTCATGGGACCATCACTATAGATGGGAATTTTCGATTCGGAAGTGCGGCGCCAAAGCCCAAATACGCCACTTGTGGGCATCCTTCGGATTGGCCACTCTGTGCCATTAGAGAAGCCGAAACAGACCGCGTAAAAGCGGCAAGGCAAAATAATCAGGGGGACGACCATGAGGTTCGCATCGCGCATTGCCGTGGCGTTGATCGCCGCGAGCGCCGCTCTGCTGCCGGCCGCGCAACAGGCAACCGCCGCGGAAACAGCCGAATTCCGCATCACGCGCCAGCCGAGCATTCTCTATCTGCAGGAAGTGCTGATGGAGGAGAACAAGCTGATCGAGAAGCACGCGGCGCGCCTCGGCCTCAACGACATCAAGGTGAACTGGGTGCTGATCACCAGCGGCGGCGTCGCCACCGAAGCGCTGATCTCCGGCTCGGTCGATGTCGTCACCAGCGGCCTGTCGAATTTGCTGCTGCTGTGGGGCAAGACCAATGGCGGCGTCAAAGGCGTCGCCGGCATCGCGGGCCTTCCCATGCTGCTGGTGAGCCGCAACCCGAACATAAAGACGCTGCAGGATTTCGGCCCGAATGACCGGCTCGCCGTGCCGACCATCAAGGTGTCGATGCAGGCGACCATCCTCGGCATCGCGCTGGAGAAGGCTTACGGCCCCGGCACGCAAGGCAAACTCGACGGCATCCAGGTGCAGATCGGCCATCCCGACGCGACGCAGGCGCTGCTCAATCCCAACCACGAGATCAACAGCCACTTCTCCGCGCCGCCGTTCCAGGAGATGGCGCTCAAATCGCCGAACGTCCACACCGTGCTCAATTCGGTCGACGTGCTCGGCGGCCCCGCCACCATCACGTGCGCATTCGCCACGCAGAAATTCGTCGACGAGAATCCGATCAAGACCAAGGCATTCATCGCGGCGCTGGACGAGGCGAGCGAGATGATCGCGAAGGATCCGAAAAAGGCGGCGGAGATTTATCTCGCCGCCACCAAGGAAAAGATGCCGCTCGATGAACTGGTGAAGCTGATCACGGTGCAGGGCGGAATCTTTTCGGCCACGCCAACGCGCTCGATGCTCTACGCCGAGGCGATGAACCGCACTGGTTTGCTGAAAACCAAACCGGCAAGCTGGAAGGATTATTTCTTCCCCATCGTGCACGACCGGCCGGGGAGTTGAGCGTTACCTCACCAGCGCCCGCATCGCGCGGTCGAGGCCGTCGAGGGTGAGCGGGAACATCCGCCCGCCCATCAGCTGGTGCATGATCTGGATCGAATAGGTCGTCTCCCATTCGTGCTCCGGCACCGGATTGAGCCACACGCAGGCGGGATAGGTGCGCGTCACGCGCTCCATCCACGCCGCCCCCGCCTCCTCGTTGTAATGCTCCACCGAGCCGCCTGGCGCCGAAATCTCGTAAGGCGACATCGACGCATCGCCGACGAAGATCACTTTGTAGTCGTGCGGATAGGTGTGCATCAGCTGCCAGGTCGGCGTCGTTTCCTGAAAGCGGCGGCGGTTCTGCTTCCACACTTTTTCGTACAGGCAGTTGTGGAAATAGAAATGCTCCATGTGCTTGAACTCGGCGCGCGCGGCTGAGAACAATTCCTCGGTCGCCTTGATATGCCAGTCCATCGATCCGCCGACGTCGAAGAAGCACAGCACCTTCACCGCGTTGTGCCGCTCCGGGCGCATGTGGATGTCGAGGTAGCCCTTGTGCGCGGTGCCCTTGATGGTGCCGTCGAGATCGAGCTCGTCCGGCGCGCCAGTGCGCGCAAATTTACGAAGACGCCGCAGCGCGATCTTGATGTTGCGGGTGCCCAGCTCAACTTCATCGTCGAAATCCTTGAACTCGCGCTTGTCCCACACTTTCACCGCGCGGAAATTGCGGTTGCCGTCCTGCCCGATGCGCACACCTTCCGGGTTGTAGCCGTAGGCGCCGAACGGCGATGTGCCCGCCGTGCCGATCCATTTCGAGCCGCCCTGATGGCGGTTTTTTTGTTCCTTCATGCGCTGCCGCAGGGTCTCCAGCAATTTGTCGAGCCCGCCCATCGCCTCGATCTGCTTTTTCTCTTCTTCGGTGAGATATTTCTCAGATAATTTTTTGAGCCATTCCTCCGGGATTTCCGCTTCCTCGCCTCCGCTCAAAAGCTCCAGCCCGCGAAACACGTGGCCGAACACGCGGTCGAACTTGTCGATGTTGCGCTCGTCCTTCACCAGCGTGGCGCGCGAGAGGTAATAAAAATCCTCGACGCGGCGGGAGGCAAGATCCGCCTCCATCGCCTGCATCAGCGTGAGATACTCGCGCAGCGTCACCGGCACGCCGGCTTGCTTGAGTTCCTGGAAGAAGTTGACGAACATAACGTGACCTTTAAGCGCAAGCATGCGAGCGTCAAGCACCATGAGCGCGACTTCAAGGCCCTCGTTCGCCTGGCCCTTCGCCGCCTTTGCGATGCTGGCCGCGTTGCTCGTCCCCTCGTTGTGGAACGGCTTTCCCTTTATCTTTCCCGACACCGGCGGCTATCTGGCGCGGCCGGTGGAAGGCACGCTCGGCCTCGGGCGCTCGGCGTTCTACGGCGCGTTTCTTCTTTTCGGGCAGGCGCTCGACTTCTGGCCGAACGTGGTGGTGCAGGCTGCGCTCACCGTCTGGCTGGTCGTGCTCACATTGCGCTGTCATGGCTTGGGGGATCGCCCGCAGCTCGCGCTCGGCGTCATGCTGCTGCTGGCCATCGGCACCAGCGCCCCGTGGTTCGCGGGCCAGCTGATGCCGGATATTTTCGTCGCTGCCGCGGTGCTGGCGATGCACCTGCTTGCGTTCCGCCTCGAGAACCTGAGCACGCTTGAACGCGCCGCGCTGCTGGCGGTGATCGCGGCCTCGATTGCCAGCCACATGGCGATCCTCGCGCTCTGTGCCGGAATGGTGATCGCGCTGCTGCTGTTGAAGGCGATGCGCAATCGATTGCTGCGCCCGCGCCTGAGCGCCGTCAAATTCGCGCTCGCCTGTGGCATCGCGCTCGCGCTTGTATCGAACTTTGTTATCGCCGGGAAATTTGCCTTCACGCCGGGCGGCGAAAGTTTTCTGTTCGGAAGGCTGGTGCAGGACGGCATCGTCGCGCGTTATCTGCACGAGCGCTGCCCCGACCCGTCGATCCGCCTGTGCGAATACAAAACCGATCTGCCCGCCATCGCCGACGACTGGCTGTGGGAGGCCGGCACGCCCTTCAACAAGCTCGGCGGCTGGAAGGATTACGCGCCGGAAGAGCGCCGCATCATTCTCGATACGATTCTGCTCTATCCGGGCCTGCATGCGGTCACGGCGGTGCAAGCGACGCTGACGCAGCTCACGTTGTTCAAAACCGAAGTCAGCCTCAATCCCTGGCACAACGTGCCCGCGGTCGGCATGTTGCAGGAACTTGCGCCCGCGGTGATGCCGCATCTGCGCGCGGCGCGGCAGCAGGAAAAGCCCTTCGATCTTGAGGTGCTGAATTATCTGCACGTGCCGCTCGCGGCCTTGGCGATGATCGGGCTGATCTCCGCGCTTGTTTTTAGCCGGCGGCTGCATGTGAAGCCCGAAACAGCGGCGCTCTCATTCAGCGTATTGAGCGCGTTGCTCATCAACGCCGCGATCAGCGGCGTATTCTCCAACCCGGTCGACCGTTATCAAAGCCGGCTGGCGTGGCTCGCGGTGCTGGCCGCCGCGATCGCCGCGCTTGCCGCAATGCAGAAGACCGCGCGCAAGCCCCTTGCGGGACACTCTGCCGATCTGGAATAACAGCGGCATGAAACTTTTTCACAAATGGCGGGTCGTCGGCGCGGCGGGCGTGCTGGCGTGCGCGTTCATTTCAACCAGCATGGCGGACCCCGTGAAGGACCAACTCGCTCCCACCGGCAAATTGCGCGCGGCGATCAACCTCGGCAATTCGGTCCTCGCCCAGACGGGCGCCGACGGCCAGCCGAAAGGCATCACCCCCGATCTCGCGCGCGAGCTTGGCAAGCGCCTCGGCGTTCCGGTTGAGCTCATCACCTACGACGCCGCCGGCAAGGTGTTCGATGCGGCCGTGACCGGCGCGTGGGATATCGGTTTCGTGGCGATCGAACCGGTGCGCGCCGCGGTCATCGAATTCACCGCGCCCTACGTCATCATCGAGGGCACCTACATGGTGCCGAAGGATTCCCCGCTCAAGGTCATTGCCGATGTCGACAAGCCCGGCACGCGCATCGCGGTCGGCTTGAAGTCGGCCTACGATCTGTACCTGACCCGCACCATCAAGAACGCCACGATCCTGCGCGCGCAGACCGGCGGCGGAAAAGCGATGATCGACATGTTCGTCAACGACAAGCTCGAGGTCGCGGCCGGCGTGCGGCAGCCGCTCGAGGCATACGCCAAGGATCATCCCGAAGTGCGCGTAATGGACGGCCATTTCATGGAAATCCAGCAGGCCATGGGCACGCCCAAGGGCCGCACCGAGGGTGCAAAATATCTGCGCGCCTTCGTCGAGGAGATGAAAGCTTCAGGCTTCGTCGCCGACGCGATCAAGCGCAGCGGCCAGCAAGCCACCGTCGCGCCGCCCGCGAAGTGACGTTTTAACCTCAGTTCACGCCGAGCTTTTTCTGCAGGCTCGTCGATGAGGTCGTGTACTGGAAGGTCAGCTTTTTATCCGGATAGACATAGCGGTGCGCTTTTTGCGCCATCAGCGCCGCCTCGTGGAAGCCTGAGAGGATCAGCTTCAGCTTGCCCGGATAGGTGTTGATGTCGCCGATGGCGAAAATGCCCGGCACGCTGGTTTCGAATTTTTCGGTATCGACCGGGATCAATTCATCCTGCAGCTTGATGCCCCAGTTCGCCACCGGACCCAGTTTCATCGTCAGCCCGAAGAACGGAAGCATGGCGTCGCAGGCGATGTTGACCGCCGCGCCGTCGTTGCCTTTGACCACCGCCGCCGAAAGTTTGCCGCCCGCGCCTTCCAGGCCTGAGACCTGACCGAGCACGAGGGCGATTTTCTTCTCCTCGACCAGCTTCATCATCTTGTTCACGCTGTCGGGCGCGGCGCGAAATTCGGCGCGCCGGTGCACCAGCGTCAGATGGCTGGCAAGCGGCGCGAGATTGAGCGTCCAGTCGAGCGCGCTATCGCCGCCGCCGACAACGAGAAGCTTCTTGCCCTTGAACTGATCCATCTTGCGAACGGCGTAATGCACCGATTGCGCTTCGTAAGCCTCGATGCCGGGGATCGGCGGGCGCTTGGGCTGGAACGAGCCGCCGCCCGCCCCGATCACCACCACCTTGGCTTCGAAAATTTTTCCAGCGTCGGTGGTAATACGAAACAGCGGATCGCCGATGCGCTCGACCGCCGTCACCATCTCGTTGAGATGAAACGTCGGGCCGAACGGCTTGATCTGCTCCATCAGCGCATCGACCAAACCTTGCGCCGATACTTTCGGCAGCGCGGGAATGTCGTAGATCGGTTTTTCCGGATACAACTCGGCGCACTGGCCGCCGATCTTGTCGAGGATGTCGACGAGATGCGTCTTCATGTCGAGCAGGCCAAGCTCGAACACCGCGAACAGCCCGACCGGGCCCGCGCCGATAATCAGAACGTCGGTTTTGATTGGCTCGCTCATGCTGGCGTAAATCTCCGGGGTTTTGTCTAGCCGGGACGACGCGGCGGGGAAAGAGGATGAAATCGGCGGCGGCTGGAATAAAAGCCGCTCGCACGTGCGAAAAAACCCTTGGGAAATGGGCTTTTTACGCTTGTTGCTTCACGCCTGCCGCTC
This sequence comes from Rhizobium sp. Q54, assembly GCA_945907045.1. Lineage (GTDB taxonomy): Bacteria > Pseudomonadota > Alphaproteobacteria > Rhizobiales > Xanthobacteraceae > Pseudolabrys. The sequence goes on along the minus strand of CAMDSH010000002.1, from coordinate 157,567 downwards.
CGGCGTCGTCACCACCAGCCCGTCGAGTTCGGGCGTGATCTTGATCTGGCAGGAGAGCCGCGAATTCGGCCGCACGTCATGGCCGAAATCGAGCATGTCTTCTTCCATCGGCGAAGGCTCGCCCGTTTTCGCGCGCCAGGCCTCGTCCACGTAAACATGGCAGGTGGCGCACGCGCAGGCGCCGCCGCATTCGGCCTCGATGCCGGGGATGTTGTTGCGGATCGCGATTTCCATCACCGTCGCGCCGGTATCGCCTTCGGCTGTGCGGGAAGCGCCGGTGGAATCGATGTAGGTGATCTTGGCCATGCGGAATGATTTTGCGGAAGAGAGAACGAGTTGAAAACCGGTCCGGCAACCGGGCCGGTCCGCTCTCTCATATAGGTGATCGCAGGATTATTCCAGCTAAGGCGTCAGTGCGACCGCAGCAGCTCCGCGATGATCGCCTTGGTGGCGCCGATGGACGCGCCGAGCCGGCCAACCGAAGCGCGCAGGTCATCCGCCGAGGCAAGCTCAACCACTTCCGCCGCGCGCGCGACGCCGAAGGCGCCGATGCCGCTGGCCGAACCCTTGAGCGTGTGCGCGCAGGCGCTCACCACCGCCGGAGCCGCTTCCTGCATGCGCGCGATCAGCATGTCAGCCTGACGGTCGAACAATTCGAGCACCTCGCGTTGCAGGCTGCGGTCGCCCAGCGTCATGCGCTTGAGATGGCCGAGATCGATCGGCTCGCCCGGCGCGATCGACGGCGCCGGAACCTCTTCGAGAAGGACGGATGACAGCATGGTGCGTTCCGGTTCTGCGTTGCCTTGGACTAGAGCGCCGCTTGTTAGAGGCCGAGTTTGACTGAGAGACGACCAAAAACAGGTAAATACATGGCCGTTGGGACGCCCCCGCGGCCACCGAAGCATTCCCAGAGTTAAGGTTTCGCTACCCCCGGTTCGCGCGGGAGAACGTCAGCTTAGGCCCCAAGCTGGCCGTATTTTCCGGGCCATCATCCGAGCGGCTGATTTGGCCCCGCGGGAGCCAATCCAGTACGCGCAGGTATGGTTAACAATCGAGATTAAGGATGATTAAAAAGACCGTTTCCAGCCGGGTTTCTATTGCTGCGCCAAGCCGATAGGATCGACCTTCGCCGGTAATGATGCGATGCGGGCAGAAGCCCCTGCCGACGACGATTTTAAGCGCGTGGCGCGACCTGCGAGACCATCGGTCCGGGCCGCGCCAATTCAAGTCCGGCGTAATGACGAGGCGTCCAGTTCTATGGCGAATACCCCAAAATCCAAAGACGTGAGCGAAAGCGCTCTCTCTGCTGTCGAGCAGGCGCTTCGTAACACCGAGTCCCCTGGCGTGCCTCGCCCGCCCGCCGCCGCGCAGCCCGCGGACGTCAATGTCCGCCGCGCCGGCACGCAAACGCCCTCGCCCGTCGTCGGCGACCTGTTCCCGGAAGATGCCCGCCCCCCCGGCTGGGACGAGACGGCGCCCGTGCGCCGCGCCGCCAACGACGATCGCGCCGCCATGGGCGCCATCCTGCAAGCTTTGCAAGGCCGCCCGCGCCGCCTGCCCTATGCCATCGCCACGCTGTTCGCCGTCATCTGGCTCGGCGGCGGTCTCGGCATCGCTTATCTCTACAAGGATGCACTGCCGAATCTGCTCGGGCAGTCCGCCGCCAACACGCTGGCGCTCGCCGGCATCGGCGTTGCGTTCCTCATTCCCATCATTCTCTCGTTCGTGCTCGCGCATCTGATCGCGCGCTCGCGCGACCTGCGGCTCGTCGCGCAGTCGATGGCTGAAGTCGCCATGCGGATGACCGAGCCGGAGACGAATGCCCGGGAGTCGATCGTCAGCGTCGGCCAGGCCGTGCGCCGTGAAGTCGCCGCCATGGGCGATGGCGTCGAGCGCGCGCTCGCCCGCGCGGGCGAGCTCGAAGCGCTGGTGCACAACGAGGTCTCGGCGCTTGAGCGCTCCTACAACGACAACGAAGTTCGCATCCGCGGCCTGCTGACCGAACTCGCCAACCAGCGCGATACTCTCGTCGCGCAGGCCGAGCAGGTCCGCAACGCCATTTCCAGCGTGCACCTCGATCTGACGCACGACATCACCTCGGTCGGCGATCTCGTCTCCGAAAAGGTCAACGATGTCGCGCAGCGCATCACCCGCACGCTCACCGAAAAGGGCGAGCACATCACGCTCGCGCTCGGCCATGCCGGCGACTCGATGGTCGACGCGCTCGGCGAGCGCGGCAGCAATCTCCTCGACCGGCTGGAAACCACCAGCGAAAACGCCACCGGCGCGATCTCCAGCGCCAGCGACCGCCTCACCGCCAGCCTGAATTTCAAGACCGACAACGTGCAGGAGGAGTTCTCGCAGCTTGCGGTCCGCCTGCAGCAGATGATGACCGCCCGCCTCGACCAGGTCACGCAAGGCTTCGCGCAGAAGTCCGCCGCCGTGATCGAACAGATGGCCGGCCAGTCGCAGCAGCTCACCTCCGCCATCGTCGATACCAGCAGCCGCATGGCCGACAACATCGTCGTGCGCGTCGAGGAAGTTAACTCGACGCTGCGCTCTACCGGCGACTCGCTGGTTCTGGACTTGAGCCTGCGCGGCGGCGACGTCGTCTCCAAGATGGAGCAGACCGGCTCGCGCATCACCGACACCATCGTCGCGCGCGGCAACAAGGTCGCCGACACCTTCCGCGACAGCGCCGAAGCGCTGGTCGACGCCATCAATACCCACGGCGATTCCGTCAAGGGCATGCTGGTCTCGCGCCTGCAGGCGTTCGAAGAAATGTTCACGCACGGCGGCGCGGAGCTGACCGAGAAAATCTCGCGCGATTCCACCACGCTGGGCAGCCTGATCACCCGCCACATCACCGAATTCGACCGCACGGTAAAAACCTATGGCGGCGAACTGGTCGAGCGGCTGGGCCAGCGCACGCAGGACCTTTCCGACTCGATGCGCAATTACGTCGATAATTTCGACAGCCGCGTCGGCGCCAAGACGGACGAAATCAACTCCTCGCTCGATCAGCGCCTCTCGCAATTCGAGAGCGTGCTCGGCACCCGCGTCAACGACATCGCCACGACGCTGGCGGGCGGCGGAAAGGATATCGTCGCCGCATTGGACAAGCGCATCAGCGACGTGAGCAACGTCATCACTCAGCGCGGCACCGAAGTCGCCGACGAGATCGGCGTGAAGATCCAGCAGATCGACCACACGCTTGGCTCGCGCGCCACTGAAGTCGCCAACAATCTCGATACCCGCATCGGCCGCTTCGAGGAATTGCTGATCGGCCGCGCCGAGACGGTGACAACGCAAATCGAGCTTCGCAGCAAGGCCGCCGCCGACGCGCTCAATGCGCGCATGGAGCAGCTCAGCCAGTCGATCAAGACCAACGCCGGCGAAGCCGAACGCTCGCTCGGCCAGCTCGCTTTGACCACCACCGACTCGATCCGCACCAGCGCCAGCGAAGTCGAGCGCTCGCTCAACGCGCTCTCCACCAGCGTGAGCAGCGTCCTGAAGGAAAACGCCAGCGACGTCGAGCGCACGATGCTCGGCGTGAGCGCGGAAGTCGCGCGCAGCTTCGTCGGCAAGGCCGACGAGATTTCCTCCGAGGTCAGCCGCCGCGCCAACGAGATGACCGCCATCCTGAGCGACAAGAGCAGCGGCGTGCTCGCGGCGCTCAGCGGCAAGAGCCAGGAATTCGCCGTCGAGGTCACGCGCGCCACCGACGAAGCGGTCAAGTCGATCGAGAACAAGGGTCTCGTCTTCACCCGCACGATGCTCGACAACAGCGAGGAAATCGCACGCATCATCAACAAGGCGAGCGAGACCGCGACCAGCACCGTCACCAACAGGCTCAACGAGCTGCAGGCCACCGCGGCTTCGGCGATCGAGCAGTCGAAGGCGACCGCCGCCGCCACGGTTTCCGAGATGCTGGAAACGCACGGCATGCTGCGCTCCGACACCACCGCGCTGTTCGAGCGCCTGCGCGAAGCCAACATCATGCTGCAAGAGGTTTTGAGCGGCGCGCACGAGAACATGGGCGCGCTCGAGCACACGATGATGACGCGCGTGACCGAATTCGTCACCGCCATGGACAACGTCATCAAGAGCAACGGCGCGGCCAGCTCCAAGATGGAAGAGAACATCTCCGGCTTCCGCGAGGTCACCACCACCGCCGTCACCGAACTCGCCGCTCTCGCCGCGCAGTTCGACGTGCATGGCCGCGATCTCACCGCGGCGGCAAATCTCGTCGAGCGCAGCAACGAGCGCACCGAAGGCGCCATCAACGAGCGCCGCGTCGCGCTCGACTCGCTCATCACGACATTGGATATCCGCACCGAGGACCTCGACCAGCGTCTCAAGCGCTTCTCTGGCTTGCTGGATGAATCGCTCGAAGTCGCCTCCAACCGCGCGCGCGATATTTCCCGCGTGGTTTCCGAGGCCGGCCAGGCGGGCGCGCAGTCGCTCGGCGAGCAGTTCGAGCGCATCCGCTCCACTTCCGAAGAAGAGCGCAAGCGCACCAACGACGCGCTGCGCAATACCTTCGAGCAGGCGGCAACCGATACGCACTCCTTGTTCCGCGAAGCGAGCGAGCGCTTCACCGACATCATGCAGGGCATGAAGAACATGTCGTCGGAGATGCAGCGCGAACTCGACGTTACGCGCGCCGAATTGCGCCGCGGCATTCTCGAACTTCCGCAGGAAACGGCGGAAAGCGCCGCGCAGATGCGCCGCGTCATCGTCGATCAGATCGAGGCGCTGGCCGAGCTTAACCGCATCGTCGCTCGCCACGGCCGCAATCTCGACGCCGTCGAGCCGATCCGCCGCTCGCCGCGCGAGGAACCGTCTCTCGCCGTCGTCGGCGGGCGCGAACCTCCGCGCGGCTACAACACCCGCGGCGATGCCGGCGGCTTTGCCCCCGCTCCGCGCCGCCCCGAAGCGCCCTCGCTCAGCCCGGCGGCCCCGCAAGGCGGCAGCCGCGGCGGCTGGCTCACCGATTTGCTCAACCGCGCCTCGCGCGACGAGGGCGAGCCGCCCGCGCGCGAAATGCCGCGTGAAATGCCGCGCGATATCCCTCGTGAAGCTCCGCGCGCAGCGCCGCCGCGCGGCGACGAGCGCCCATCCCGTCACAGCATCGAGTCGCTGGATTCGCTCTCGGTCGATATCGCCCGCATGATCGATCACGAGGCGGCGGCCGACCTGTGGGACCGCTACAAGCGCGGCGAGCGCAATGTCTTCACGCGGCGGCTTTACACGCTGCAGGGGCAGAAGGCGTTCGACGAGATCCAGCAGAAATACCGCGCCGACCGCGAGTTCAAGCAGACGGTGGACCGCTATATCGGCGAGTTCGAGCGGCTGCTCGACGAGGTCTCGCGCGACGACCGCGGCCAGGTGGTGACGCGCACTTATCTCACCTCGGAAACCGGCAAGGTCTACACCATGCTGGCGCACGCGGCGGGCCGCCTTAACTAAACGCCGCTAAACGAATTAAAAAACGGGCGCGCAGCAATGCGTGCCCGTTTTGCTTTTCAGCCGATAAAATCAGCCTGAATTCAAATCAGCTTAAGCCGGCCTCAATTCGCCGGCGCGGGCGTCTTTTTCTTCTTCTCGTCCTCGATCGAGGAACCGCCGCCCCAGATGATCCGGCTCGGGTTCTTGTCGAAATTCTTCACTGCCTTGTCGATCGTCGTCAGCGTCCGCGTTCCGGTATCGGTCATGCGGCGGACCGACTTCGCCGCCTCGTTGATCTCGCCGCCCTTGCCGTCAACCCCGCCGGTGAGATTTTGCAAACCCTCGGTGATCTTGTCGAGCCGCTCGGAATTGCGCGCCAGCGCGGCGGAGAAGGTGTCGATGTTCTTGAGTGCGCTGCTAAACGCGGCTTCGTTTTCGGCGATGAACTTGTCCAGCCGCTTGAGCACTTCGCGCGCGGCTTGCGTCACGTCCTGCGTCGCGTCGGGATCGGCCATCAGCGTCGCGGGGTTTTCCTTCGTGCCGGTCAGCGCCGGGGACGTCACCGTGCCGCCGCTGAGCGAAACCGAGGCAATGCCGGTCAGGCCCTGAAATTCGAGGCCGACGCGGGTGTCGGCGCGAACCGGAACCATCTTGTCGATCGACACCGTGGCGACCACGCGCTTGGGGCGGTCGGGCGCCAGCTTCAAATCGGTCACTTCGCCGATGCGGATGCCGTTGAACAGCACCGTGCCGCCGGTGCGAAGGCCGGACACCGAGCCGTCGAAGATGATGGTGTAGATCGCGCGCTGGCCGGTGCCGCCGATATTCTGGAACCAGTAAATGAAGCCGAACACGCAGACGACAATCGCCAGCGTGAAAGTGCCGATCAGGACGTAATTGGCTCTAGTCTCCATCGCGCAAGTTCCGTCCCATTATCCGCCACGCCGTTTTTCGTTTACGCGCGAACGCTTGCCGTGGAAATATGACTTCAGCCACGGGTGTTGCGACGCCAGCATGGTCTCCATCGGGCCTTGTTCGATCACCTTGCCGTCCACCAGCACGGCAATGCGGTCGCAAACGGTATGCAGGCTATCGAGGTCATGGGTTACCATGAAAACCGTCAGGCCTAAAGTGCGTTGCAGCGTGCTGATCAGATTGTCGAAATCGCCAGCCCCGATCGGGTCCAGCCCGGAGGTCGGCTCGTCGAGGAACACAATCTCCGGGTCGAGCGCCAGCGCGCGGGCGAGCGCCACGCGCTTGGTCATGCCGCCGGAGAGTTCGGAAGGGTATTTGTAGCCGACATCCGGCCCGAGCCCGACCATTTCAAGCTTCGCCATCGCCAGTTCGTCGAGCAAGCGCTGCGACAGATCGAGGTATTCTCGCACCGGGAATTGCAGGTTTTCGAGCACCGTGAGCGAGGAAAACAGCGCGCCGTTCTGGAACAGCACGCCCCAGCGCCGCTCGATGGCCTGGCGCTCCTCCTCCTCAACGGCCGAAAGATCGGTACCGAACACCTCGATCTTGCCGGCCCGTTTCGGCAACAGCCCGATGATGGTGCGCAGCATCACTGATTTGCCGGAGCCGGAACCGCCGACAAAGCCGAGAATCTCGCCGCGATAAACGTCGAGGTCGGCCTCCTTGAGCACCGTGTGGTCGCCGAAGCCGACGGTCAGGTCGCGCACGCGGATAACGGCATCGGCACTGGCGCGTGCTGCCTTCGCCATCGTCACATCCCGATCGAAGCGAAGAACATGGCGAAGATGCCGTCGAGCACGATGACGAGGAAGATCGACTGCACCACCGAGGCGGTCGTCTGCTGGCCGAGCGACTCGGCGCTGCCCTTCACTTCAAGGCCCTGCACGCAGGCGACGACGCCGATCACCAGCGCCATGAACGGCGCCTTGATCAGGCCGACCTTGAAATGCTCGATGGAGATAGCCTCCTTCAGGCGCGAGAGGAAAATGTCCGGATCGATGCCGCCGTAAAGCCACGCCACCAGCCCGCCGCCGTAGAGCGCCGCCATCGAACCGATGAAGGTGAGCACCGGCACCGCGATGATCAGCGCGATCACGCGCGGCAGCACCAGCACTTCGATCGGATCGAAGCCCATCGTGCGCAGCGCGTCGATTTCCTCGCGCATCTTCATGGCGCCAAGCTCGGCGGTGTAGGCGCTGCCCGAGCGGCCCGCCACCATGACGCAGACGATCAGCACGCCGATTTCGCGCAGCACCAGGATGCCGACCATATCGACGACGAAAATGTCGGCGCCGAATTTGCGGAAATGGAAAATGCCCTGCTGCGCGATGATGCAGCCGATCAAAAAGGTGATGAGCAGCACGATCGGCACCGCCCGCCAGCCGACATCGTCGAGATGATGCACCATCGAGGTGAGCCGGAACGCGGCCGGCTTGACGGTCACGCGCGCCAGCGCCGCCGTCACCGCGCCCAGCATGTGCGCCATCGCGAGGCAGGCATGGCCGATTTCGGCGGTGGCGCGGCCGATGGATGCCATCGCCATTTCGAAGGGCGGCATCGCCGGCGGGGGTTCACCCTTGAGATTGACCCCACGCACTTCATCGACCAGCACGCGATAATCGTCCGAGAGCCGCACGACCTTGGCGTCGATGCCGCGCCCTTTCCAGGCGCGCACCAGCCGCTCCAGCAGCCAGGCGCCGAAGGTGTCGAGTTTTTCCACCGCGCCCATGTCGATATCGACGCGGCGGATGGCACGGCGCTGGCGCGATTGCTCGTCGATCAGCGGCTCAAGTTCGCGCGCGTGCTCGGCGGTCCACGCCCCCGCGGCGGCCAGCATGAGGCGCTCGCCGTCGGTCGTGCTCTTGAGCAATTCCGTCTCGCTCACGTGAATTCAAAGCTCCGGCCGGTCCAGTCGCATTTGCGCGTCCTGCGCTTTGGCCCTGGGCATATAGGCCCTTCCGCCGCCATACTTGACCATCCCCAGCGAACCTGTCGAGGGTCGCACCGGCATGAATATCCCCAGTTTACTCAAGCTTTCGGTGACCATCGAACGCTGGCCGATCGCCGGGTCGTTTGCCATCAGCCGCGGGCCCAAGACCGAGGCCGTGGTGGTGGTCGCCAAACTTCAGGATGGCGGCCATGCCGGGCGGGGCGAATGCGTGCCCTATGCGCGCTATGGCGAGACGCCGGAAGGGGTCGCCGCCGCGATTGAGGCCATGCGCCCGGCGCTTGGCGGCGGGCTCACCCGCGAGGGCCTGCAACGCGCGATGCCGGCAGGCGCCGCGCGCAACGCGCTCGATTGCGCGTTCTGGGATTTACAAGCCAAAGAAACGGGCAAGCCCGCGCACGAGCTTGCCGGATTGGCGCCGCCGCGCCCGCTGGTCACGGCCTTTACGATCTCTCTCGGCACGCCGGAGGAGATGGCGCAGGCCGCGCAGAAGGCCTCCGGGCGCGCGCTGCTGAAGATCAAACTGGGGAAAGCTGGCGACGCAGCCCGCATCGCCGCCGTGCGCAAGGCCGCGCCACTCGCCGAACTGATCGCCGATGCCAATGAAGGCTGGCTGCCGGGCAATCTTGCCGAAAACCTCGCAGCCTGCGCCGCCGCCGGCGTCACGCTGGTCGAACAGCCGCTCCCCTCGGACGGCGATGAGGCGCTGGCGCGGATCAAACGTCCGATCCCGGTCTGCGCCGACGAGAGCGTTCATGACCGGGGCTCACTGTCCGGGCTCAAAGGCAAATACGACGCCGTCAACATCAAGCTCGACAAGACCGGCGGGCTCACCGAGGCGCTTCTTATGGCCGGGGAAGCCAACCGGCTCGGCTTTTCCATCATGGCGGGGTGCATGGTGGCCACCTCGCTCTCGATGGCCCCGGCGATGCTGCTCGCGCAGGCCGCCCGGGTCGTCGATCTCGACGGTCCGCTGCTGCTGTCCCGCGACCGGCCCAACGGGCTGAAATATGAAGGTAGCGGGGTATTCCCGTCCGATCCGGAACTTTGGGGATAGCGGAATACTCCCCTTATGTTCCTGAAATAGCCTCCGAATTTGAGTTAACATTTAGTTAATTCGCGCTTTCCCCAATGCCTCGGATTGTCCTAGAATTTGAAAAAATAAGACCGCGGGGGCGGTTGAGCGGGGGTTCGGGGGTATGCGTTTTCGCGTGATCCTGTTGGGCGCCGTGATGGCGATGATCTCAGCATCATCGGCATCATCGACCATGCTGATCGCCGAAGACCGCGGCGGCCAGATCGGCCATTACCTGCAAGCCTTCGCCTTGGTGCGCTCCTCCGGCGAGAAGGTCGTCATCGACGGCAACTGTCTTTCCGCCTGCACGCTGGTTCTCGGCCTCGTGCCGCGCGATCGCGTCTGCGCCACCTCGCGCGCGCGGCTCGGCTTCCATGCCGCCTGGATGCCGGACGCCTATGGCCGCCCGATCACCAGCCCGATGGGAACGCAGGCGCTATGGGATATTTATCCGGCGCGCGTGCGCAGCTGGATCAACCGCAACGGCGGCTTGCAGCGCAAGATGATCTTCATGCAGGGCCGCGAGCTGGCGGGCTTCATCCCGTCCTGCATTTCGCCAACGCGCAGCGCCAGCGAGCGCTCAGAGCGCCGCTTCCCGCCGCAGTCGATGCGCGGCGAAGGCGCAAACGCCACCAGCCAGCGCCGATAACGCCATCGCGGCGTAAGCGCGGCTGCCGAAGTTCGCATACAGCACGCCCGACAATCCCATCGACGCGGCCATCACCGCGCCCATCGCGATCGACAGATAGCCTTGCGCGGTCGCGGCCATTCCCGGCGGCGCCGCGCGCGAGACAAATCCCAGAGCGCCGAGATGCGCAGCGCAGAACGAGAGCGCGTGCATGCATTGCAGCGCGGGCAACGCGGCGAGCGGCGGATCGAGCGCCATGATCGTCCAGCGCAGCGCGCCGCCGGCGCCGCCGATCATCAGCAGCATCGTCGGCCCGAGCCATAGCGGAAAGCGGCCGGAAAGCGCGAACAGCGCAATCTCGGCAACGACGCCGAGCGCCCACAGCGCCGCAACGATTTTTCCGTCGAGACCCACGGCGGTCCATTCCAGCGTCGAAAAGGCGTAATATACCGCGTGACTGGCCTGGATCAGGCTTGAGGCGGCGACCACCGCGACAAAAGCCGGATCGCGCCACAGCAGCGCGGATGCAGCCTTGATGCCGTGCGGCTGCGCCTTTGGTTCGCCAAGCCCAAGCGGCGCAAGCGCGAACGCCGCCAGCGCCGTCACCACCGCGCCCGCGACGATGAGCCAGATAAGATCGCGCGCCGCGATGCTGTCGATGGCAAAACCCGCACCGAAAGTTCCAACGATGAAGGCGGCGGAACCCCACAGCCGCACAGGACCATAGGACATGCCGCGCGCGGCGAGGCCCTTGAGCGCGTAAGCATCGGAGAGCGGAATGATCGGCGTCGACGCCACCGCCACCAACGCGCAAGTGGCGATGATCGCAACCGGGCCTTCAGCGAATCCGACCAGCGTGTAGCCAATGACGGTCGCGACCGACGCAACGATGAGCGTGGCGCGCAAGGCTTCGCGCCGGTCGGCGGTGCGCGCGACGAAGGGTATAGCGAACACGCGCACGATCATCGGAATGGCGAGCGCAAGACCGATCAGGCGGGCATCCAGCCCCTTGGCGCCGAGCCAGAGCGGAAAGAACGGCAGCTGAATGCCGAAGGCCACGAACGAGGCGGCAAAGAATACCGCCAGGCGCGGCGCGAAGGCATCTGCCGGTTGTTGAGGATGGCCGGGCATTTTACGTTTTGCTCTGTCCGAATCGACCGCGCTGATTGATAGTCTGGCCCGGCTGATTAGCACATGCGCCACAAGCACATGGTTCCGGGTATGGCGCAAAAATACGGGACGGGACCCTTTGGCGCGAGAATCTCTGGCACATAGCGTTTTGGCGCAAGACTCGCTGGCACTGGCGAGGTTGCCGCAGAATCCGCTGCCGGAGTCGGATTACGAATCGATCTGCGCGGCGATGATGGAGACCGCGCACGGGCGCTGGTTCCTCTCCGAATACGCCCAGCGCAACCGCAACGCCGACACCAAGCTGGTGCTCACCGCCATCGACCGCATAGAGGCGGCGATGCGCGGCGGGAAGCAGGCGCTGCCGTCCGATAACATCCGCGCGCAGCTCAAGACGCAGCTGATGGCAATGGCGGACGTGATCGCGCAGAGCAAGGCCGACATGGCGGCGCTCGCCACCGGGCACGAGTCGTCCGACGCCGCCAACGCGCGCGCGCAAAAGGTCACCGCCGTGTTGCGCGATCTTGCCGACCAGATTCACGGCATGCTCGACGCCTGGGGCGACAAGCAGCCGGCGGCGGAAGCGGCGCACGAAACCAAAAAAGAGACTTCTGCCGAGGCGCGCCTGCCCTCGCTGACGCTGGTTGAAACGCCGGATGCCATCACACAGCAAGCGCCGGAAGCTGCGGCGGTAGAACCGCAAGCCGCCGCGCAGTTCGAGGCGATGTTCCCGGACTGGCTGATGCCGCCCGAGGATGAGGCGGCGCTGGACCAGGAGCCGGCGTTCATTCCGTTCGAAATGGAAATTGCCGAGCCCGAGCCGGACATTGGTTTCGTCTCGTCCACGGCGGAGCCGGAAGCCGCCGGGCAAGACCCCGCGCCTGCGATTTTGCAAACTTCGGAAAGCGTTGCCACCGGAAGCGTGAGCAGCGAACTCCAGCACACCGCCAATCTCGATCTCAGTTATGAGCCTTCGTCCGAGGTTCATGAACCAATTTCCGAAGCCGCCGCGACTGCTGCGAAATTCATCGCCGCCGAAACGCTGGCGGCGGATGCCTTGCCGCAACCGGCTCCGATGGAAACCGCCGACGCCATTCCGGCGCCGGAACGGGTCTTGGCTGCAATCGGATTTGTCGAGCCGCTCGCCGCAGACGCCGCCCGGCCCGCCAGCGATACGGCGGCTGCCGCCACGTTCGAGGATCACCTGCGGATCGTCTTCGCCAAAACGGTGGAGGAACAGCCCGCTGTCGAAGGCGCGATACTTCCGCCCGCTGCCACCGCAGCTATCGCAGCACCGGCAGCGATCGCTCCCATGGAGACTGCCGCGGTCTTGCCGCCAGCACCTGTGCCCGCCGCAGCCACGCGCGCGACCCTGCCACGGCCGGAGCCAGTGGATCCGATGGCCGCCATTCTGGCGCTGAGCGAGGAAGAGCGCATCGCGCTCTGCAGCTAAAAACTTCAGGCAATCAGGCGCTGGAATAATTCCGCATCGACGTTGCCGCCCGAGAGCACCGCGATCACCACCTTGCCTTTGACGTCGAGCCTGCCGGCGAGCAGCGCGGCAAGCCCGATCGCCCCGCCCGGCTCCACCACCAGCTTGAGTTCGTGGAACGCGAACGCCACCGCGTGGCCAACTTCCGCATCGCTCGCGGTGACGCCCTCGCCGATCAGTCTGCGGTTGATCTCGAAGGTCAGCTCGCCCGGAATCTGCGTCATCAGCGCATCGCAAATCGTGCCGCTCATGTGCGCGTTTTCCTCGCGCCTGCCGCTCTTGAACGAGCGCAGCGTGTCGTCGAAGCCTTCCGGCTCGGCGGTGTAGAATTTCACGCCTGGCGCGCGCGCCTTCACCGCCAGCGAAATCCCCGCCGCCAGCCCGCCGCCCGAAGCGCCGATCACGGCGATGTCGGGGCTCAGCTTGAGCTTTTCCAGATCCTCGATGATCTCGCGGCCGATGGTGCCCTGCCCCGCGATGACCAGCCGATCGTCGTAAGGCGGCACCAGCGTCGCGCCGCGCTCGCTTGCGATGCGGCGGGCAATCCCTGCGCGGTCCTCGCGCTCGCGGTCGTAGAGCACGATCTCCGCGCCCAGCGCCGCCGTGCGCTCGCGTTTGGCCTTCGGCGCATCGCTTGGCATGACAATGGCCGCGCGCATGCCGAGCAGGCCCGCTGCCGCCGCCACGCCCTGCGCGTGATTGCCGGACGAATAAGCGACGACGCCCGCCGCGCGCATCGAAGCCGGGATGGAGGAAATCTTGTTGTACGCGCCGCGAAACTTGAACGAGCCGGTGCGCTGCAAGGTTTCGGCCTTGAGGAAAATCCGCCCGCCGGTCGCCGCATCCAATACCGGCGAATTCACCAGCGGCGTTCGCAACGCGATGCCGGCGAGGCGCTGCGCGGCAAGTTCGACATCGGCGGCGGTGGGGAGCGTCTGTGTCTGCGGGGGAGCCATTTCAAATCTCAGGGGAAATAAAGATGGCGCAACTAAAGCCCGCACATCTAATGCAAACAAGCCCCGTTGTCGGAGTTGCGCTTAACCTGTTAGGAATAGCGGAAATAGCGTGCGGCGGCGCCAATGCGGCGTGCCGCAAAATGCGCCAAGAAATGCGCCAAGAAATACGGCGAGAAACGCGGCAAGAGGGGGCTCACTGATGGATCTCGGAATAGCCGGCCGCAAGGCCATCGTCTGCGCGTCGAGCCGCGGCCTCGGCCGCGCCTGCGCCCGCGCATTGGCGGAAGCCGGCTGCGAGGTGACCCTGAACGGGCGCGACCCGAAGAAGCTGGAAGCCGCCGCCGCCGAAATCCGCAACATCACCGGTGCCAAGATCGTCACCGTCGCCGCCGACGTCTCCACCGCGGAAGGGCAAGCCGCTTTGCTCGCCGCCTGCCCGCAGCCGGACATTCTGGTGAACAACAACAGCGGCCCGCCGATGCGCGATTTTCGAGAACTCACGCGCGCGCAGATGATCGACGGCGTCATCGCCAACATGGTGGTGGCGGTCGAGCTTATTCAGAAGGTGATCGACCCGATGGCGCAGCGCCATTTCGGCCGCATCGTCAACATCACGTCGGGTTCGGTGAAGATGCCGCTCGCCGGGCTCGATCTTTCCTCCGGCGCGCGGGCGGGGCTCACCGCGTTTCTCGCCGGCGTCGCCCGCACCGTCGCGGAGAAGAACGTCACCATCAACAACCTGCTGCCCGGCGCGTTCGACACCGACCGCCTGCGCGGCGTGCTCAGCAAGACGGCGGAGCAAAAGGGCAAGAGCATCACCGTCGTCGCCGCCGACCGCATCGCCACCATTCCGGCGCGGCGCTTCGGCGATCCGGCGGAATTCGGCGCGGCCTGCGCGTTTTTATGCTCGGCGCAGGCCGGCTACATCACCGGACAGAACTTGCTGATCGACGGCGGCACGTTCAACGGCGCGTTTTGATTTTCGCCGCGGAAAACTGAACTTGTCGTCCCGGCCAAGCCGCAAAGCGGCGCGAGCCGGGACCCATAACCACCAGCCTATCGATAGTCCCCGGAGTATGGGTCCCCGCTTTCGCGGGGACGACAACAAGTAGTCGTCAACCGCTCCCCGCTAACCGGGATTACCGCCCCTTCCAGCCCGCTTCCTTGCTGCACGCTTCCATCGTGCGCGGATTGGCTTTTTCCCACTGCGTGATCGAGCGCGACTCGCTGCTCGACATCTTGTTGTTCATGCAGGTGCAATAGGCCAGCACCACCGGCGCGGTCTGCCCTTCGTCCTTGTTGTCGGACACACAGGCCGTGATCCACTTGGTGTCGTCGGACGATTGCGACTGCGCGAGCGCGGGGCTCGTTGCGAAAGCGCCGGTAAGCGCGGTTGCGATAACGAAAGCCGCGAATTTGGAATTCATGTCACTTCCCTGAATGGAACTTTAGCCCTCCCGGAATGGAAGGGAGCGCAATCATCCTATCGGACGCGGGCGAATGCAACGTGACGGGCGTAATTCACGCCGCGAGAATGTTTTTGCATGCCTGCCATCGATGTTTGCGAACCGGGCGGACCCACCTTGCCCCCGCGCTTTCGCCCAAGCATAGTCGCGCCGATCCGACCGATTGACCCAATAAAAAACGCGGGGGAGGAGTTATGAAGCTTCTACGTTATGGCGCGCCGGGGAAGGAAAAACCCGGCATTCTTGGCGCCGATGGAAAAATCCGCGACCTCTCGAAGGTCGTGAAAGACATCGACGGCGAGATGATCGCGTCCGGCGGCCTGGCGAAAATCAAAAAAGCCAATCTCAAGCGCCTGAAGGCCGTGAGCGGCAAGCCGCGGCTCGGCCCCTGCGTCGGCCACGTCAGCAACCTGATCGCGATCGGGCTGAACTACCGCGATCACGCGGAAGAAGCCGGCATGCCGATCCCGAAGGAGCCGGTGATTTTCTACAAGCACACCGGCTGCATTGTCGGGCCGAACGACAACACCATGATCCCGAAGGAATCCACCAAGCTCGATCACGAGGTCGAACTCGGCATCGTCATCGGCAAGCGCGCGCGCAACATTCCCTCGAAGGAAAAGGCGCTGGATTACGTCGCCGGATATTTCCTGCACAACGACGTGTCGGAGCGGCTGTTCCAGATCGAGCGTTCGGGCAGCCAGTGGGGCAAGGGCAAAGGCTGCGAGACCTTCGGGCCGATCGGGCCGTGGTTCGTCACCAAGGACGAGATCAAGGACCCGCAGAACCTGAACATGTGGCTCAATGTCAACGGCGAGAAGCGCCAGCGCGGCAATACGCGCACGATGATCTTCGATTGCGCGCACATCGTCTGGTATTGCTCGCAGTTCATGCTTATGAACCCCGGCGATATCATCGTCACCGGCACGCCGCCGGGCGTCGGCCTTGGCTACAAGCCGGAGCCGAAATTCCTGAAAGCCGGCGACGTCGTTTCCCTCGGCATCGACGGCCTCGGCGAGCAGAAGCAGAAGGTGGTGCCGTTCAAGGCGTGAGTGTAAAACCTGTCATTCCGGAGCGCGCGAATCCGGAATCCAGAAACGGGATCGGAGTTTGCATCTGGATTCCGGGTCCGGCGCCAACGCGCCGTCCCGGAATGACAAAGAAAAAAAAGCCCCGGGTTTTGACCCGGGGCTTCTTCGTTTCGGCAGCGTGGCGGAGGTTAGAAGCGGTAGTTCAAACCGGCGCGGATGATGTTGGCATTGAAGCTAATATTGTCGACCGTGGCGCCGCAGGCGATGCCGCAGTCGAACTTGCCGAGATCGACGTAGAGATATTCGATCTTGGCGCTCCAGTTGCCCATGAAGGCGTATTCGAGACCGGCGCCGATGGCGAGACCGGCCTTGGTCTTGCTTCCCGTCGTCGCCAGATTGGAGTTGGTGCCTTTGATATCGCCCATGCCGAGACCGGCGGTGAAGTAGGGCAGGAAATTATCGAAGGCGTAGCCGATGCGGCCGCGCGCGGTGCCGAGCCAGGTGTTCTTGGTCTCGCAGGTGCCGCCGCCGCAGGCAATGCTGCCCTTCATGGTGGAAAGATCCCAATCGCCTTCCACGCCGAACAGCCAGGAATTGTATTGGAAGTTGTAGCCGAGCGTCAGGCCGACCAGCGCGCCCTTCGGGCTCGGGCTCACCACCGGCGAATCCCAATTCGATTTGCCGAAGCCTTAGCCGCCGTTGATGCCGGCATAGAAGCCGCTCCACGAGCGGGCGAGCGGCGCGTAAGACGGCTGCGACTTGTAGGTGTTCGGAAGGTCTGCGGCTTGCGCGGTCAGCGGCAGAGCGAGAAGCGCCGCGGCCACCAAGCCGGTTTGGATAAATCTGGGTGTCATGTATCGGCCCCTCTGCCGGAAAGTTGAAAAGTTGCGCGCGGCTGCTCGGGCGGATTTGCCGCCCAGGCTTTGACGCACGGTTGACTGGAAACGCCGGTTGGCCGAACGCGATACATGACAAGCCGCGGCCGCGCGACGGTATGGGGCTATAGATCAGTCCAGAATCATTAAATTGCGGTTAACCATAAAAAACCCCCCAATCGCAGGGGCTTTCAGCCGCGCGCGCCGAGCACCGATTCAATGGATATGCGCGACCACGCCGTCGTGCGTGTCCGGAAGGCCAGATAAGAGTCGTGCACCTTGCGGGCGAGTTCGCTGCGCCCGGCGACATCGCCGAGGATATCCCCCGCCTGTTTACGCGCGGCGGTAACAAGATCGGCCGGGAACGCTCGCAACTGCACGCCATGCTGCGAGGTCAAAGCCGCAAGCGCCTCGGCGTTGAGCCGCTCCATTTCGGCCAGCGCGTAATTGGCTTCGGTGGCGCAGGCGTGCGCGACAATGGCCTTGAGTTCACTATCGAGCGCGGAGAATGCTTTGAGCGAGACGATGCACTCGCCGGTGCCGTTCGGCTTGTTGAAGCCAGGGTAGTAGTAGAATGGCGCGACGCGATAGAGCCCGAGCGCAATATCCGATCCCGGGCCGACAAATTCCGCGCCGTCGATGACGCCGGATTGCAGCCCGACCAGTATTTCCGCAGGTGGGGTGGTTTGCGGCGTGGCGCCGAGCCGGCGGTAAACTTCCCCGCCCAGCCCCAGCGACCGGATTTTCAGGCCGCGCACATCGGCAAGCGATTTTATCTCGCGGCGGAACCAGCCGCCCATGCACACGCCGGTGTTGCCGCCCATGAACGGCTTGACGCCGAACGGCGCGTAGAGTTCGTCCCACAGCGCCTGCCCGCCTGCTGCATCCACCCACGCTACGTGCTCACTCGGCGTGAAGCCGAACGGCACCGTGGTGAAGAATGCCGCCGCCGACATCTTGCCCTGCCAGTAGAACGCCGCGGTGTGGCCCATATCGGCGACGCCGTTGCCGACGGCATCGAGCACCTCGAACGCCGGCACCACTTCGCCCGCCGCGTGCACCGTGATGTCGAGCCGCCCGCCGGAGAGCTCGCGGATGCGATCGGCGATGCGTTCCGCCGACATGCCCGGCCCCGGCAATCGCTTCGGCCATGATGTCACCATCCGCCATTTCGTTGTGGCAGCGCGCGCGATGGATGGTGCGGCGAGCGCACCGGCAAGGCCCAGCGATCCGGCGCGAACCAAATTGCGGCGCGTGATTTTGTTCATGACGTTCTCCCGCTTCACCATTGGGCGTGAAAATGATGCACCGGCCCGTTGCCGGAACCGATATCGAGTTTGTCCGCGGCTGCAATGGCCGCCGTGACGTAAGCCTTCGCCGCCTGCACGGCGGCGGGAAGATCGAGGCCCTTCGCCAGTCCTGCGGCGATGGCCGAGGACAGCGTGCATCCCGTTCCGTGCGTGCGTTTCGTATTGATGCGTTTGGCGGCAAGACGCGTCATCCCTTTTCGCGTGACCAGCAGATCGACGCTTTCCGCGCCGCTGCCATGTCCGCCCTTGATGAGCACCGCGTGCGCGCCAAGCGCGAGAATATGCTCCGCCTGTTCCTGCATTTGCGCTTCGGTCTGCGCCACGGCTGTTTCGAGCAAGGCGGCGGCTTCCGGCAAATTCGGCGTCACCACCAGCGCGCGCGGAATGAGTTCGCGGCGAAGCGTCTCGACGGCTTCGGGCGCCAGCAACTTGTCGCCGGAGGTTGCAACCATCACCGGATCGAGCACGATGTTCTTCGCTTTATATCGGTCGAGTCCTGCCGCCACTGCGAGAATGGCTTTAGGCTGAGAGAGCATCCCTATTTTAACTGCATCGACAGCAAGGTCGGAAAACACCGCGTCGATCTGCGCCGTGATGAAGTCAGCAGGCACGTCGTGGATGCCGGTGACGCCTCTGGTATTTTGCGCGGTCAGCGCCGCGATTACCGAGGCGCCATAGACGCCCAACGCCGAAAAGGTTTTCAGGTCGGCCTGAATGCCGGCGCCGCCGGAGGAATCAGAACCTGCGATGGTGACGGCGATGGCGGTCATTGCTATTTCCGTTTTGCCAGCGCGGCATCGATCACGACGCGCAACGCCTCGGCGGCGGCCATTGGATCGCGCTCAAGCGAGAGCGCCGAGATCACCGCGACGCCATCGGCCCCGGCCGCGATCACATCCGCTGCGTTGCTCTCGTTAATGCCGGCAATGGCGCAAATCGGCATCTCCGGCGCGCGCAGACGGATCGTGCCAACGATCTGGCGCAGGCCATCGAGCCCGATGGGCGCGGACGTATTGTCCTTCGACGTCGTCGTGTAGACGCCGCCGATGGCAACGTAATCGAGCGCTTCGAGTGGCGCTTCCTGCGCCTGCGCGATGGTCTTGATGCTAAGGCCAATGATCGCGGTGCGGCCAAGCAGCAATCGCGCGTCCGCCGCCGGCATGTCGTCCTGTCCGATATGCACGCCGTCGGCTTCCGCCGCCAGCGCGACATCGACGCGGTCATTGACCAGCAACGGCACATCGAGCGGTGCGAGCGCGGCGGCAAGTTCGCGCGCCCGTTCGATCATCTCGCGCGTGGTTCCCTTTTTGTCGCGCAACTGGACCAGCGTCGCGCCGCCCTCACCCACCTGCCGCGCCAGATCGGGAAGCGCGCGGCCGCCCGAGTGTTCAGGATCGATCAGTGCATAGAGTGAGAGATCGAGCGTCATCATTTGACCTTTGCGCGCTGGATCAGCGTAACGCCGTCGAGATTGAACAGCGCATCGATAATCGCCGCTGCGAAACTGCCGGGACCTTTCGAATTTGCCGCCGCAACTTCGCCCGCAACCCCGAGAATGAGCAGCACCGCCACGCTGGCGCGCCACGCATCTTTTTCCACCGCGAGGCAGGCCGCGTTAAGCGCTGAACCGGCGCAGCCCATCGCCGTCACCCGCGCCATCCATGGATGGCCGTTGGCGAGCGAGGCTTGGCGCGAACCATCGGCGACGAAATCGGTCTCGCCGGAGAGCGCGACAGTGAGTTTATGTTCAAGCGCATAAACCGCGACCGTTGCATTTTTGGCTTCGCCGCCCGCGAGTGCGAAAAATTCCCTGGCATTGAGCCGCACCACCGCCGGTCCCTTGCCGATCAGTTCCTTGGCAAAGGCAGCGCGCGGCGGCGCGCGATCGACGAACACCGGATCGAGCACCCACGGCAGCCTCGATTCGCTCGCCGTCTTCACAGCTATATCCACCGCCACGCGCCGCTCGGCATCGAAGGTGCCGAGATTGACCAGCAATGCGTCGGCGCCCCCGACGAACGCCGCGATCTCTTCGCGCGATATCGTCATCGAGGGCGTGGCGCCCATAGCGAGCAGCACATTGGCAGTGAAATTCTGCGCCACCGAATTGGTGATGCAATGCACGCGGGGCGCACGCTGGCGCAGCCGCGCGAGAATATCGGCGGCGATGGACGGCAGTTCGCTATGGAGCAAGTCGCTTTGCGGCGCTCGCATCTCTCCCTCCGCCGGCATGACCCGGATCAGGTTCGATGGGTTGGCTTTTGGCCTCTCAGCCCGGCCGCGCGCCGGGCACCCCATGAGATTGCTGATTGATACCTAATCCCGCGCCGGGCGGCGCGCAAGCCGAACCATCGCCGCAGCCTCGTTGCGGGTGACAAAAACGCCGCTATCCTGCGGAGATGGTTCGGCGCGGGCTGATACTTTTTATTTTTCTATTGTGGCCGCTGGCGTCCGAGAGCGCGCTCGCACATGGCGGCGATGGCATCGCGGGCGGTTTTCTCGGCGGCTTTTCGCATCCGCTGTTCGGTCCCGACCATGTCGCCGCGATGGTCGCCGTCGGCCTGTGGGGCGCGTTCCTTGGCGCTCCGGCAATCTGGCTCTTCCCGGTCATCTTCCCGCTGGTGATGGCACTGGGCGGCGTGCTCGGCATTCTCGGCGTGCCGCTGCCCGGCGTCGAAATCGGCATCGCCCTTTCGGCGGTGCTGCTGGGAATGATGGTGGCGATGGCGGCGCGCCCGCCGCTTCTCGTCGCCGCGCTACTGGTTGGCGCCTTCGCTATTTTTCACGGCCACGCGCATGGCACCGAATTGCCACGCGGCGCCGACCCGATCGCCTTTTCGCTTGGCTTCGTGGTGGCGACGGGGTGCCTGCATCTTGCCGGCATCGTCTTCGGCCTGCTGGCGCGCTGGCCTTACGGGCGCATGGCGGTGCGTACGGCGGGCGGAGTTATCGCCATCGCCGGACTCGTTTTCCTCGGCCGCTTCGTATGAACGCAAGCCGCATTGCGATCATCGCGCTTGGCCTGCTTGCTCCTCCTCAGGCCGCGGACGCGCATGTGGTGATCGAAGGCGTCGGCGGTTTTCCCGGCGGGCTGATTCATCCGCTGCTGGTGCCCGCGCATGCGCTGTTTCTGGTGGCGCTCGGCCTGCTGGCGGGCCAACAAACCGCCGCGCACAGGCGCGCTGTCTTCGGCGTGTTCGCGGCAGCGAGCGTTGCCGCCATCCTCGCGGTTACGCTGGCCGTCGCAACTAATGACGCCGACATCATGGTGCTCGCAGGCGCCGCGCTCGCCGGCCTGCTCGCCACAACCGGACGGCCTTTGCCCACGATCGTTCCCGCCGCCATTGCCGCGCCCGCGGCAGGCGCACTGATGCTCGACTCGGTCCCCGCCGTCGTTTCTACAAGCGAAACGCTGCTTGCGCTCGCCGGAACGGCGCTTGGCGCGATCCTGCTGTCCGCATTGGTGGCCTGGATTGCCGCCAGCCCGCGCTACCCGTGGCAGCGCATCGGCGCGCGCATCCTCGGCGCATGGGCGGCGGCTTCCGCCATTCTGGTGCTGGCGCTGCGGCTCGCAAAGTAAAGCCGCCGGTACGCTTGCCACGGCGCGGTGTTTTTGCTGGATTGCGGGACGGCCAGAATTTCCGGCGGCCGGGAGGCGCGCATGACCCCGTTCTTCGTCCAGATCAAATGCCAGCTCGGCAAGTCCTATCAGGTGGCGAACAAGCTTGCCGAAACCGAGATCGCGTCGGAGATTTATTCCACCGCCGGCGATTTCGACCTGCTGGTGAAATTCTACGTCGATCCCGGAACCGACATCGGCCACTTCGTGAACGAGAAGGTGCAGATTCTTCCCGGCATTCAGGACACCCGCACCATCATCACCTTCAAGGCGTTCAAGGGCTAATGCCGCGCGGCGCTTTCGCAAATTCGCCGCGACGGACAATTCATACCCTCAAACGAAGAAACCCGACGCTGACTGCGCCGGGCTTCAGATGTTTCAGGAATTGCCGCCGTTAGATTAAATGCCGCGGCCCCAGTAGCCGCACCAGCGGTGAATGTTCCACTCGATATTCTGCTCGTACCCTTGCAGCGTTCCGTACTTCGGCAGCCGCACGTCCTTTGTGGCCGGGTCGAAGCACTTGCCCGCATCGGAGGCCTTTTTAACTTCGGCGGAGAGATCGGTCAGGAAAGCGAGCTGTTCTTCCATGTCCTTCTTGGTGCCGAGGCGGCCGCCGGGCCCGGGATGGCCAGGAATCTGGCGCTCCCAGTTCAGCGTCAGGATCTTCTTCAAGGACGCTTCCCATTCGAGCGGGTAGGAATCGTTCACGGCCAGCCGTGAAGGAACCGCGCCGAGCGAATTGAAGTCCACCGCGAAGATTATCTTTTCCTTCGGCAGGAACATCACCAGCGACGAGTCGGAATGGTTGCGACCGGTGAAGATAAGCTCAAGCGTGGTGCCGCCGAGCGTGATCGTGCGCTTCCCGTCCACGACCTGATCGGGAATGACGACATCGAGGCCTTTGAGCGCCGCGAGACGCTCCTTGGCTCGCCTGTGGGCTACGACGATCGCGCCGGCATCCTTGAACGGCTTGCCGCCGGCGATGTGGTCGTAATGGTGGTGGCTGTAGACCAGATATTTGATCGGCGCCTTGGTGATCTTCTGGATTTCCTCGACATAGGCTTTTGCCGCCTGCGGCCGCCCGTAGCTGATCGGGTCGGTGGCGATCACGCCCGCAGGCGTGACGATGAACATCGCCTGATGGTTCTGATAACGGAAGATGTAGACGTTATCGGTACCGTCGACCTTGCGGGTGGCGAACAGCGGGGCCGGAGCCGCAGCCGGCGCTTGCGCCGCGGGCGCCTGAGCCGGGGCCGGCGTTTGTGCCGGCGAGATGCCGGCAAAGCCCGTGGCGAGCATGGCAATCGAAAGCGTAATGAGTGTTTTGTTTTGCATGGGTGTCCCTCCGGGAAAAATAAACACCATGCATCGAACGAAATTCCCGGCACCGGCATTTGGCGGCGCGTGTTTTTGTCGCACCCTAGAGCGGCGTCGGCGGGCCTTCTTTTTCGCGCGCGCGCTTGAGGCCGAGCTGCCGCTCGCGCCAGATCACGAACAGCCCCGCGCCCGCGACGATGGCGGCGCCGACGAATACCAGCGCGGTCGGCACTTCGCCGAATAGCCAGAAACCGAGCAGCAGCGCCCACAGCATCGAGGTGTAGTCGAACGGCGCGACCACCGAGGCCGGCGCGTAACGATAGCTCTCGGTGAGAAAAATATGCGCCACACCGCCGAGGATGCCGGTGGAGACCAGCGCGGCGAACTCATAGCCCGCCGGATTGCGCCAGGCGAAAGGGAGCGTGGCCGCGCCCGCGATGGCGCAAATCAGCGAAAAATAGAACACGATCGACGGCGTCGTTTCGCTGCGCGTGAGCCGCCGCGTCTGGATCACGGTACCGGCGTTGCAGAACGCCGCGAACGTCGCGAACAGCGCGCCCGCGGTGCCGGCCGCCGCCAGATGGCTCACTTGCAAATGCGGCAACAGCATCACGATCACGCCGATAAAGCCGACGAACACCGCCGACCAACGATAGATCCGCACGCGCTCTTTCAGAATCACCGCCGCGAGCGCCACCGTGATCAGCGGCGAGGCGAAAGAGATGGCGGTGGCGTCCGCCAGCGGCAACCGCGCCAGCGCGGCGAAATTCGAGAACATGCCGCCGACGCTGAGCAACCCGCGTCCGAGCTGACCAAACGGCCTATTGGTATGAACCGCGGTTTTAAGCTCGCGCCGCCATGCGTAAATCACCACGACGGGCAGGATAGCGAAGGCGCTGCGAAAAAATACGATCTGCCCGATAGGCGTAGTTTCGCCGAGCTGGCGCACGAGCGCCGACATCACCGCAAACAGCAGCGCCGAGACGAGCTTGAACGAAATGGCTTTGAAGAGATTCATCGCAACTTTCGGGACAAGGGCGGCGCGGCCCCTTTGGCCTCATATCACCGAACGCGGCCGCGCGACACCCGAAGGCGTCACTTCGCTTCTTGTTTCTTCGGGCGCGGCGGATCGTCGACCGGAGGCAGAGATTTGAGATACATCGCCATCGCGGCGCGGTCGTCCTGAGAAAGCTGCGAGGTGTTGCGGATGACCGGCGCCATCGCGCCGCCGACGGAGTCGCCGTCCGGTGTGCTGCCTGTTTCAAGCAGATAGGCGATGTCCTTTTCCGACCACTTGCCGAGGCCTTTCTGCGTGATGTTGGGCACCCAGCCTTCGCCTTCCGGATTGGGACCGCCGGCAAAACGCTGGCTCGTTACAATCCCGCCGAGAATGTTGCGCGGCGAATGGCATTCGGCGCAGTGGCCGGGACCGTTGACGAGGTAAGCGCCCCTGTTCCACGCCGCCGATTTCGACGGATCGGGTTTGAATTTTTCGCCATCGAGAAACAACAATTTCCAGCCGCCGAGCGAGCGGCGCACATTAAACGGGAACGGCACGTCGTGGCCGCGCACGCGGCCTTGCACCGCGGGAAGCGCCTTGATGTGCGCAAACAGGTCGCGCAGATCGTCGAACGCGATGCGCTGATACGACGTGTAGGGAAACGCCGGAAAGTAATGCGCGCCATCGGGCGAGGTGCCCTTGGTCATGGCGGTGACGAATTGCGCTTCGGTCCAGCCGCCGATGCCATCCTTCGGATCGGGCGAAATGTTCGGCACGTAGAAAGTGCCAAACGGCGATTTGAGCCCAAGCCCGCCGCCAAGTCGCGTCGGCTCATCCTTGTTCACCGCGTGACAGGAAATGCATCCGCCGGCGTAGAACATCGTCTTGCCGTTAGCGAGATCGGGTGTACGGGGCGCAAGCGCGTTCGCCGGAACGGTGGCCGGAATGGTGAGAAACCAGAACAGTCCGAGACCGAGCACGCCGGCAGCAACGCCTAAGATCACCAGCTTGCGCAGCATCGGTCGTCTCCCATGGGCCGTCTTTTGGTTGGCATCAGCTTACGAGGGAAGCGCGCGGCATAAAAGACGAAGGGCGGCCGAAGCCGCCCTCTAATGCTTCAAGACTGCGGCGCGCTGCGTTACGACGGGTTGCGGAACGCCTGATGACAGTCGCTGCAATTTTTTCCAATGATCGGCATCGCCGCCTTGAGGCCGTCCAGGGTCGCCGCCTTGGCGCGATTGTCGGCGACATCCTTGGCAAATTTCGCAACAGCCGCGTCGAACCCCGCCCGATCAGTCCAGATCGCCGCAGCCGCCCGTGTTTCGCCGGTCTTGGAACTGTCGGGAAACAGTGCGGAAAATTTTGCCGCCGTATCCGCCCATTGCGCGAAACCGGCTTCCACCTTGGCAGCGTCGAATGGCTCCTCGCCCTTGAGTATTTTCGACAGGGCCGCGCCATGCTGCCCATTCAATTTCATCAGGGCTTTGCGGGCTGCGATCGGATCCTGTTGCGCCACCACGGCGCTGACGCCAACCGCGACCAGCGCCGCGGCCAATGCAATCCGGATAAGCATGAATTCGATCCTTCTCTGGATGTTACCGGTCAGAGAACACCGGCTCGGTATAATTATTCCAGGCTGAGAGCTTGAGCGCCTTCATTCACTCAAACGTGATCGCCGAAAGCCTTATGATGCATGAGTTCCCTGGCCGCTCCGGCAAGTTGCCGGGAGACGCTACGGCGTGAGTTTTATGACCGCGCCGGCTGCCTTGCGCGGCCCGGCGGCGGCGTTGTCTCCTTGCCGCTTGCGCGCAGCGCCAGCCAGCGGGTGACGACGTAGAACACCGGCGTGAATATCAGACCGAACGCGGTGACGCCGATCATGCCGGAGAACACCGTGGTGCCGAGCGCCTGCCGCAGCTCAGCGCCCGCGCCCGTTGCCCACACCAGCGGCGTCACGCCGAAGATGAAGGCGAGCGAGGTCATCAGAATCGGGCGGAAGCGCAAGCGCGCGGCTTCGACCGCCGCCGCGAAGCGGTCGCGTCCAGCGTCCTCGAGTTGCTTGGCAAATTCGACGATCAGAATCGCGTTTTTGGCGGCAAGCGCAATGAGCACGATGAATCCCACTTGCGTGAGAATGTTGTTGTCCTGTCCGCGCATGATGACGCCGACAATCGAAGCGACGAGACACATCGGCACGATCAGAATGACCGCGAGCGGCAGGGTCAGGCTTTCGAACTGCGCGGCGAGCACCAGGAACACGAACACCACGGCGAGCGCGAAGGCGAAGGCGGCGGTGCTGCCGGCGCGTAACTGCTGGAACGCCAGCGTCGTCCATTCAAAACTGAACCCCTCCGGCAATGTCTCCAGCGCCAGCTTCTCCATAGCCTGAATTGCCTGGCCCTGGCTGTAACCCGGCGCGGCAGCGCCATCGAGCTCGGCAGCGGGATAGAGATTGTAGCGCGGCACGCGGTAGGGACCGGAAATGTCGCGCACCGTCGTGAACGATCCGAGCGGAACCGTATCGCCGCTCGAATTACGCACTCTTATTTTGAGCGCGTCAGCGGGATCCTTGCGGTACAGATCGTCGGCTTGCGCCATCACGCGGAAGGTGCGTCCGAACAGATTGAAGTCGTTGACGTAGGCCGAGCCGAGATAAATCTGCAGCGCGCCGAACACGTCGGAAATATTCACGCCCAAAAGCTGCGCCTTGGTGCGATCGATATCGAGATAAAGCTGCGGGGTGGACGTCTCGAACAACGAGAAGGCATTTGCGACGCCCGGCGTCTGCGCGGCGCGCGCCATCATGGCAAAGGCCGCGCCCTGCAGCGCCAGCGGTCCGCGCCCCGCCCTGTCCTCGATCATCATGCGGAAGCCGCCGGCATTGCCGATGCCCGCAACCGGCGGCGGCGCCACCACCGCGATGAAGGCTTCCTGGATGCCGGCAAAACGGCCGTAAAGATTTCCGATGATGCCCTGCGCCGATTGCCCGCGCTCGCCGGAGCGCTTCTCGAACGAATCGAGCACCAGGAACAGCGCGCCCGAGTTGGGCGCGTTGGTGAAGGTCGCGCCGGAGAATCCCACGATGTTGACGGCGTGCGCCACGCCCGGCGTCTTGAGCGCGATGTCGAGCACGCGCTGTTGCACCACATCGGTGCGCGTTAGCGACGCGCCCGGAGGCAGCTGCACCACGACGATGAGATAGCCGCGGTCGACCTGCGGAATAAAGCCGACCGGCGTCTTGCGGAATTCATTCAGACCGAAAGCAAGCACGGCCACGTAAGCGATGAGCATGATGGTGGCCATGCGCACCACGCGCGTCGCGATCCAGGCATAGCCGCCCGCGAACTTCTCGAAGTAGGTGTTGAAATAACCGAAAAACGGTTGCGTGTACTTTTCCCACCAGCGCGCCGCATGCCGCTCCTTGTGCGGCTTGAGCAGCAGCGCGCACATCGCGGGCGAAAGCGTCAGCGACACGATGAGCGAGATGATGGTGGCGCCGACGATGGTGAGCGCGAACTGGCGATAGAACTGCCCGGAAATGCCGGTGATGAAGGCCGAGGGCACGAACACCGCGCACAGCACGAGCGCAATCGAGATCAGCGCGGCGCCGACCTCGTTCATGCTTTTGACGGCGGCATCGTGCGGATTTAGCCCCGCCTCGATGTTCCGCTCTACGTTTTCGACAACGACAATAGCGTCATCGACAACGATGCCGATGGCGAGTACCAGCCCGAACAGCGACAGGTTGTTGAGCGAAAATCCGAACAGCGACATGAAGAAGAACGTGCCGACCAGCGAGACCGGAATGGCGACCAGCGGTATGACCGCCGCCCGCCAAGTCTGCAGGAAGATCACGACCACCAGCACCACGAGGACGATGGCTTCGAAAATCGTCTCGTTCACGGCGTCGACCGACTGCCGGATGAACTGGGTCGGATTATAGATGATGTCGTGCTTGATGCCGGGCGGAAAGCGTTTCGACAGCACGTCCATCACGTCGATCACGCCCTTGGCCGTGGAAAGCGCGTTCGATCCAGGGCGCTGGAAAATCGCAAGCGCCACCGCGGGATCGCTGTCGAGATAGGAATTCGAGGAATAATCGAGCGCCGCGAGTTCGATGCGCGCCACGTCCTTGAGCCGCACGACCGCAGCCGCTGTCTGCTTCACCACGATGTCGGAGAATTCGTCGGGATTGGCAAGGCGGCCCAGCGTCTGCACCGCAACCTGAAACGCGCCCGATTGGCGAGTCGGCGGCTGATTGAGAACGCCGGACGCCACCTGCACGTTCTGCGCCTGCAACGCGGCAACCACGTCGTTGGCCGTCATGCCCAGCGTCTGCAGCCGGTCGGGATCGAGCCACACGCGCATGGAATAATCGCGGCTGCCAAATACGGTGATGGAGCCGACGCCGTCGACGCGGGTGAGCGCGTCCTTGATTTCGAGCGTGGCGTAATTCGAGATAAACAGCGGGTCGCGCGACTTGTCGGGCGAATAAAGATGCACGACCATCATCAGGTCGGGCGAAGCCTTGGTAACGGTGACGCCGATGCTGCGCACGTCCGTGGGGAGGCGCGGCTGCGCGATGGCGACGCGGTTTTGCACCTGCACCTGCGCGATATCGAGATTGGTGCCGAGATCGAAGGTGACCGCGATGGAGAAACGTCCGTCCGCCGTCGAATTCGACGACATATAGATCATGTTCTCGACGCCGTTGATCTGCTCCTCGATCGGGGCAACCACGGTGGAGGCAACGACGTCGGCGCTGGCGCCGGGATATTGTCCGGAGACGTTGATGGTCGGCGGCGCGATGTCAGGATATTGCGCGATCGGGAGCCGGACGAACGAAACGGCGCCGACGATCACGAAGATGATCGAAAGCACCGAAGCGAAGATCGGCCGGTCGATGAAAAAACGCGAAATGTTCATGGCAACTGGCCGCGCCTAGTTTTTTTTCGCTGGATCGGCGGCGGGCTCGGCCGGCGCCGCTGATGGTGCAGTTGGCGGCGCAGCCGGGGTCTGCTCCTGCGGCGTAACCTTCGCCCCCGCACGCGCGCGCATCAGTCCGTTGACGACGACGCGGTCGTCGGCGGTGAGGCCGTCCTTGATGACGCGCAAACCATCGTCCGCCGTCTGGCCGAGCGTGACGTATTTCTGCGCCACCGTGTTCTCGGCGCCGACCACGAATACGAATTTGCGTATCTGCTCGCTGCCAATCGCGGCGTCGGGAACCAGCAACGCGTCATAAGACTGCGAGCCCGGCACGCGCACGCGCGCGAACATGCCGGGCGTGAAGATGCCGTTCGCATTCAGAAATACCGCACGGCCGCGCATGGTGCCGGTCGAGCGGTCGATCACGTTGTCG
Source organism: Rhizobium sp. Q54 (assembly GCA_945907045.1). Lineage (GTDB taxonomy): Bacteria > Pseudomonadota > Alphaproteobacteria > Rhizobiales > Xanthobacteraceae > Pseudolabrys. The sequence continues at coordinate 127,934 of CAMDSH010000002.1, read as the reverse complement.
ATAAAGTCCACTTTGCCTTCGTGCGCGTATTTCGGCTCGTCGATCAGCTTGAGCTGGATGGTCACGCCCTTGGCGCGGCTCGCGAGATCAGTGCCGCTTTTGAAAATACGCTCATAGCGAAGGAACGAGGCTTCGTCGAAAGTAAACTCAAAGCGGATCGGATCGATTGAGACGATGTTGCCGAGCAGCGTGGTGCCGCCGCCCGCGCCGCCGGTGACCAGATTGCCCGGCGAGACGCGGCGGTCGCCGATGCGGCCATCGACCGGCGCACGCAATTCGGTGAATTCGATGTCGAGTTCGGCCTGCCGCACCGCCGCTTCATTGGCGCTCACCGAAGCCTGCGCGTTGCGGTTGGCCTGCGTGCGCTGATCGAAGGTCTGCTCGGTGATCGTCTTGTCGCGCACGAGCTGCTGCGCGCGGGCGAGGTCGGCGTCGGTGAAGGCGAGATTGGCTTTCGCCTGCGCCAGATTGGCGCGCGCCTGATCCAGCGTGTTCTGGAACGGGCGCTTGTCGATGGTAAACAGCAGGTCGCCCTGCTTGACCATCTGTCCGTCCTGGAAATGAATCTTGTCGAGATAGCCGGAAACGCGCGCACGGATTTCGACGGCATCCACGGCGACGAAGCGGCCGACATATTCGTCGTGATCGACGATCTTGCGCTGCACCGGCTTGGTGACGGTGACGGCGGGCGGCGGCGGGCCGGCCTGTTTGGAGCTGTCGCCGCAGCCGGCCAAAAAGGCCGAGAGCAGCACGATAACGGCGCCAACCCGCGCCTGATAAAATGTCGGCATGAAAGTTCCGTGCAGTCCGGGGATCATATTGCGTTGCAGCACATATACGCCCTTCGCCCTGCCAATGGCAAAGGGGTCGCGTGGATGTGATTGCAGCTTATTTTGGGACGCCTGAACCCCGGCCGGCGCGGAATGCCTTGAGCCATTGCCGCCCAAACAGCAGGGCAATAACACCGCCATAGGCAATCGCACCGATCGCAGCCAGCGCGCCGAGCGCGGCCTCTTCGCGCAACGCATGCCAGTCCTGCAACAGGCTCTCAACAGGCCGCAGCGAGAGCCAGAGAATCAGCGCGAGAACGAGGCCCGCCACCGCGAGCTTCCAGACCGATTGCTTGAAGCGCGCATCGAAACCGGAAAGACCCGCGCGATGGGCAAACCAGAGCGCCAGCAGAAGATTGATCCACGCGCCGATCGAGGTCGCCAGCGCCAGACCCACCTGCGCCAACGGACCCATTAGCACAATCTTGAGCAGCACGTTGACCGCGACGGCGGCGAGCGAGGCTTTCACCGGCGTCGCCGTGTCACCGCGCGCCAGGAACGTCGCAACGATGCTGCGGATCATCACGAACGGGATAAGACCGATCGCATATGCCGCCAACGTGCTGCCCGCCGCGTGCGCATCCGCCGTTGTGAACGCACCACGTGAAAACAGTGCGCGCATGATCAGGTCAGGGATCAGCAGAAACGCGACGACGCAGGGGATCGAAAGCAACAGCGTGAACTCAATCGCACGGTTTTGCGCCTGCGATGCGCCCGTTGCATCGCCCGCCGCGATGCGACGGGCCATTTCCGGGAGAATGACGGTACCGGCCGCGATGCCGATGACGCCGATGGGAAGCTGGTTGAGCCGGTCGGCGTAATACAAAGCCGAGAGTGCGCCGGTGGCGAGAAAGCTCGCGATGATGGTGTCGGCGAATAGCGCAAGCTGCACGCCGCCCGCGCCCACCGTCGCCGGACCGAGCGCGCGGAAAAATCCCCGCACATCAATGTCCAGTTGCGGCCAGCGAAATCTCGTCATCACGCCCGCGCGCGTGGCGTCCCCCGCGACCAGAAAAAATTCCAAGCAACCTGCGATCAGCACGCCCCAGGCCGCTGCGTGCCCCGCGCTCGGGAAGAATGCCGCAAGCGCCAGCGCCACGATCATCGAGAGATTAAGCAGGATGGGCGCGGCAGCCGCGGCGGCAAAACGGTGCATCGCGTTGAGGATGCCGCCGTAAAGCGTCACCAGCGTCACCAGCAATAAATATGGAAACGTGATGCGGGTGAGATCGACCGCAAGCGCGAAGCGGCCGGGATCCTTGGCGAAGCCGGGCGCCAGCAACGAAATGACGAACGGCGTGAAAATAAACGCCAGCGCCAGCAGCACGATCTGGCTTGCGAGCAACAGCGTGAACACGCGGTCGGCGAAAACGCGTGCACGTGCAGCGTCGCCCTGCTCGCGGATGCGCGCATAAGCCGGCACGAAGGCGGCGTTGAACGCGCCCTCGGCGAAAATGGCGCGGAAATGATTGGGCAGGCGCAGCGCCACGAAAAACGCGTCCGCCACCGGTCCCGCGCCGAGCACCGCCGCCAGTATAATGTCGCGCGCAAAGCCGGTCGCCCGCGAGAGAAGCGTAAGGCCGCCGACGGTAAGTATGCGTTCTATCATCGGTGAGGATGTGCCGGTTGCGGGCGTGGGGTGACCCCCTCGCAACTATACCGATAGTCAGGCGCGACGAACTGGCTTAAAACGAATCCGGCCGGAACGGGCCGCCGATCCCTCTACACCTGAACATTATCGTTCTGTCGAGCCCGCCAAAGCCATGCCAGCCCCGCTCATTGTCCCCATCCTTCTTGCCGGCGGCGCCGGAACGCGGCTCTGGCCGGTATCGCGCGATGCGCTGCCGAAGCAATTTTTGCCGCTGATCGGCGAGCGCTCGACCTATCAGGAAACCCTGCTGCGGGTGGCGGACCCGGCGGTGTTTGCGCCGCCGATCGTCATCACCGGACCCAACTTTCACTTCTTCGCCCGCCGCCAGGCGGAGGATGTCGGCGTCGATGCCACGGTGGTGATCGAGCCGCTGCGGCGCGACTCCGGCCCCGCCATTGCTGCCGCGACGACGGTGGCGAAACAGCGCAACCCGGATGCGGTCGTGCTGGCGCTTGCCGCCGATCACATCATTCTCGATGTCGAACCGTTCCGCGCTACTTGTTTGGCGGGGCGCGAGGCGACGGAGATGGGGCGTATCGTCACCTTCGGCATCAAGCCGAGCGAGCCAAAGACCAGCTACGGTTACATCCTGCCGGGCGAAGCCTTGAAGGCCAAAGGCGTGCACGCGGTCAAGGCGTTCGTGGAAAAACCTGACGCCGCCACCGCCGGACGTTATGTGCGCGAAGGCTACCTGTGGAACTCCGGCAACTTCCTTTTCCGCGCCGACGTCTTGCTGGCCGAGCTTGCGCGCTTCGAGCCGGACATGGCGGCGGCGATCGAAGCCGCCGTCACCGGGGCCACCAACGATCTTGGATTCCTGCGGCTCGATCCTGCCGCCTTCGCGCGCGCCCCGCAGAAATCAATCGATTACGCGGTAATGGAAAAGACCGACCGCGCCGCCGTGATCGAAGGAAAATTCCGCTGGTCCGACATCGGCAGCTGGGACGCGATCTTCGACATCGCGCCGCGCGACAAGGCGGGCAACGCGGTGCAGGGCGAAGTCGTCGCCGTCGATACGCAAGGCTGCGTCATCCACAGCGACGGACGCCTGACCGCCACGCTCGGCGTCAAGGATCTGGTCGTGGTCTCCACCGCCGACGCGGTGCTGGTGATGCCGCGCGAGCGCGCGCAGGAAGTGCGCGAACTGGTCGAAAAGCTCAAGGCCGCCAAACGCACGGAAGCAATCAACCATCGCCGCGCGCACCGGCCCTGGGGCTATTACGAGTCGATCGACATGGGCGAGCGCTTTCAGGTCAAGCGCATCGTCGTCATTCCCGGCGGCATGCTGTCACTGCAGAAACACCAGCATCGCGCCGAACATTGGGTGGTGGTGCGCGGAACGGCGGAGGTCACCATGGGCGAGACGGTGAAATCCGTGGCCGAAAACGAGTCGGTTTACATCCCGCTTGGCACGGTGCATCGCCTTGCCAATCGAGGGAAAATTCCGCTCGAGCTGATTGAGGTGCAGACCGGAAGCTATCTCGGCGAGGATGATATCGTCCGGCTCGACGACATCTACAAGCGGAAATAGTCAGCCTTTGAGCGCGCGGCGCACCGCGTCGATGATGCGATCCTGCGTCGGGGCGTCGAGATAAGGATGCATCGGCAGCGAGATGACTTCGTCCGCCAGTCTGTCGCTCACCGCCACGCCGCCCTCACCCACCGGGAAATGCTTGTAGGCCTGCTGGCGGTGCAGCGGGATCGGATAATAGATCGCAGTCGGAATGCCTTCGGTCTTAAGCGCAGCCGCAAGTCCATCGCGCCGGCCCTTGGGAAGCCGGATGGTGTATTGCGCCCACACCGAGGTGTAGCCCTTCGGCACAGTCGGCGTGATCGCGATATTACCGAGCCCTTCGGCATAGCGCTGCGCGATGCGATCACGCGCAACGATTTCCTCAGGAAATATTTTCAGCTTCTCGCTCAGGATCGCCGCCTGGATGGTGTCGAGACGCGCGGTGAGGCCGATGCGGACGTTGTCGTATTTGTCGCTGCCCTGCCCGTGCACACGAATGCTTTTGATCACCTCGGCAAGCTTGTCATCATCGGTGAAGATCGCCCCGCCATCGCCGAAGCAACCGAGCGGCTTCGCCGGAAAGAAGCTGGTGGCACAGGCATCGGCAATCGCGCCCAGCTTGCGATTTTTATAGCTCGCACCGAAACCCTGCGCGGCATCATCGAGCACGAACAGATTCTCTGCCTTGGCCGCGGCGGCGATGGCATCGTGATCGGCCGGCAGCCCAAACAGATCGACCGGGGTCACGGCTTTCGGTTTCAGGCCAAGACGCTTGGCGGTGGCGGCCGCGGGCGCAAGACCCTTCGGATCCAGGTTGAAACTTTCCGCCTCGACATCGACGAACACGGGCGTCGCGCCGACCAGCGCCACGACTTCCGCCGTCGCGCAGAATGTGAAGGATGGGCAGAACACCGCGTCGCCCGGGCCGATGCCTTTGGCCATCAGCACCAGCAGTAGCGCGTCGGTTCCGCTCGCGCAGCTGATCGCATGACGCGCGCCGCAGAATGCCGCGAGCTCGGATTCCAGCTTGGCCACTTCCGGCCCCATGACGAACTGGCAGTGCGTAAGCACGCGCGCAACCGCCGCGTCGATGGCGCCGCCCAGCCGGCGGCGCTGCGCCTGCAGGTCAATAAACGGAATGGGCGCGGGATCGGGTCGCCGATTCATCGATCATCCAGACTGAAATAAGTTCGGGTTAACGGGCGACGCGCAACGGGCGCTGCGCGGGAGCCGCCGTGATCCGGCTCGCAAGGCAGCGCGTTGCAATCTCCAAGCTTGCCACGCCTTCTTCACCGGTCACAGCAGGAGCACCGCCCGAACGCACGGCATTGATGAAGGAGAGCAACTCGGAGCGCAGCGGCTCGGCGTGGCCGACCGAGAGATGCCGCATTGAATAGCTACCGTCCGGTTGGAAGCCGAAACACTCCGTCACCTGTCGCGTGAGCAGATCGCCCATCACATATTTGCCGCGCGTCGCGACCGTGACGTTGCGCGCTTTGAAAGGCGTGAGCCAGTTGGTGTTGATGTGCGCCAGCACGCCCGAAGCGGTGCGGAACTGAAGAAGCGCGATGTCCTCGCGCTCGGCGACCGCGCTGGAGAGCTGCGGCTGCACCTCGATGATGTCGGAATCGGTGAACCAGCGGATGAGGTCGATGTCGTGCACCGCGAGATCGATGACCACGCCGACATTCGACATGCGCGGCGGAAACGGGCCGACGCGGGTGATGGCGATGGACAGAATATCCTCGTTGCGGATCGCGTCCTTGATCGCCTCGACCGCCGGATTAAAGCGCTCGACGTGTCCGACCATCAAGGTGACGCCGGCGCGGCGCGCGGCGGCGATGATGTCGCGGCCTTCTTCCACCGTGGACGCGATCGGCTTCTCCACCATGACGTGGATGCCGCGGGCGATGCAGCTGAGTGCGATCTCGTGGTGCAGATGGGTCGGAGCGGCGATTGTCACCGCCTGAACGTTCTGGTCGAGCAGTTGGCCGACATCCGCCATATCCGCGCAGCCCAGCGTGCGCGCAACGAATTCGGCCTGCTTGCGGTCAGGATCGGCGACACCGACAAGCTGCACGCCGGGGAGGCCTGCGAAGACGCGGGCATGATTGCTGCCCATGACGCCGACGCCGATGACCCCTACACGCAACAATCCGTCCGCGTCCTGTTTCGCGGTCTGCGACATGTTTTGAAAACTTCCCTTGGGCGGTACTCAGCCTTGCCTTCCCCTAGCATGCTCAACGGCGGCTGGCGACACCTCGCCTAAATTGGGGTGAACACGTTTTGATTCAATGCGTTACAGAATAACTTCGGGATAAATAACAAGCCCGCGCCGGATTAACCTTATTCCGCCGCGCGCGAGGCGGGCACAGCGAGCTTGAGCCCGGCAGCGATGGCGTCGTCGCGGAACGATTGCACTGCCCCGAGCGAGAGTTCCGCATCGGTCTTCGTGCCGAGCGCGGTAAGCTTTTTCAGGATATCGGCCGGCGCGGTGATGATGTGGCAGCCCATTGCATCGGCTTCCACAACGTTAAACACCTCGCGCGTGGACGCCCAGATGATCTCGATGTTCCTAGTCTTACGTGCCCGCGCGACCGAGTCCTGCATGATCGACCGGTAGTCGATGCCGAAGTCGGCAAGCCGCCCGGCGAACACGGAGACGCAGGCCGGTGCCCCGCCATCAAGCGCCGCGACCGCGCGCGCCACCTGATCGGGCGTGAAGATCGCCGTCATATTGATCTTGACCCCGTCGCGCGAGAGCGAGCGGACCGCCTCGAACAATGGCTCGCCGCGCGTATTGGTCACCGGCAATTTGACGTAGACATTTTTGCCCCAGGAGGCGATGACGCGGCCCTGCGCCACCATCTCCGGGATGTCGTCGGAAAACACCTCGAACGAAATGTGCCGGTCCGGCACCGCCGCGACGAGGTCGCGGCCGTAGGCGGCGTAGTCGCTCACGCCCGTCTTTTTCAACAACGAAGGATTAGTGGTGAAACCCGCAATCCAGGGCTGCTTGGCCATCTCCATGATCTGAGCCTTGTCGGCGCCGTCCGTGAAGAGCTTGACCTTGAGGTCGGAGAGTTTGGGCATGGGCTGATCCTGACGCGTTTGGCAGTGCCCTTGTTTATCTCATTCATCCCGGGCGATCATCAAGACTTCGGGAAAATAGCCCTGCTATCACCTGCTAATTCGCCTTGCTCCAGGAGCTTCCCTCTGTGACGATCGATCAGAAAGCCGCTGACTCCGGGCACCCATCAGCCCTGAAAACGGGGCTCGCTTGTGTTGCGGGAATGTTGCTGGGGCTGTTTCTGCTCGTCCGGTGGTCGCCGGATTATATTCAAACCGCCAGCGGCGACGACGCTTTCACGTATACGTTTCAATATGCCTTCGCCCGGGGCATCGCTTATGGCAGCGGCCTGTTTCACACCGCAGGTCCGTGGTCGATCATCTATTTTCCCCAATATTACCCTGAAACTTTTTTTTACATGCTCGCGGGGCAAGCGTTCATCGCCGTCTTGTTGACGTGGGCTTTGCTGCGCATTGCTTTGCGAAATGCGCCCACCCCGATGATCGGATTATTGTTCTTTGTTGGTGGAATCGGCCTCCTTGGACTTTCAGCGGACAACCGTTTCTTGTTTTTGAGTCTTGCGACCGTTCTTTTTTTGCCGGACTTTCGCTCCCAGCGGACGACGTTACTTCATTTCATCCTGATGATATTTGCCGCGTTGGCATTTTTGGTGAAAGGCACGTTTCTGCTCACCAGCGCCGTAGTGTTGGTCGTGACATTGCTCGGCGAGTTTTTCCTCGGACGGCGATTTCCTTTCATATCCGTTGTATTTCTTGCCGCTCTGTTCGCGTTTGGCGCGGCAGCCGGCCAATCGCCCGCCGATGTCTTGGCGTATATCTCGCTGACGTTCGATGTCTCCAGCGGATACCCGGAGCGATTTTCCGAACTGGGATCGCCTGTTGAACTCGTTGCGTTCGCCGTGATTGCCGCGGTGCTGTGGGCGGCGATCTGGATTGCGGAGCTGATCAAAAGCGGTCAATGGGGCGCTGTCGTTGCGCTCGCCTACGGCGCTATCCTGTTTACACTATTCAAAACCGGATTCATGCGACAGGACGGCCAGCACGTCATCCGCGCCTTTTGCACCATTTTTGTTTTTGCGCCCGCCTATGTCTTCGTAAATCGCCAATGGCTGATGCGCGGTTTGCAGAGTCTTGGTTTTTCAAAAACCGGCAGAGTCGCCGGAGGAAATGATCGCAGATCCTCGTCTCTTCCACTGATACTCGCATCTGTTTTCGGAGGGTTCGTATTCATTCTTGGCGGATACTTCGCCTACCTGCATCCGAGCCTCTGGAGCGGCAAGGTCGAGCGTATTGTCAATCAGGCGATCAGTATCTCAAACTTGGTGACGCATGGCCGGCGCGACTTCGACCGGCAGCATCAGGCGGCGATGGCCCGTGTGCGGGCGGAATATCCTTGGCCGCAGGTGCCCGGCAGTGTTGCGGTCTTTTCGAGCATTCAAACGCCCGCTCTTGCCAACGCGATGGACTATCGCTTTTTGCCCACCGCCAGCTCTTATCTCGCGACGACGCCGAAGGCCGATGCCGCGAATGCGCAGTTTTTCTCTGACAAGAACGCGCCTGCGTACATTTTTTTCAGAGACACATATTACGCCAACACACAGACCGGCCTCGCCATTCTCAAAAATTACCGGCCGGCAGACACAACTGGGGCGTACCTGATTTTGAAACGCGGGGTGAGTTGCGAAGCCAATCTCTCGCCGATTGCCCAGCTGCACGGAAAATGGGAACAGCCATTCGCACTTCTGGACACCGGCGGTCTGCCAATATGGGCTGAAATCAATTACGAGCCAACGTGGCTTAATCGGCTCTTGGCTCTGCTATTCCAGCCGTCGCAGGCAAATTTGATTCTTTACGAAGGCCAGAAGGCGACACTCATCCGCATCAACAAAAAAATCGCGCAGGCCGGTATGATGATATCGCCGATCCTGTACATCGATGACTTTGCCAAGATGTTTCCTGGTCAGCGCGCGGCGGGAAGCGTTCCGCCGCCGGTCACCAGCGTGCGGTTGCGCGCGGGCGAGACTGGAAGCTGGCTGTTTCCGCCCGATGCCTGGGAGCGCTATTTCAAACCGGATGTCGAGATAAAATTATTTTCGCTCAAGTTCGATTGCCCCGATCTCGCGGGGAAGTGACGCATCATTTTGAATATCGCGAATTTTCTCGGCGATGATGATTTGATGCGTGAATAAATCTCGCGGCCCGAAGTAGAACTTTGTCATCTCGAAACCTGCGTCATCCAGCCAGCCTTGCGTCTGCGCCCGCGAGGTAATCCGCGTGTGTTCGTCGGGGTGCAATTTGACATTCCGGCCCAGCACGCGATTGAGCACGAAATGCGCGCTGTCGAGCACATTCACCGTTACGCCCCAAGCCGGCGGCCAGTAGAGAACGATCCGCCCGCCCGGCTTCAGAACGCGATTGAATTCACGAAAGATCAACGGCAGCTGCGGCAGATGAAAATGTTCCATGACGCCGAGATTGAAAATACCGTCATAGGTCCGGTTGGCCGCGGGGATCTCGAAAATGCTGCCGAGCACGAGATCGTCGTGGCCGGGGTGGTTGCGCCGATACTCTGTCAGCCCCGCCGAGGAAATATCGAGCGCCGTGATCCGCATGCGCCTTGCTATATCGACGTCAACGGCGCCGCTACCGCACCCGGCATGCAACAAGTGTGAGCCAGGGGTGAATGTCTTCGATAAAAAATGATTTACAGCCGGACGGATAATGAAGCGGCGATAAAACGCGGCAATCATGTCGTAGAGAATCTTTCCGGCGTAACCTTGGCTCTTCCAGTAGGCATCCCACGCATCGCGATCGGCATCGGGCGGCCCACTCGGCGCATCGTAAGGCTTCGCGTAAATCAACCTGCTGCGCGCGGTACGATAGCGCAACGCCAGCGTGCCGAGGAATGTGACGCTATGGATGATATCGGAGGCGCGCATCTTGGAGTGACCATAAGTGCGCGCCGGAAGCTGGATGTTGACCTCCCGAATTCGCATTCCGTTGACGAAGAGGAGATGAAGGCTCTCGTAGAAGAACGAATAGCCCTTCGATTGTACGAGATCGAAAATGCCACGCGGAATCGCATTCAGCCGATAGACACGAAATGCGCCAGTGGCGTCGTAAGGCATACCGAGCAGCAGACTGGTCAATTTGTGGCCAACCGTCGTCAGGAATGTCCGAAAATACGACCAGTCGATGAGACTGTCCGGCTCGTTAAAACGCGAGCCGACGACGATATCCGCCTCCTTCAGCGCATCGAGAAAGCGGAAGACATCTTCAGGTGAGTGCGTTTGATCCGCATCCAGCGTGATCAGTGTTTCGACACCTTGGTCGTATGCCCAGCGAATGCCGTCGAGATGCGCCGAGCCGACGCCAAGTTTCCCCGGCCGGTGCATCACATGCAGATGCGGGTCTTGGGCCGCAAGATGATCGAGCGCCTTGCCGGTGCCGTCGGGTGAATGGTCGTCAACGAACAATAGATCGGCGCCAAGATCGAGCGTACGAATGCGCGCAAGGATTAGTTCGATGTTTTCGATCTCGTTATAGGTTGGAATCAGAATGAGCGACTTGATCGACATTACGCCTGCCATCTTCGTTCACGCTCGGCATCGATCATGATGCGCACGATCCCGGACAGATCAGTCCTCGCGCGCCAGCCGGTGGCCGAGAATAATTTCGCGCTGTTTCCGACAATGGGGACTTCCGACAATGGTGGCTGCACGCGCGAGCAGTCGATTCTCACCGTATGCTCCCATTGCAGACCCGCATAATCAAATGCCGCGGCGACAAGATCGCGAACCGTGTGTCCGGTGCCGGTCGCAACGACAAAATCATCCGCGCGCGCATGATCCAGAATGCCAATCATGGCTTCGGTATATTCCGGCGCGTAACCCCAGTCCACGATCGCGTCGAGATCAGCCAACACCAGCTCTTTGCTTTCACCACGTTCGATCGCAACGACCGCGCGGACAACGCGCTGCGTCACGAATTGCGGCGCGCGGTATGCTGATTCATGGTTATAGAGAATGGCCGTGGATGCATGGAGGCCTTGTGCGCGATACTGATGAATGTGACGCATTCCCGCGACCTTCGAAATGCCGTACGAGCACACCGGGGAGATTTCCGTCGTCTCATCCTGCGGGGTGACCTTCACCTTCCCGAAAACTCTTGAGGATGCCGCATAAATCAGGCGGCCCTGCCGGTGTTGCGTGTCCAACGCCGCCAGAAAATTCTGCAGCGCGTGCGCATTGACCGCCAGGCTGCGGCTCAGCAGCGTCACTTCATCGACTTCAATGGCCTCGGACGAACCATGATACGCGGCGACATAAAAAACGCGATCCGGTTTGATGTTCGCTATTGCGCGCAAAACATCCGCGGAATTTTCAATGTCGCAAAGCTCTGTTTGTGTGGTGCCAGCGGTGTGCAGGCCCGCACGATTGATCCCGTAAACGTCAAATCGGCGTTCCGTGAGTTGCTCCGCGAGGAGCCTGCCATCCTGCCCGGACGAACCAACGATGAGGGCCTTCATAGTCGGGGCAGCCGCCTGCGAATAACTTGCAGCTTCATAGCCTAGACAATCTCGAATTGAGGCATTGGAAAAATGAACCGGCCCCCGTTATCGTGAAACGCCTGCTCCCGCGCCAGGAATTCGTCGCGGAAATGCCAAGGCAGCACCAGAAAATAATCGGGCTTATCTTTGCGGGCAGCGTCCTCTGAAACGATAGGGATACGCGTAAGCGGAGTCTGATGACCCCATTTCTCCGGGTTGCGATCGGCGGCGGCGACGATGCTACCGTGATCGAGCCCACAATACTGCAACAGCGTATTTCCCTTGGTGGATGCGCCGTAGATGTAAATCTTTTTTCCAGCCGCCGACTCTCGTTTGACGAACGTTTTCAGCTTTTCGCGAATATCCGCAACCCGCGCGGCAAATGCTTCGAATGGCTGACGCATTCGCAGATTGAGTTTCTTCTCGGCGGTCTTGAACGCCTTTACCGTTTCAAGCTCGGCAATGCGGGAATTGGCACGGCAGATCGCGATGCGGAAGCTGCCGCCGTTGATGGCGTTCTTTTCGACATCGAATACGCGCAGCCCGTGACTTTCGATCAGGAACTGGATCTGCTCAAGCGCGTAATATTCCAGATGCTCGTGGCAGATCGTGTCGAAGGCGTTGGTCTCCAGCATCGTTCCGAGGTAGCTCTGCTCCATCACCCAGATGCCGTCGTCGGCAAGCAGCGCGGCGATGGCCTTGACGAAGTCGTGCGGCTCCTCAAGGTCGTAAAACATGGCGATTGAGGAGATCGTCTTTGCCCGGCGACCTGAAAATTGTTCGGCCACCAGCTTGGCGGTGAAAAATCCTTCGATGGTCCTAATATCAGCCGGATAATCGCTGCGAAATTTTCCAAGAATCGCATCGACGCCGACTCGCTCCAGACCAGGCGTGCGGTGCGCCTTCAGCAAGGTGCCATCGTTGCAACCGATATCGACAACCAAATCTCCGCTCTTGAGTTCGCAACGCTGGCCCATCCATTCGACGATGCCAGCGAGGTGCCGGCGCATGGTCGCATTGGTGCCTGAGCGGTAACCGTAGTCGTAGGTAAACATCTCGCTCGCCACCACGGTATCGCGCAATTGCACGAGCCCGCAGCCTTCACACATCACCAGAACCAGCGGAGCCGAAGGCGGGTCGGGCTCATTCGCCGCCGGAAAACAGCCGGACAGAGCCTGCTCGCCGATGTCGATAATCTCGGTCAACTCCGCGCTGCGGCAGAGCCGGCATTTCGAAATCGGATGAAAGAAGGATTTGGTCATTGCTTCTTCAGATCGCTGTTGACCATTTCGCGCACCAGTTCGTCGAACGATACGCGGTGCGACCACCCAAGCACTTTTTTCGCCTTGCTGGCATCGCCGACCAGAACATCGACTTCGGTGGGGCGGAAATAGCGCGCATCCACCTCGACCAAGACGTCGCCATTTGCGGCATCGACGCCCGTTTCATCGAGGCCTTTGCCGCGCCACTCAATCCGGCGGCCGACGATCGCGAATGCACGCTCGACGAATTCCCGCACCGTATGCGTCTTGCCGGTCGCCAGAACATAATCGTCCGGTTGCGGCTGCTGCAACATCAACCACATGCCCTCGACGTAATCGCGGGCGTGACCCCAGTCGCGCTTGGCATCCAGATTTCCGATGTACAGTTTTTGCTGCTGCTTGTTCTGGATCGCAGCGACCGCGCGCGTCACCTTGCGCGTTACGAAGGTTTCGCCGCGGATCGGACTTTCGTGATTGAACAGTAACCCGTTTGAAGCGTGGAAGCCGTAGGCCTCACGATAATTCACCGTGATCCAGTAGGCGTAGAGCTTCGCCACAGCATAAGGACTGCGCGGCGCAAACGGTGTCGTTTCCTTTTGAGGAATTTCCCCCACGTTTCCGAATAGCTCCGAGGTCGAGGCCTGGTAGAAGCGAACCCGCTTTCCAATGCCCAAAATGCGGATGGCCTCAAGCAACCGCAACGTACCGAGGGCATCGGCGTTGGCGGTGTATTCAGGCGTCTCGAAGCTGACATGGACGTGGCTCTGGGCCGCGAGATTGTAAATTTCGGTCGGCTGCGTTTCTTGAATCAAACGGATGAGATTGGTGGCATCGGTCATGTCGCCGTAATGGAGCAGGAAATCCGTCTTCGTCGCAGCGGGATCCGCATAGAGATGGTCGATGCGCGCCGTGTTGAGGGAGGACGAACGGCGCTTGACGCCGTGCACGACGTAGCCCTTAGACAGCAGCAGTTCGGCGAGATAGGCGCCGTCTTGTCCGGTGACGCCGGTAATCAACGCTACTTTTGCCGTCATCGAACTTCACCTGACTTGAAAAATCGCGCACGGAGACGGCGATTCTGACCGGCGCTGTGGCCTCGGTAGGAGCTAAAATGCATTTTCATTCAAGCTTGTCAAAGAACTGTCCGGCCCTTAAGAGCGTAGGCGCGCGAAGCTGAAATCACGCCAAAACCACCTTCGAAGGGCCGGATAGAAATGCGGAGCTTTCTTGGCCTTACGCTGAAAATCATCGTTTCGGGCTCCCTGCTCTATTTCGCCATCGCCCGCGTCAATCTGAGCGTCGTGACCCAACGATTGAGTCAGATCGAGACGGTCTGGTTGGTGCCGGTATTTCTGCTGTTAGGCATTCAGGTCGTGCTGATCGCGCTGCGGTGGCGGCGTATCGTTCAGGTCTGCGATCCATCGTCCCCGTTCTCGTTTGTGCAGGCGTTTCGCTACAGCCTGATCGGTTCGTTTTTCAACCAGACCTTGCCCTCGACAGTCGGCGGTGACGCCATGCGCATCTGGCTGCTGGGGCGCGACGGAACGGGATGGAAGATCGCGACCTATTCGGTGCTTCTTGATCGTCTCGCTGGTGTTATCGCGCTTGCGGTGATCGTGGTCTGCTGTCTGCCATGGTCGTTCGATCTCATCAGCGAACCCACCGGCCGCATCGCGCTGCTGGCTGTTGGCCTTGGAAGCATCGGCGCCGGGCTTTGCTTTTTGGCTTTAGGATTCTTGCCATGGCCTTGGCTGGAAACATGGTGGCTGACCGGACATCTGGTCTCGACTGCGCGCGTCGTGCGGCAAATCATTACGACCCCAGCAGCGCTCGGCCCGATCGCCTTTTATTCGCTCATCAACCACATCGTGACCGTCACCGCCGCCTGGTGCCTCGCGCGATCTGTCGGCGTCCTGTTCGAATGGACGCAGGCGCTGCTGCTGATTCCGCCGGTCTTCATGATCGCCACGATCCCGCTTTCGATCGCCGGCTGGGGCGTGCGCGAAAGCTCGATGATCATCGCGTTCGGTTATGCCGGGCTTGCCGAAAGCGACGGACTGATCATCTCGGTGCTATTCGGCGCGGCGATATTCACGGTGGGCGTCTTAGGCGGGCTGACCTGGATTATCAGCGGCGGGACACGCAAGCTCACGCCCGGCGAACCCGTTCAAAAATAATCAGCCGGTCAGGCTGCCGGCTTTTTCCCTGCAACCGCGATGCGCGGGTGCAACGCCGTGCGCGGCACGTTCGTGATGTCGTAGGTGAAGAACGCGAGCAGCAGCTGAAACCCGACGATAATCGGAAGCGCGGCCACCATCACGGTGCCGGCGCTGGCAAGAGCCGCACTGCGCACATGCCATACCCATTCCAATAGACCAAATACGATTCCGAACAGGAAGATCGGCAGTCCGAACAGGAGATATATCGATCCGATGGAGAAATCCCGGACGAAGTAAGAATAGACGATGCGCTTGGCGAAATTACGCAGCAGATACCACAGGAACGGCAACACCATGCTGCGCGCCCGGAAATTACTTTTCTCGTCGGCGTATTTTGCGCGCAGCGGAATATCAACCACATTGGCGCGCACAAGATTGAGACGGAACAGAAGATCGGATTCGAAGAAGAAACGCGGCGCAATTTTCTCTTTCGGCAGCAGGCTGAACACCGCCGAATGCATCGCCAGATAGCCGTTGGTCGGATCGAAAATCGACCAGTATCCAGATGACAATTTAGTGATGAACGACAGAACGCCGTTGCCGAAAATCCGGGTTGCCGGCATGCCACGCAGATATTCCGGCGCAAAGAAACGATTCCCCTTTGCGTAGTCCGCCTCGCCGCGAGCGATGGGCGCGACGAAATTCGGGATCAAAACCGGATCCATTTGAGCATCGCCGTCGAGTTTGACCAGGATCTCCGCGCCGTCCGCGGCAGCCTGCGTCATCCCGGTCAGCGTTGCCGCTCCGACGCCGCGGTTTTGCTCATGGCGGATGACGCGCACACGTGGGTCGCGCACGTCCCGCTCAACGAGATCGCCGGTGCGTTCCGGGCAACCGTCATCGACGACGTAAATGCTCGCGACCTCGGGTCCGATGCGCCCAATGACGTCGAGCACCTTGCCCTGAACCTTGTAGCAAGGAATGACGACAGCGATTTTCGGCTCGCTCATTTGCAGCTTGTCCCTTCGGGACGGTCGATCACGGCTACCGTCGCAACAAGAAGTATCATACCTTGAGAACTCCGAACGATTTTGAATTTTTGGACGGAGCCAGATGCGTTTTGAACGGGTGCAGACGCACGATGAAGGACTCCGAGGCTATCTGGCCTTGTTCCGGGCGTGCTTTCCCAAAGCCACCCAATACACTCTCGACTATCTCAGATGGATGTATCGCGACAATCCGGAAGGTGCAGCCTTCGGTCATGACGCCATCGACGGCGATCGGGTGGTGGCGCATTTTGTCGGTCTGCCGGGACGAATCATGCTGGCGGGCGAGCCGCGAAAATCGTTGCTGATCCTCAACGTCGCCACGCATCCCGAGCATCAGCGCAAAGGGCTATTTGTCGACCTCGCAAATCGGACACGGGATGCCGCCAGACAAGCAGGCTTTGACCTCCAGTTCGGCGTCGCCAATGCGCTCACCATTCCGGGCTACCGCGACAAGCTCGGCTATCAGGACGTCGGCGGCCTCGATGCGCGTGTTGGGATTGGACGCGTACCCCGCATCGACTGGCCTGCGGCGCGGGCGCAAACACAGTTCTTTCGAATCTGGACGCCGGAGAGCCTGAACTGGCGATTGCGCAATCCGGAAAATCCCGTTTCCGCCTGGAAACTTTCCGATGGCACCGCCGCTTTCGAGGCGGCCACCGCATATCCCGGCATGCGCGCTTATGCGGAAACGCAGGGCAATGCGGGCGCAGCCGAAGGCCCTTCAAACCTAGTCACGGCGCGGGTCTTCATCGGCCTGGTGCCGCCAAGCGCCCAGAGTGCGAGGTGGTCCTTGCCGATCCCGGAAACGCTGCGCCCCTCGCCTCTCCGGTTGATCTTTCTGGATCTACGCCAGCCAACGAACAGAGTCAGAAAAGAAGACGTCCTACTATCGTTTCTCGACTTCGACGCATTTTGACGTGAACCGTTAGGCCTTGCTCTCGCGCACGCGAAACCAATCAGCCGCCCGCGACTTCAGCCGCAGAGCCGGACGCTCGATAAAATACCAAGACATGACCGCCGCGCAGAGCGTACCCGCCACCAAGATACCCCAATAAAAATGCGAATCCTTCAAGCCGAGCCCGATCAGCGTGAAAGCGATCGGCATGTGATAAAGATAAATACCGTAGGAGAAATCATTGCCGCGCAACACCGACGCCAGCGATTTCCACGTGAAAGCAAACGACAGCACGACGGCTGCCAGCAACGCTGCCTGAATCAGCATCAGGACAATCGCGGTTGCCGAAATCGGCGAGCCATTCCGAATGTCGAAAAACTGGCTGCCGAACAACCACGTTTCCAAAACTGAAACTGCCAGAAATATCGCAAGCCAGAGCGGAAAGCGGTTTTCGAAAATCGATCTGACGCTGTTCCAGTAAATTGCACAGCCCGAACCGAGCAGAAACAGCCAGAGATCGGTGAGCGGATTAATCGAGATCACTTTAGCGATCGAAGTTTCGGACAATCCGATGATTTTCAAGTGCTGATAATACCGCAAGATCGAAAATGAAGCAGCGAACCACGCCAGCAAGACAATCCATGAGTATTTCCGATTCTTTCCAATCGTAGCGACGATCAGAGGCAACAGAACATAGAAGCCAAGCTCTTCGGGAATCGTCCACAAAACACCGGACGGGAATTTCGGATAGAACCCAGCCGGGTTCACGATCGGACCCGCGAGGTAGGTTCCGTAAATGTCGGAACCTGCGGTGAAAGTCGCCGCGATCCAGAGAGCGAAATTCCGAGCGCTCAACTCCGGCGCAATGCTCCGGCAAATGAAGAGCAGTGCGAGAATGATGCCAACGTTGACCCACAACGCCGGAAAAATGCGTAGCGCGCGCCTGGTGAAATAGGCCCAGACGCCGCCCCTGCTGTAGAGATAGGACCAGGTGACGAGAAATCCGCTGACGATGAAAAATATCGGAACACCGGGAAACTGGCTTAGGACATATGAGACCCCGGACGGCAGCGCCGATGAGCCGGCGTGCATGATGACAACCTGAGAGGCCGCAAAAATCCGGATGAGATCAAAATTGTTGGAGTGGTCAATCTTCATTGGAATATCTGCGAATGAGCACTGAGAAATCCATCAAGTAATGTCTTGAATTTCTCGAATGGCATGTTTCGGCGCCGTTCATAAAATAACGGTCCTTCATGCGGCCGCGACCGAATGCGCGCGGGATCGACTGCCTGCAGATTTTGTACGCTGCGCAGGGCGTAGTGCTCCGCCATGAACGGCAGCAACGCAGCCATTGACTTCACTTGGCTGCGATAGGACAGGCAGAGGCGTAAGTACCGCGCCCACCGAGCGGCCGGAATCGGCATCGCTTCCGCTCGTCCGTTTTCCGCTATCGGCGCCAGCACGCGATACGGCCGCAGGCCGCGCCCGGCGGTATAGAGCGGGAACTGCCGCAGTTGAGCGCGGCCGCCCCAATGCTGCGCGGCGACGATTCCGAGAGCATGCGTCGCATCGTGGTCCTGATGCCCGCCTTCCCACGCCGGCACATAAACAAAGGCGGGTGAGCCGTAAACCTCGGCGGCTTTCGTGAGATACGAAAGTGCGGCCGGCAAATGCGACACAAGTTCGCCATCAGGCAGGCCATGCGTGCTGCCGAGGAAACTGATGTCTCCGGCCGGCACCCCCAGCGTGCCAAGAACGTAGCGGCTCTCAGCATCGCGAACGACCGGATCGAAGCCGCCAAATCCGCCATCCGTCAGGAAAAAACAGACCGTTCGGTCGCCGCGCGCGATTGCATCTTCGATCGCATAAAAAACTCCGTACTCGTCGTCTTGATGCGGCAACAAAAAGAAATGAGTTTGACGTCCGCTCATTGCCAAGGCGTCACGCCCGCACGGTCAAGATTATCCCGCCAATGATCAACGCGACGCCGAGCCCATAGGACCAGCCAAGTTTCTCGCCGAGAAAAAGCATGGATGCGATCGGGACCAGCACATATGTTCCCGCCAGAAATGGATACGCGCGTGACAGATCCACTTCGCGCAACAGCAGAACCCAGAGGATCGTGACCAGCCCGTAGAGAACGATCGCCACCCAGAATATCGGCGAGAAAAATATTTCCATCAGACCGCCGCGCCCGGACGCCAGCTTGAACAGGATTTGACCCGACGCCATCCCCAGCACGGTGCTGACGGCAAGGGCGATTGCAAAGGCGCTCATGGCTGACCTTTCGTCGCGGCGGCCGGCGCGCCGCCTTGCAGAAGATACCGGACGATCCACGCCAACGGCGCACCAGCGAGAATGACCAGAAACGGCTCCATCGGAAAGCGGTAACGCAAAGAGCCGATAGTCACCATGTGCACCGCAGTGGTGTAGCCGATGAAGAGGCCTATCGGAATGAGTTTTACGCCATACCGGCGCGCGCCCTGGAAAGCACCGGCAAGCGCCAGCAGCAAAACCGGTAGAAAGCTGACCGCCGAAACGATTGACAGGAACGCACTCGAATACTCAGCCGCATAAGGCCAGGGTCGCCAGATGCGCATAAATTTAAGTCCGGCAAGCTCAATGAAACGGCGAGGGTTTTCGGTGATGAAACGAACCGCCGCGTCGCGCAATACACGATCGCGCTCGACGAGATCCTGAATGTCATAGTAACCCGGCACATCGATACTAAAATTGACACCGCCTCCGTCCACGTTTCCGGCGTAATTACCTGAGTACAGCACCATCCCCGAACCAAGATTGAGACGCACGAAGCGCCCATATTTTTCATAATTGTGCCACCACCACGGCGCCATCAGCATGACATAGATCGCTGCGAAAATTCCGAGATGCTTTAGCGCACGGCCCAGACTCAGGCGGTGAACGACCAGCGCGAATGTCAAAATCAGAATTGGCGTCAGCAGTTCGATCGCGGGCCGCGTCAGGATCGCCGCGACCATGACAAGACTGCCGAGCGTGAATTTGCCCTGCTGATAGGCCAGAAAGCCAAGCAGAAACAACGCAACAAAAAACGTCTCGCTCAGACCCGTGACGGCATAGAAAATCGAGAACGGATAGATCGCCCACAACAGTGCCGCGAGCAGACCTGCGAGCGCATCGCCCGTGATCTCTCGCGTGATACGGGCGACGCACCACGCCGCCAGCACCGAAAAGGCGATGTCCGCAAGCAGTTGCCCAATCCCGCCGCCCCCCGCCAGCAAAATCATGATCGGGTAACCAGGCATCCCGAGATCATTTTCGGTCAGATGTCCGGCGAGCAGGTCAGCCGCGATGGTCCGATAGGAAAATACGTCGGGTAGATAGCCGACATGCGCAGCAACGACCGGCGCCATCGCGAATCGCAACACGGCGGCCACGCCCAGAATCATCAGCAAGGCGCTCCGTTCGGCAGCCGGATCGCCGGCAAGCGCGATCATATTGGCAAGAATACGACGCATGAATTCAATTCGTAACAATGAGGAGAAAGTTAGATGCCGTGATACTGACGATACCAGGCGACAAAATGCTCGATGCCGTCCTTGATCGGCGTGTTTGGACGAAAGCCGACCTCATGCATCAGGTCGTCGATATCGGCGTATGTTTCGGGAACGTCGCCAGGCTGCATTGGCAGCATTTCGCAGTTGGCTTTTTTTCCGATAGATTTTTCGAGCAACCGAACAACTTCCGGAACATCCACCGGATTATTGTTGCCGATGTTATAAATGCGCCACGGCGCGTTGCTATTTGCGGGATTCGGCTTCTCACCCGACCAGTTCGGATCCGCTACCGCTGGTCGATCAACAAGCCGCACCACGCTTTCCACGACATCATCGATATAAGTGAAGTCGCGCCGCATCTTGCCGTGATTAAACAGCTTGATCGGCCGCCCCTCTAGTATGGACGCAGCAAACGTCCACATCGCCATATCCGGTCGTCCCCACGGCCCGTAGACGGTGAAGAAACGCAATCCTGTTGTCCGAAGCTTGAACAGATGCGCATAGGCATGTGCCATCAGTTCATTGGCTTTCTTCGAGGCGCCATACAGACTGATCGGATGATCGACATTGTCGGAGGTGCGGAACGGCAGTTTTGTGTTGGCGCCGTAAACCGATGATGACGACGCGTAAAGAAGATGCCGACAGCCGTTATGACGGCATCCTTCGAGAATGTTGGTAAAACCGGCGAGATTGGCATCGACGTAAGCGTGCGGGTCTTTCAAAGAATACCGCACGCCGGCCTGCGCGGCGAGATGGATCACGGACGGAAATTTATGCTTAGAAAACAGGGCAGCCATCCCCGCCCGGTCGGCAAGGTCGAGCTTCGTGAAACGAAAGCCCTTCAATTTGGCAAGCTCCGCGCGGCGCGCTTCTTTTAGTGCGGGATCGTAATACGCATTCATATTGTCGATGCCGATGACCGCGCGGCGCGCTTCAAGCAAGCGCCGCGCGACGTGATAACCGATGAAGCCCGCCACGCCAGTGACGAGAATGGGTTCTGCTGACATTCGCTTTTCTCTTACAGGCGCCAAAGCTCGACGCCGCCCGGTTTGGACGCGCGATCGAGTTTGGCCTTGATGTCTAGCACAATACCCTCGTCATTCTTGAACAGCCGCTTTACGAGCGACCACCCGCCCTTCACATATTGATCGTGCGCGACCGCGAGGATAACGGCATCGGCGGGCGCGAGCGCATCCATGCCGATCAGTTCAATGCCGTATTCGTGCCGGACTTCATCAGCGATAGCCAGCGGATCATTCACCTGCACCGTAACTCCGGAAGATTGAAGTTCTCGCACGATATCGACAACCTTGGAGTTGCGCGTGTCGGGAACATTCTCCTTAAAGGTCAAACCCAGGATGATAACTGTCGCTGGCGTTCGATTGCGTCGAGCGAGCATGCGCACGCACTCGCGCGCGATAGACTGCCCCATGTCGTCATTGATGCGACGCCCGGACAAAATCACTTCTGGATGAAAGCCGGCCTTGCCGGCGCGATGGGTGAGGTAATAGGGATCAACACCTATGCAGTGCCCACCGACAAGGCCGGGGTAAAACTTCTGGAAATTCCATTTGGTCTCGGCCGCCGCCAGCACGTCGCCGGTATCGATTCCGAGTTTATGGAAAATCACCGACAGTTCGTTCATAAACGCAATGTTGAGATCGCGCTGGGTATTTTCGATCACCTTCGCAGCTTCGGCCACCTTGATCGAGGGCGCGCGATGAATCCCTGCCTTCACCACCGACCCGTAAACATTGGCGACGATATCGAGCGTAGGTGCGTCCTGCGCCGACACCACCTTGGTGATCGTCTCGAAGCAATGCGCCTTGTCGCCCGGATTGATCCGCTCCGGCGAGTAGCCGACCGTGAAATCCTTTCCGGCCGACATCTTGGATGCCGACTCCAGAACGGGCACGCAATCTTCCTCTACCGCACCCGGATAAACAGTGGATTCATAGACGACGATATCGCCGCGCTTGAGAACCTGGCCGACGGTCTTCGAGGCGGCCAGCATCGCGCCCAGATCGGGACGGCGCTCAGCATCGATCGGCGTCGGCACCGTGACGATGAAAAAATCCGCTCCGCGCAGAGCTGTCGCATCGTTGGTGTATGTCAGGCCCGGCAGCGAGAGGTCGGATGGCTCAACCTCTCGTGTGCGGTCGTGTCCAGCGTGCAATTCCGCCACGCGCTTCTTGTCGATGTCAAATCCGATCACAGGAGCTCCGGAACGAGCGAATGCGGCGGCCACCGGCAGACCAACATAGCCGAGGCCGATGACGGCGATCTTGCGTTCGTGAGTTGTCATGTATGGGTTTTCGATGGGCGCGCTGTGTCCGGCTTAACGGCCTTCGCGGCTGTTCTCAAGGGATAAGTAGAGGCGCTCATAGGCATCGACCGCCTGCGCGAGGCTAAAATGCGAGAGAACGCGTTCGCGCGCCTTGGCGCCGCGCCTTTTGCGCTCGGCCGGCGCAAACGCCGCTTCCGTCGCGATCGCCGCTTTCAGAGCCGCCGGATCGCGCCGTGCGACAATGCGGCCTGTATCGCCAATAATAAGCTGTGCATCGCCGACGTCCGTCGCGACCGGCACCAGACCGGCACTCATGCCTTCGGCGATCGCATTGGAAAACCCTTCTCCGAACGCCGAAGTCGAAACCACGATATCCGCACCAGCATAGAGGCGCTCGATGTCGTATCGCAGCCCGAGCGCGCGCACGTTGGACGGTGATTGCAGCGTCTTTGTTCCAGCACCGACCATCAAACCACGCAGGTTTGGAAGCGCTTCCATCGCAGTGAGGAAAGCCGCGTGATCCTTCATCAGATCGACACGCGCGGTGTGAATGACCAGCACGGCATCGACGGAAATTCTAAATTCCGCGCGGACCGCGGAGCGTGAGTTTGCATCCGGCCGGAATTTTTCCGTATCGATTCCGTTGGGAATCAATTCAATGTGCTTTGGACGAAAACCGCGGCCGAGATGAAAATCGACTCCCGCCTGCGAATTGGCGATCACCACATCCGGCCATGTTGATATCATCGCACACAAACGGATCAGCCATCCGTAACGCGACGCGTCCATATTCGAGGCGCGCAAATTCCACAGCAGCGGACGATCCGCGCGGCCAGACGTAAAGCAGGAGGCGAGTGCCGCCATCAGATTACCGTGATACATCCAACCTTGCACAAGGCGCGGATTCAATCGTTGTAGTAAACGGGCAAGCCGCAACAGGCCCACCGGCCCGCCATACATCGATCCGATACCGAGCGTATCGACTGCAACACCATGCCGTTCGAGTTCATCCGCATAGGCGCCGCGATTACCGATGCTGATGACGTGCTGCGGCATGCCTCGGGCCTGCAGCGCGCTGGCGAGCTGCACCAGCGTGGTCTCGGCGCCACCGGTCGCGAGCCCGGAAATGACGTGAAGAACGGCCGTCATTCCGCCGGCCCGGCGACGAGCGCGAGCTGGGTGAACAACGCGCTGTCATCATAGCGCTCCCGCCACCAGGGATGAATTTTGCCGCCATCCCCTGCAACGACGCGCGAAGGGATGACGCGCGCACGTATACCGCGGTCTGCGAAAAATTTTGCAACATCGGGCGCGCGCAGCAGATTGATCGCCTTGCCGCGCCGCGCGATGTATTCGCTCCGCGGCTGTCCGTAGAGACCTTCGAACGGGCTGACAGTCGGATAATGATTGCCGAAATCGACGAGATGCAGAAATCGCGTTTTCGGACCCTGGATCGCGGCGAGTTTATCAACCGTCTCTTCGAACGGAAACACATGCTCCAGGCAGGACTGAGAGAGAACAATATCGACCGTGCCCGTAATCGGGGCGCGCTCGAAGCCAGTGCGGTGAATCTCCATGCGCTCGTGCAGCGCGGCACGGAACGCCTCAAAATCCATGCGCGGGCCGTAGAGTGAGACAAGATCGGCGTGGAATACGCGCAAATAACGATCGATCACCACCGGGCTCGACAGCAAGGCCGGATCCCATTCGGGCTCCGCACTTTCGAAAGACTTGGCCCCGCAAAAAATGACCAGCGGCCCGAACCCCGCGAGCGGCCCGCAACCGATCTCGACCACTCGCTTGCCTTCATAATCAAGCGGCACCCACGGCATGTGACGGCGCACCACCGCCTCCTGCCGCAGCAGCAATTCGGCGAAACGAATGCCGCGCGAATGCTTGCCGGATGACAGCAATTCGCCAGCGGTCCACGCGAGGCCGTTCCGTAAAACCGGCAGCCGACGCCGCAAGAGACGCCAAGTTTCGAGTGGAGTTAAAGAGAGGAGGTAACTGAAGCGGGACATCGCTGGATGTAAGGATTTATATTACGAGAATTGCGGCGAAGGCATCAGCGACGCGATGCAAACGATAGGTTTCAGGAAGCAACGAAGTTCGAAGCGCATTGTCGGGTTGCGGAGTGACGCCCATCATGGCCGAAACGAAAGCCGAACCGGAAGACACGATCGTGACCGCCCCCAGCTCCGCGCACTCTGCGATTTCTCCAATGCCCCCAGCCTCTGGCGTGGCAATGACACGTACTCCGCAAGCGAGTGCTTCGAGCGCGACATTTGGCAACCCCTCCCAACGTGATGACAGCAGCAGGGCATCAGCGCCGGCGAGCCACGGCGCCGGTTGAGGCTCAAAGCCAGCAAGTGCGACCTGCCTTTTGAGGCCGAGCCGTTCAATCTGCCTTTCAAGTGCCGCCTGGAGTTCCCCCTCGCCGAAGATGGTCAACTGAGCACCCGGCGGCAATCTTGCAAAATCCTCGAGTAGACGATCATAGCCCTTTTGCTCGGTCAGGCGTCCGATCGCAATAAAGCGAGGGCCGTCTCCAGGCACACGACGCGAAGGAACGGCAGCGGCGCGCAATGAGACTTCGTCAACCGGATTGGGAAGGACCGTGATGCGATCGCGCGCAATCCCATACTCCGTCACGAGTTCCTCGGCCAAATAAGTTGCCGGACACACCACGCGAGACGCG
The DNA here is from genome assembly GCA_945907045.1 of Rhizobium sp. Q54. GTDB lineage: Bacteria > Pseudomonadota > Alphaproteobacteria > Rhizobiales > Xanthobacteraceae > Pseudolabrys. The sequence continues at coordinate 102,412 of CAMDSH010000002.1, read as the reverse complement.
TGGCGATAAAGATACCGATAGGCGAGCCGATAAGCTACTCGTGCAGTCTGAGATTGTGTGTGGTGGCGAGGGGTGTTCGCTTCTCGCACGATGATGCGCGGTGTTAGCTTGAGAAAGGGTCTCAACAATAGCACACCTATATTTAGATAACCGATGGTGGAGACAACGATGTCCGGCCGTTCGACACGCAACGCCCGCCTCAACGCAAGGAACGCGTTTCGCAGTCGCGGAGTTTCAAGCGAGACCACCCGTACACCGGGCGGCACGAGGGAGATCCAAGGGCCGCTCGCCTCAAGCACGATGATTATTGGCGTGAAAGCGGCAGCATCAAGATTCGTCGCCAAAGCCAAGATAACTTTCTGTGCACCACCACCCGCAAATGATGGAAGCACGAAGGCGACGCGACGTGTTGCCGTCACGATTGACCGGGATAAGGCGGCGCAACAATTTCGCGCGCCATGCGAAAAACGCGCGCGCCTGCAGGGGCGACAAAGGCCGGTGGCGCCGCTCCGGCGCGCGCTGCCAATATCCACAACAAATCCTGAAACCCCAATCGATGACGCATCATCACTGTCCCGGAAATACGCGGATTGATCTCGAATATTCGCGGCCCTTCGGACGTCAATCGCAACTGGACGTTGATTGACCCATCAAGCTCGGAGATATCCGCAATACGCGCAAGCAGCTTCTGAATCTCCGGCTGATCGGAAACCTCGATACGCATTGTGCTGCTGCCGTCGAGCTGCCGCCGCATGACAAGCGTTCGCACCGCGCCGCATAGCCTCACCACAGCGCATGTATATTCCTCATCCGCCGGCTCAAGCAAAGCCTGAGCGATATAGCCTGCCCCTGTTTCCCGCTTCACCACGTTCAAGCGTTCGACACTGCGCACGACCTCATAACCTCGCGCGCCATGACCGCGTATCGGCTTTACGATCAATGGCAGGCTGTCCGCTCCAGCCTCCGCCAAAGGAATAGTGCGTGGACCGGGAAGTCCGTGAGACGCAAGCCAGCGAGCAGTCTCCAGTTTATCGAGGAACAATCGCACGAGAGTCGCAGGCGCCATCACTAACGGCAAACGTGCAGCCGATCCCGGTGTCGTCGCAAGCTTGAGTAGTTCCGGTTCGGAGACCGGGATTACCACATCCGCGCCAAGTGTGACGGCCAAGGCTGCGAGTGCTGTGGTATAGCTTGGATCATTGCCGGACGGTAGCCGATGGACAACATCGAAACTCGCCTGCGCCGGCCACGGATCTGCAATATCCGCTCCATGTAATTTGGCGTCCGGCCATCGCTCCCTGAGAATCCGCCCGATTGCTTCGCCGATGTCGCCGTTCGCCGCAGTGACTAGAAAGTGCATGATTCAGGCAGTACGAGTGAGAACGGTGGCCAGATAAGGCGTGTTAGGATCGCGCGCTGATGCCTGGGCGATGACCGATGTCGCATCGTACGACTCGCGCCGCAAGCTCACTTCGTGTGAATCTGTATCCCAAAGAGCCCAGCACGCACCCGGCTTCCGATCACGCGGCTGTCCGACCGACCCTGGGTTAACCACTCGAGTCGTCTCCTCCGACCATACAACCGGGTAATGCGTGTGGCCGAAGACCACGAGGTCACTCCCGGATTTTACGAACTGCTGGCGTATTTCAAGCTTTGCGTCGGGATACACGTAAGTATCCAGATCCCACGGCGAACCGTGACATATCAGCACCTGCCGGTCTTCGACAACGCACTCAAGGGGGTGAGGTAAATTCAACAGCTGTTTGACCTGATCTGCACTCAGCTCGGCAGCAGCAGTCTCAATACCGGAGCCGTATCGGTGACGCGTGGCATCTCGATTGCTGTGATTGATCCAGGCCTGCAACATTTCTTCGTGATTTCCACGCACCCCCGCCCATGTCCAGCTTGCGAGTAGCGCCATGACCCGTCCAGGCTCGTGATAATAGCCGACAAAATCTCCCGCGATTAAAAGACGGGAGACGCCTTCCGCGGCCGCCGTGTTCAATACAGCTTCGAGCGCATACGCATTGCCGTGTATGTCGGCGAGAAGCCCTACCTTCACTAGTCTTGCGCCAACTGCTCAGTCATAGGCAGGCCTCGCGGTAACAATGAACTCGACTCGATGATCTGGTCGCGAGCCTCCTGGCCTTCGATACGATCCGGTTTCTCACCCGGAAGATAACGGTCACAAACTTTCTGCAGCATAGTCTCGATAGACAGTACCTCGGGTCCAGCAGAGAGATGTACGCCGGCGATCCGATTTTGGTGGCAGACCACGGCGACCTCGGCTGCATCACGGACATGAATATAATTCCGTCGCGCGCGCCCACTGCCAACGATCGTAGGCCTCACCCTCGTCGCAGCGGCATCGATGGCACGGTTGAGTCCCAAATGCGCCGGCCCGTTGCGGCCATAGATGCCGCCGAAGCGGATCATCGTCGCTCGACAGCCTGAAGCGGCAATCGCTTGCTCAGCCAAAAGCTTGGTCTGCACATAGTCGGATTCGTAATTATTGGGCGTCTGCCGATCGATGCGTTCGGTGTGTGAGCCATGAATTGCGGATGTCGAAATCTGCACCATCGCCGCATCGTTCACGGCCGACCAACCCGCGAGAGTCGCTGATGCATCAACGTTCACCGGGAACAACATCTTCAAGGTGTCCGGACGGAATTCCACGATTGCAGCGCAATTGATGATCGCTCCTGGGCGCACCGCGTCGAGCAGCGACTGGAGTGACGCTGGCTCGGCGAGATCGCATGCGTGGGCCTCCGCCAGTTCGATGCCTCGGCCACCGGGACGCACGGCCCCTACGAAAGGCAATCCTCGCCGACGCAGCACCTCGCAAACGGCACGTCCAAGGAAGCCACCCGCCCCTGTGACCAGTATCAATCGATCAAACATATGCCGGAGCCCAGGCCCATCATCTGACCGCGAACGTCGGCTGCACGAGCTCACCACGCAGATGTCCTGCGGGATTCGGTGAATCCAGATACTGGCGAACCAGCGCAATCGCACGATCGAGCGCATCCAAAGTCTCCCGCATCACGGGGGCGGTGTCGTGCGACAGAGATAAATTGTAGCTCACGCCAAGAAGCAGGCCCTCGGATACAAATTCCTGACGCAATAGGCTTACCATCAAATTCGTATCGACCGGCGGGTCATTGACGGAAAGTCGCGGCCACCACCCTTCACCGCCAAATTTCAATGTCGCTCCCAAGTCATATTTCGCAAATATCTGATTGCTCTCGGCGATAAGCGATTCGCCACGCCGCCACAGCCGCTCGACCACATTCTCGCGTTCCAGTTTGTTGATTGTCGCAATTGCAGCAGCGATAGACAATGCCTCCCCTCCAAACGTTCCTGAAAAAAAGATATCCTCCATACGGCGCATGATCTCGCGCCGTCCGACCACGGCGGAGATCGGCATGCCGTTCGCGATTGCCTTTCCGAAACAGGCAAGGTCGGGAGTCACCCCATAACGCGCCTGCGCACCGCCAAGATGCATTCGGAAGCCTGTTACGATCTCGTCGAAGATGAGAACAATGCCAAACTTCTCGGTAAGACCGCGTAGTCGCTCAAGAAATCCCGGTTGCGGTTGTTTCGCACCGGCCGGCTCCAGAATGACTGCAGCATACGCCTCCGGCTCACTCTTGATCAGCGTCTCCAAGGCGTCCACATCGTTGTATGGGAACGTTGTCGATAGCGCGCTGACCGATTTTGGAACCCCCAAATTGCGGGTCGTCGTACCAATATACCAATCGTGCCAACCGTGATAACCGCAGATTGCGATCTTGTCCCGTCCAGTGTGAGCGCGCGCAAGACGGATCGCTGCGCTGGTCGCATCGGAGCCGTTCTTGCCGTAACGGACCATTTCTGCAGAGGGGATTAGCCGCGACAGCTTTTCCGCAAGCTCCAGTTCGAGCGCTGTGGGAAGCGAAAAGCTCATCCCGCGATCAAGCTGATCACGAATTGCCGCATCGACATCCGGGTCGCCGTAGCCGAGCACGTTCGGCATAAGTCCCTGAACGTAGTCGATATAGGTATTGCCGTCCGGATCAATGACGCGGCAACCCTTGCCGCTGACCAGGAATAACGGCGCCGCGCCGCGCACCCATTGTTGGTGACTTTTGGAGAACGTCTGCGACGCAAGTGGAATGCGCTTTTGCGCTGCTACAAAAAGTTCGTTCGATCGTTCGAAGCTGCGGCCAGCATTGGCGCGCGTCTTGGCAAGATCGCGGGCTGCCCCTTCGTTGATCGAATGTTTGCGGTTGAACCAGAACAAATTCGGGTCGCGCGTCATTTCCGCGACCGCCTCAAGCCAATGAAAATTTTCACGCAGCCGCGGCACCAGACGGCGCAAGAAAGCGAGATCTTCCGGTTCATCCAAAGTCCAGCGCAAATGGCTGAAATCGACAGAGTGAACGAATTGCCCGATTTTGAATCCACCCCAGGGTAAGCTGTCCTTCAGTCGCCCGTGAATGAAGGGAGTGACGTGCTGACGCAGGAACGGATCTCGTGCCTCAATCTCAGTACGCTCAAGTGCGGCACGCGAAAAGACTTCAACATCAAGTCCATCTGGATACGTTCGCGTGATCCCGTTGGAGAAGTAATCGACGTCATTTTCGAGATACTTCGCGACCGCAATACCGATCACTTCCGGATCAATCAGTGGACAATCGCCGGTCAACCGCACAATCACGTCGGCGTCTGATTCCCGCGCCACCGCAGTAAATCGACTCAGCACATCTTCTTCATCTCCGCGAAAAACCGAAATTCCAAGAGATGCGACGTAATCGGCAAGCGGATCATCCGCCGCAGCATCGCTGCATGCGAGCCAAAGCGCGTCAATTCCAGGCGCTCGTCGCGCCCGCTGAATCATCCAACCGACTGCCGGTTGCCCCGCAATATCAACCAGCACTTTTCCCGGCAAGCGCGTTGAGCTCATGCGCGCTTGAATGACGGCAACAACTTTCGTCATTCACTTATCCTTGCGGGGTCAAAATCCGAATTGAAGCACGCAACGTATATCTTGTCTGACAATTGCATCGGAGCGGCCGCACGATCCACGAATTGATCCTTGAGCCTCGTTTCGATATGGAAACCCGCAGCAATATAGGCCTCAATCGACCCTGCATTCAGTGAGTCGATGCTCGCAGAAAGTTTGCGGATATTGAGCTCGCTGAAAGCAATATCGATGCCGAGCCGAATAGCTTCGCGGGCACATCCTTGCCCCCATACAGATCGGTCGCCGATGACAGTGATCATGTCGGATGTCATATGCCGCCAGAGAATTGGACCGATCTTGAGGTTACCGACATGGCGGCCATCCGCCTTGCAGATTGCATAGAGAAGCCATGCTTTTCCAATCTGGCCCCGCCGAAGATGTTCGATCGCATCATTGCGGCTGATGTCTCGCGCATCGAGAAATCGGGTGACCTCTGGATCACGGAACCAGGCGACATAACTATCAGTGATATCACTTTCCGTAAGTGGACGCAGAAAGACCCGCCCATGCGGATCGCGCGGACGCGTATTCATTCAAAATTCTCAGCCGGCACAACACAGCAATCCATATACGGGATTACCGCCGCCGATTGTGGCATTACGATCTCCGGCAATGGTTCACCCCTGACGAGCGAGATCAAGTCATCGTAGAATGGAACGCCCGCGAGAATTGCTGCCGCGATGGACCCCGAAGGTCGCGGGTTTATCTCGATTGGCACCGGGACGCCTGAAGCATTTGTCATGAGATCGTAATCATACAACCATGACAGGTTGAGCAAGTGGGTGATCCGATCGGCTAAATCAAGCAATGGCTTGGTCGGAGTCAAAACGCCGCCTGCGAAAGGAATACCGGCGGGATTAAGTCGCCGACGCGGCATGGCTCGAAGCACGCGCCCGTCTTGCGCCAGCACATCGATGTCGTAAGCAGGCGAAAACAATCGCTCCATGACCAGTGCTGGAAACGGAGTGGAGGCGAGATGGTCGCGACGATATGTGTCAAAATCCATGTGCAGTTCACGTGAACCCATAAAAGGATGCGCACCCTTCACGTCGCGACGCACCACAACGGTCCCACGATTCCCGCGCGCCGTTACCGGCTTGACTGCAAACTCGCCGTGTTGGCTCGCAAATTTCTCAGTGGTGGCGACAAGCGTATCAGCATTGTCGACCAGCGCCCAAGCCGGCATCTCTATCCCACCGCGCGCCAGCAGATCGTAAGTTTCCGCTTTATCGCTCATCTTTCGCAGTGTCGCCAGCGGAGCGCAGGCCAGCCGCGAGCCGACAGCCTCAATGCCCGCGCGGTCTGCGGCCAACGACAACGCTTCTTCATCAGACCACGGCAGCACCAGATCGATCTTGTGTTTTGTAACCAACTCCAGCACCGCCGCCGAATAACCGGCGTCCACTCCGGCGGGCACTTGGGCAAACTCGTTCGCGAAATAGCGGCCCACTGCATCCACGCGATGATCTACCGCAAGCACCCAGACATCATGCCGCCGCCCCTCTCTGAGCAAACGGATGTTGAGTGGTGCAAGCATCCCGCCGGCGGCGGTGACAAGCATACGAAAGGTCACGCTACACCGATGATCATGTCTTCGGTAAGACCAGAAAATTTTGCAATCGGGCGGGTTGCCCGCCGCCCGACCACATCCTCGATACGACTTGCGGAAAGGCCTTCATGATCCGCCGGAAGCCGCATGAGATACAAATCGTCTGCACGGATCGTTTCGCCTGCTTTAATATTTCGTGCCGCCACCAATCGTCTATGACGCCCGGCGCGCAACCGCACTTCGGCCTCTACCGGCGCCTTTTCCGGTCTGCCGAGCATCGCCTCAACATCGCGAATGGTCTTGACCATCTCGAAGAATTCGTGCGGCTCGATAGAGATGGCGTGATCCGCGTCCGGTACCGTTGCATCGAGGGTGAAGTGTTTCTCGATCAATGTCGCCCCATGCGCAACGGCGGCGACACAGGCGAGATAACCTGCGTGATGATCGGAAAAACCGACTGGGCCGGAGCTTATGCCCTTTAGACTATCCATGGCCCTCAGATTCAGCGTTTCTGTAGGCGCCGGATACAGCGACGTGCATTGTAACAATGCCAGCTCTTGGCATCCAGACGCCCGCGCTGCGACAACTGCAGCTTGCACCTCGTCGTAGCGCGCCATACCGGTCGACAGGATCATGGGCTTACCAGACGCAGCGGCCAAACGGATGAGCGGCAGATTGGTCAGAAGTCCCGAAGAAATCTTAATTGCCGGCATCCCAAGGTCACACATCAATCGCAAAGCTGTCGGATCGCCGGGCGTGGAAAATAAAATAATACCCGCTGAGCGCGCTTGCGCCATCAATCGCTGCAGCGCTTCACGCGACAGCACGCTTTCACGAAACAACCGATAGCTGTCGGTATCAGGGTGATAGCTTTCCTCCGGCGTCACCGTTTGTAGCTTTATTGCATCGGCGCCCGCAGCCGCGGCCTGCGATATCATGTTTGCGCAAACTTTCTCGTTACCGCCGTGATTGATTCCGATCTCGGCGATGATGAAGCACGGCGTGTCCGTGCTAATCTCGCGCCCAGCAATAGAGATCATATTAGTCATGTAAACTTCTAATCATTTTCGCCGCCCGCCTTCCGACCGATCCAGGCGGACCGAATATGCCGTCTGCCAATAATTTCTCACGTGCGTGGCGCTTATCCAGCCACTCTCCTTGAATGTCACGCATTTTGCGACCCAGCAGATTCGACAGCGCGCGCGTCCAATTCGGATTGTCCATATCAATTGTAAAAAATGAATCGGAAAATTGCTGTCGCAGTTCGTCGTCAAGCAATGCATTGACTCGTCTAGAACCCAGATGAACCATTGGAACTCCAGCGCCGACGCACCAACCGATCGTGCTGGAATTCGCCTCGGTCACGATAATATCGGCGGCCGAGCGTACGTAGCGAAAGTCCGCCCAATCGATCAGTCGTATATTGGGAGCAAGGGGAAATATATCTCGATAGCTAGCAGAATGCGGGTAACGTTGTGTCGGGTAAGGTTTGTAAAGAACAGTCTTCGAGATCCGCCCATAGACATCGGTGAGGAGCTTCGATTCGGTCGAGAAGACGTAATGCTCAACGGAACTATCGTAGGCGGAGCGCATATTGCCGCCATAGAGCAAAGTTGAGACATGCATGACGACAGTTTCGCTTCGCCGCAATTTCAGCCGGCGGCGCGCCAAATGCCGTTGCAAGGGGCGAAATCCGATGCGTCGGGTTTGATCGGCCAAGCCTATAACCTTGATTTCATTTCGGTTTCTTGGTGCGCGGGTGAATGACCGGGCGGCACGCGGCGATGACGCCATCAGCACATCACAAGTCGTAACTTCTGAGGTACTCAGCCGTCGCTCCACGGACTCCGCAATTCCCGTGGTTGTGCCATGTTCGAAATCGACAAGAACAATGCCTCGTTCACGGCAGAGCGAGATCAGCTGAGTCCCCATCGGGCCGAAAACGCCGCTTGTCATGAGCGTGCAAAGACGCTTTGTCTTACCAAATGTCCTGTCCAGCTCCGCTTCGAGGGTTTCGATCAATGGACGAAGGCCGGCCAAGCCAGCCGAGAGGTGTTGAAGAACCACGCCCGCAATGGCGCTTACAGCATATTCGGGAAAAAGCCCAAGTGCGGCCAAGCCCTCACGCAAGATGGGACCAGCATGTTTGTCGAGCCAGGGATCTGCTTGGACGGCCGCTCCAAATGGCAGCGATACAGCGCCCGCATAAGCCGGCAGTCTAAACTTGCTAAAGCCAAGGCCTTTGATGGCAAGCCAAGGTAACGTCTCGCTCAGCGCTTCGCCGAGCTTACCGATAGCAATCGGGCTCTGTTTCCACTCAGTCAGGTTGATCCGCTTCGCGAGTTCATACACGGCCTGCGGTGTCGGAACCAGCGACACACGCAACCACAAATCGTCGATTGCGGTGTCATTGAAATCGGTCGGCGGCTCAAAGGAGACTGGCACATGCTCGATTGGCCTGTTGTCAAAAAAACCCGCTTCAGCAAGCGGACGGTAAGGACAAGCAAAGCGAGGTATGTTCCAAGGCGCGATGATATGCCAACGCGGGTGGTCGGGAACCATTAGCACGAATGGACCCGGCCCGTGGTTGGCCAGACTCCGCTGAGCCATAAGGCCGCGCTGAATCAGACCATTCAAAAGCGCGCGCAATACGATTGCCACGTTGAGAGGGCCGGCACGCCCGCCGTAACGGATCGATGCTTCACCGTGTTCGAGTTTGGAATCGAGCGCTAGCAATATGTCCGTGGCGCGCCGACCAATCTGCGTCGCCTCGGCCTGTTGTAGATGGATGCTCATGTCTTGAATATTTTTACCCGCACGCAAATCGTGCGCCAACATTGGATAGTCCGTTGCAATGCAAATGAATCGCCGCTGACGTGCTGCCGCGACGCCCGCGAGGGTGTCAACAAAAGCGAACGAATTGTTCATGTAAATTGCCTAGGCGGATTCAATAGCAAAGCACGTCGCGAATGCTGTCAGCGATATATTTAACGTCAACGTCAGAAAGGCCTGGATACATCGGAATGCTTAGCGTGCGCTGGTAGTAAAGATCAGCACCGGGCGTCGCGTTGGCTCCCAGACTTTCATAATAGGGCTGACGATTCACCGGGATATAGTGCACCTGTGTTTCGATCCCCCGCGCCGCTAGCGCAGTCATCAACTGCCCGCGCGTTTTACCAACAGCCTCGAAGTCGATGGCAATGGGATAAAGATGCCAGACATTGCCCTCTGACGGCGGCGGCGGCGTGAGGTGGTTGAGGCCCGAAAGCAGACGATCATACTGCCCGGCAATATGACGACGCCGGTGGATACCGTCTTCAACGCGCGCCAACTGACTTAACCCAAGCGCACATTGCATCTCGCACGCACGATAATTCCATCCGATCTCGTGCATTTCATAATACCAAGGTGCATCAGGTTCCGGTGCATTCACCCAAGTTCGCGGATCACGAGTCATGCCGTGATTGCGCAACGTACGAACACGTTCGGCAATCTTAACGTCATTGGTCAGGACGGCGCCGCCCTCACCCATCGCCACATGCTTGATCGGATGAAAACTGAATACCGCAATGTCAGAATGCGCGCAGGCGCCGACGTAATGACTTTCTCCATTCAAGCCGCGATAAGACGCGAGCGGCGCATGACATGCGTCCTCGATCAACGCGAGGCCTCTTTCATTTGTGAGCTTCCGAAGTTCGGGCATGTCGCACGGCCGGCCGCCGACATGGATGGCCGTGACCGCAGCGATTCGCTCTTTGGTTGAGCTCAGCGCCGCCTTGACCATGTCCGGCGTCAAGTTCCCCATGACGGGGTCTACATCCGCGAAAACCACTGGGGCGCCGCACATGCGAGCAGCACTCGCCGTCGCGAGAAAGGTGATGGGGCTCGTCAACAGACCACGATCAACTCCAAGATCGAGAGCAAGATAGGCAAGATGCAGCGCAGCAGTGCCGGAATTACAGACAATCGCATTCTTGGCCCCCAGCGTCCGCGCAAGTGCAAACTCAAATGCCTCAAGCATCGGCCCTTGCGTGAGAAACTGGCCCTGCATTGATTCTACGACCAGACGAATGTCGGCATCTGTCACTTCGGGACGTGAATAAGGAAAACGAATCGACATCGAAATTAACGAACCGCTCTTTGTTTCAAGGCTTCCGACAAACGAGCCGCCCCCCTGCCGTCTACCATGGACAGACAGCGCTGACGGATCTCAGCGATGCGAGAAGGATTACCAAGGAGGCTGATTAGAGCACTCGCAATGGCCCCAGGCGCCACCGACGAGCAAATCGCTGCACCGCTATTCGCCCAGTCGCCTGCGAGCGGCTTTTGCTTTTCGTTCTGAGGCACCAAAATGGTAGGCAAGCCACAACAAGCGCGCTCGAATTGGGAAACGCCCGGCGCTCCGATAGCCAGATCAAATCCGCCTAACAGCGCGTCGATGTCATGCTGGGCTTCCAATATTTCAACCCACGAAAACTCAGCCACCTTTGCCGCCACCGTCTTCGCGTGAACAGAGGATGATGCAAGCACGACCTTTGTCCTGGGTGGACGAGATAATTTATTCATTTCGTCCAAAACCGCGCTTGTGATGTCTGCGCCGTCTCGCGCACCGAACGCCACCAGCACATTGACCGGATCAGCTTTCGAATATTCGTAATGCCTCGCCTCATCATGCAGCGCTGCAAAGGGACGGGCGAGCGGCATGTAGGTCGGCCCTGATAACACCCCCGCCGCATCACTTGCACCAGGATTGGGATCAATTGTGATCGCTTCGGGCCCGTATGGCCTTCCGTCTCGAAATACCGCAGTAACACCGGCAGTAGCAGCATCCTCGACCACGCCGTCACTCATCAAATACGCGTCGAAAATCAGAACATCAATCTGCCCCTGCGCGAGAGCTTCGATCGCGTTGGTTGCAGCGTCGCGCATCGGCTCGAAGATGGTCTCTGTCGACCAATGAAAACGGTTGGCGGAAATTTCGTCGTATGGATCGGCGAAAAGGATCGTCGGTTCATCGAGAGCAGCGGCGAGTGCCCGGCAACGGACGACATGGCCGGCACCCACTCGCGAATCAGTTGCTACCCGAAATCCCCAGCGCACAGTTCAACGCGCCGCCACCGCCTGAACAAGCGCACTCAACTCATCACCGGAAACCCACCAATTGTTGGTATTGCTTGCATATTCAAATGCCGTCTCGATCGGCTTCCCTCGCTCCTTAACGCGCTCAACAAATTTTGACATATTCCACCAATGATGCGGGGGCTGAAGGACATAGTGATCACCCATATCGATGCAGTTCCGCGACTCCTCGCCCGGGATCATCACTTCATGCAATTTTTCACCGGGCCGGATACCTATGACATCGTACCCACCACCCGGCGCGATCAGTGGGATCAAATCGATGACTTTCATACTCGGCAGCTTCGGAATAAATATTTCGCCGCCCAGCATCTGCTCAAGTGAGCCTAGGACAAAACTGACGCCTTGATCCAAGGTGATCACAAAACGGCTCATCTCCGGATGGGTCACTGGTAAAATTCGTTGCCCGTTGGCCGCCAGTTGCTTGAACAATGGAATGACGCTACCACGCGACCCAACAACGTTTCCGTAACGAACCACGGAAAAATGTGTCTGGTGCTTGCCCGCAAGATTGTTTGCTGCAACAAACAGCTTGTCGGAACACAGCTTAGTCGCCCCATAAAGATTGATAGGATTTGCTGCCTTGTCGGTTGAAAGCGCGATGACACGCCCAACGTCGTTTTCGATTGCAGCATCGATCACATTTTCTGCGCCCAGGACATTCGTTGCAATGCATTCGGTCGGATTGTATTCTGCCGCGGTGATATGTTTCATAGCAGCCGCATGGATTACAATGTCCACGCCAGCAAAAGCGCGTGAAACCCTTTTTCCGTCACGGACGTCGCCTATGAAATATCTCAAGCATGGATACTCGCTCTCCGAATAGCGCTGCGCCATTTCGTATTGCTTGAGCTCATCCCGGCTGAACACTACCAGCCTGCGTGGCTTATGATGCGAGAGAAGGTGCTCAACCATTTTCTGACCAAATGAACCGGTGCCGCCGGTCACAAGTATGCTTTGGCCATCCAAATTGAATTTTTCTGTGTTCATTAGCTATTGATCTCGCTGGTAAATGATGACTGACGACGCGCAGTTTCTGAACGGCCTTGCATATCGTTCATTAAGTCGTCTTACTGGAACACGGGCTGGCCGGCTGCCATCTTCCTGCGCAACATGTCCACGACGATATCGCGGGCCAGCCATTCCGGCACATTTTCTCCATTTTCGAGTAAACGGCGCACATCGGACCCGCTGATCGGAACAGTCCCCGAATTTGCCGTCTCCGTATAGTCATTCGCTACAGGATCGTAGGCAACTGCGTTGTAAATCACCGGCTCGATTCCAAGGTCCCCGATTTGCGCCATCAGCATTGGCAGGGCGTCAGGCGCATAGTAGTTGCCAACGCCAGTGTGATCGCGACCCATGATGAAATGACTGCAACCCATGTTTTTGCGGCAAAGGGCTGTAAACACCGCTTCACGCGGTCCCGAATATCTCGAGTATGTGGAAAATGCACCAAGCACAACTTGATTGATCGGATACAAGCCAAAATCAAACATCAATTGGTAACTTTCGAGTATTGAATCCGCGTGAAAGTCACCCTTCTTTTTCGGCCCAATCGCCGGGCTGATTAACAATCCATCGACCTTGGTATCGCGTAACGTCTTCCTATGAAGATATTCGTGCGCGCGGTGAATGACGTTTCGCGTATGGAAGCCCGCGACCTTGGTCCATCCCTTATGCGCAAAGAGAATCCGTGTTTCGGCCGGAGTCAAAGCATAGTGTCGGAATTGTGAGGGGATATGCTGAGTCAGGGTAATGTTCCCGCCGACGAATACCGGTCCCGCACCAAATACACGCGCGACGCCAGGATGATCCGAACTCGATGTCCCAAACCATTGCTGGGCTAACTTCTGCATTTCGGGTCGGTACATGTCGCTGACATCAAGTACGGCATGAATGTCGCCACTCTCCGAAACCAGAGCAATCCGGTCCCTTACGGAAAATGCTTTTGCGGCAGATTCACTGATCTGCAGGACGATGGGCATCGTCCAAATCGTTCCATCCGGCAGTCGATGCGACGATAAAACGGATTCTAACGTCTCCCGGTTCATGAAGCCGGTAAGCGGCGAGTAAGTCCCAATCGCAACTTGTTCGCAATCCAACAAGTCAGTCATACTGACCGTCACTTGGGGCAGATCAGATAGGCCGGTCATGTCCCGGTTGACCCTGTTGATCAGCGCACCACCATGAGGCGGCACAAGAAACGATATCTCTTGATTTTTGTGCGGCCGATCTTCGACAGCGGTTCGCTCAAAGCTCCGAATTATTGTAGCGATCATCTTCGCCGCCCGTATTGGAAACTGACCAATTGCGGTTTCAGCTGCCAACACCAATCCGTCGGCGCCGTCGGCTAACGTATTGTATACGTCATTCACTTCCGCCCGTGTCGGCAACGGTGTAGTGACCATCGATTCCAAAAGATTGGTGGCGACCACAACGGGCGTCTTCAGAGACTTCGCGGTTCGAATGATAAATTTCTGTGTGGCCGGGATGTTTTCAAGCGCCACTTGACGCGAAAGGTCGCCTCGGTCGATCAGAAGGCAATCGGATTTTTTCGCGATTGCTTCCAAATTAGCTAAGCCCTGCAAGGTTTCAATTTTGGATATGATGTAGCTGTCCACACCGACTCGCCGCCTGATCTCATCGACATTCCCGGATTGATTGGCGAACGACAACGCAAAGTGCCGGACACCCATTAGCTTACCGATCTCCAGCGCAGTCACGTCTTTCTCCGTGAGCGCCGGCATGGCGATGTCGCGCGCGACTGTTATGGCTTTATTGCCGCCTATCTTACCTCCATTCAGGACCCGGAGGGTGGCGCCGCCTTCATGCATGTCCACCACTTGGGCCAATACTGAATTGAAATCGATGCTGACGAAATCACCAACTTCCAATTCGCGGACGATGCCGCGTGGATAAATATTAAAGCTGTTCGCGCTGCCTGGTTCGAGGTTGATCGAAACCTCTACAAAGCTGTTCTCTCTAAGTTCGACGGGACCGAAAGCAAAATCGCCTGTTCGGATCTGAGCGCCTTCGGTATCCAGACACACTGGCACATCGGTCAGTGATTGAATGATGCCGATGGTTTTCTTCAAATCCAGGATCTTGGTGTGCGACAAATTGACTCGAAAAAGCGTCGCGCCGAGCTCAGCAAGCCGAGGTATAACCTGCTCGTTGAGCGATGCAGGCCCCAGAGTGCAAAAAAGATCTTTCGGCATTTCTGTGTTTCTACCTTTTTGGGTTAGTCAGCGTTTCTGAGCAACTTGCTGTTCCATGGCAGCATCGAGACTTGCCGCCAGAGCGGGAGACACCACCTCACCGAGAGCCTTCCGGCTGGATTTTGGATTTGTTTTTTCGGACCCAGTTAGCCCTTCGCGTGCCAATACTTCACTCATGCCTGGAAGCGGCTCGGTCTCGAGGAACGCTCCAATGCCGTCCATTACACCATGTGGGTCACACAACAATGTTTCGTAGCTGATCACATGAACTCTTCGAGATTGATCTTCGGGCAGTTTCGCCAATGCTCTTTGGCTTTCACGGTGCAGCGTCAAAATACTTGCCGCGCAGCGATCGGCCGGCGACATCGCAGCATATGACTGTCCGAAGGTCTCAGCGAAATCGGTCGCAAACCACGGCGTCGGATTTCCATCAACTGCCACCACCGGAATAAGGGCCTTCTCATCCGAACCAAAGCGAACACCCCAACCTCGCTGAAACCATGAAAAAGCTAGATCCGCGAGATTGCGTTCGACCTCCACAATACGTGCCTCCGGTGCGGCCAAGAATATCAGCTCAGCGTGCGGCAATGTCTCATGAGTCAGAAATGCCGGCACCCTGCTATCTTCGTTAAAGCGCTTTAGAAGACCATCGAAATCGGGATCACGCGCTCGCTCAAGATATCGGTCAGCGTCGAGGGCCTTCGAAATACTGCTCGAGTCTTCGAGCCGAAAGTTCAAGTTGCGACCCGTCGCCCGGTCGAGTACGGCCATACTCGCATTCAGCCTCCAAAAAATGGCGGCGCTGTTTGTATCGAGGACGCCAAGTCGCCAAAGGATTGGCACATGCTCTAAAATCGGCTGATATTGAAAAAAATCTACCCCCTCGAAAGCTGATACAAGTTTCGCGATCAACATCTTACCTGCTCTGGTAATCCCATCAATCAGGACCAACTCTCGGGCGATGGACGGACCCGGGAACAAGGACATCATCGGTGCAGAGCCTGTTCAGTGCGGTAGACCGGAGCAGACTTGACCTTAAGCAGGATAGTTGGAAAAGATGTCTTCGCATTGCTGATATTCGCGCGTGTGCTATTTCCATTCACGTCGTCAGGGTACAACAACATGACATCGTCATTGTTCAAACAATTATTGGTTCGTCGCATGATCTGGCAAATTCGGTTATCCGGTTTCGCTCGGGTAGATGGAAACGAAACGCATCGCCACCTTGCCGGATTTTCGAGATGAGTGCGGCTCGTGTCGCGAGCGCCGCCGATAAGTGCATACCGCTGATCATCAGCGGCCCGCCGCGCTCCGGTAAAAGTTTGCTTTATTCTTTGGTCGAAGGTCACCGAGATATTTCCTGGCTCATGGATGAAGGACTTTTCTTCGAATATCTTTACAATGCTCAGAAGCTCACGCCGTCCGGCCAAGAGATCATGGTCGGCTCGGCCAAGAGGAACGCCGATGAATTTCTTTTCGGTATTCGCGACAAACAGATTGTGCCACCCGTTGAAAAGGGGTTTCACGAACCCGGCGTCGGCTCTGTTTCTGAAATCAAGATCCCGGCACCTTGGTCCGAGAACGCTTTTCTTGATGTTCTGAAAGCGGGGCGCTTCGAATCGATCAGCGGTCTCTGGCAGGTTCTGGCGCGAGCCTGCATCGCGGGACTCGAACAAGAACCGCGACGTTATTGTTGCATGATGGCGCCAGACTACGGCAAGTCAGCTGCGGCAGCGGTCGAAAGCATACCGGAGGCGCGCGCGATATTCGTTTCCCGCGATCCGGCCAGATGCCTCGATAGTCTGAAACGCAGCCGCGATAAGCGCGGCAGAAACCGCATTACCTGGCCCGCGTTTGCCATATGCCTTGCGGAACTGAACGCCATGGCGAATCGCGTTCAAAATACAGACCCAAAGCGCAGACTCGTTATCAAGTTCGAAGATCTCATTCGAGAAACAGAGCCGATCATGAGGAGGATTGCCGATTGGCTCGGGATTGCTTTTGACGATGTATTGATTAGACCGACTGTACTTGGCCAGACTTGGCCAGGTGCGTCGAGTTTCACAGCACTAAGCGGCATTGACTATACATCCGCCAAAAGGCCCATTCACGCTTTGAACCAACGAGAGCTTGATCTCATCGATGAGCATCTTGAACCGTATCGGGATTTTTTCGGGTACCAAAAATCTTAAGCCAGTCAGACCGCGATTCGATCAGCGCACCAAAGCCGTCAGCTGCCATTTATCACCTTCACGCTCCCAAACATTGGAGGCACTTCGATACATATCCATAACTTGCCAGAATTTTTTCTCATCTATCGCCAGATAGTCGAGAAACCACTGAAAATGCTCGTGCGGAAATTCGTGGTCGTATCGATGAACCAGCCGCACGCCTTCCTCGCGAGTAATATGCCCTCGGCGAATATCCTGCTGAGCATCGCGGGAGCACCGACCAAGACCAAATTTCATGTAGGCGAGATAAAAATGAAAACCGTCGGCCTTGTCATCTAGGCTAGCGTATTTCGTATACGTGCTTTCGGTGCGTCCATTTGGATTTGGGCGCATGCCGCAATGGCGAACCGCATAGTAGTAGTTTTCCTGCGGCGTCCATTTCTTGTAATGGGAAAACCAGTGCATTTCGATGCCGGCTTTTTGCACTGCCTCAGGTGCCGGCGGTTTGTACCAGGAAATAGTTTCCGCCTTAGCGTCATCCGGAGTCAGCACACCTTGTTGAACTCCGGTTTCGATCAACCGATCGACCGACGTTCCCTTATAATATCCCTCTGTCCATTCTTCCGGTCCTTCTTTCGGCCGGTTCTTGTATTTGTCGGATCCACCATATTCCAACTCACCGTTCTCACCGTACATGATCAACTGGACCCCGAAACGCAGCGCAATATGAAAGGCCCATGCTTTTTGACCATAGGCAAACGGCTCCCACGCGTCACCCTTCAGCTCGAATGCCAGCCTAGCCAGCTTGCGATGAATTTGGCCGTTTGGCTGCCCTATGATGATGTCGTACCCCGAGTTGTGAAAGGAACGCAGATTTTGCCATCCGATATCGGTCCATTCAAATGGCGTCCAGGTCACACACAGCGGGTGCATGCCGTAAACGTGTTTCAATTGATGAGCAACGAAGCAAGAATCTTTTCCGCCGCTACTCGGCACAATCACGTCGAAGCTGCCATCTTTGCTACGATATCGATCACATAACGCCGCAAGCTCGCGTTCGCGCGCAAACCAGTCAACAACATGATCCTTCTCATGCGCCCAAACGCACGCCGAACAAACTCCTTCCTTGTTCAGGAGAGTTCGGGGGCGCTGGTTTGATACGACACAATTTCGGCAAAACGCGATCACTTTAGAAAGGTCTTCAAATTGGCGATCTAGAATCACAGACATCAGCGGATATCTTTCCGTTTAATTAAGGCAGCAAAATTCCGGAGTAGCTTCAGACCCATAGCGCCGCTCCGTTCGGGGTGAAACTGGCAGCCGAACACATTTTCGCGCTGGACGACGGCCGGAAATTCATCTCGGCCATATCTGCAGCGAGCCAGAAGGTCCGAGCGATTTTCAAGATCCACAACATAGCTGTGCAGGAAATAAAATTTAGTTTCGTCGGGAATTTCGTCAAGTATGGTGTCGCCCCGCGATGCGTCAACATCCGAATAAATCTCATTCCAGCCCATCTGCGGCACTTTGAAGTTTGAAGTTTGTTCATCGGGAGACCTCAAACGCCTGACTGCGCCAGGAATGAGATCAAGGCCAGGAAAATTGCCGCCTTCATTCGACTCGGTTGCTAGCAATTGCATGCCCAGGCATATCCCGAGCACGGGAATCCCACTGACCGCTGCGCGCCGAATAACTGGGACCAATCCGCAATCGCGCAAGGTGTGAATGGCCGTATCGAATGCACCAACGCCCGGCAAAACAATAGCGCCAGCCCGCTCGACTTGGCCCGGATCTGTTGCAACTTTGGCTTCAATATCCAGCCGCTCAAAGGCACGCTGTAAATTGAACAGGTTTCCCATACCGTCATCGACGATAACAAGGGCTGCCGCGATCATGGGCATGCCTGAATGCGAACGGCGTCGGCTGAGATCCGCACCGGCAGACCGTGCGCAGCCAGATAACGCTTTACATCACCTACGGACGTGGGTTTAACGTCTAACTCTCGGATGCCGCCGTACCCACAATTCAAAAATTCGATATTTCCGGAATCTGCAGGGTCGCCGTTACGCAACTGCGCACCATCATAAGACATCCACATGCGATCGACTGGCTTCGCGGCCTGATAGTGAAAAATCGCAGCAGCGGCGACCGCGTCAGCTTTGCCTTTCACGATCACATCCCGAAAGTGCTCCGGGCTGCCGGCGCCGCAGGACGCCACCACCGGGACCGGAGAAGCCGTCGCAATGCGGCGCGTGAGTTCGACATCGAAGCCGACACCGAGCCCATCATTATGCACCGCCGAAACAATGATCTCACCGGCCCCCAAATTGACAACTCGTTCCGCCCATTCAAATACATCGACGCCCGATTTCTGTCTTCCGAAATTCGTCCAGCACTCATACTGGCCGTTACTATTTTGGTGCGCCTCGATCGAAACTGCGATGCACTGCGAGCCGAAGCGACCCGACGCTACCTTGAGAAAATCCGGAGTGGCAAGCGCCGCCGTATTGATCGCCACCTTATCGGCGCCGGCTCGGAGCACTGAATGGATGTCTTCAATACTGCGGATGCCGCCGGCAACCGTCAACGGAACCGTCGTCTTCGCCGCGATGCGCCGGATGACATCGAACTGAGGCGAGCGCTGGTAGAGGCTGGCTACCGTATCGACGTAAAGGAATTCGTCCGCGCCATCATCATCGTAGATACTAGCAAATGTTTCAGGATGACCCAAAACGCGGAAACCGTCGAAACAAAGACCCTTCACCAAATTTGGCCCCTTCACCTCAAGTCGTACGATGATCCGAACCGATGACGTCATTGCGTAGCAACTTTTTGTTGGGTCGCTTGCCACTTTTGAAATCGATAGTTTCCGAGCAACGCCTTGATTGCATCTCCCACCTCGGCGTCGGTGATGGTTTGACGATCACCGTTAAGCGGTGGCGTTCCCGGAGCGGAGTATGAGATTGCAGCCACAGTAGCACGATAGGTTGAACCGGCACGCCGAACTGCTTCGATTTCTGCGTCCGTGCGCTCTCGCAGTGCCTCACGCATTATTTCCGGCAGATTGTCGAACGATCGGACACGTTGAATGTTCGGTAGAAACCCGTACTCGATGTGCCGACCAATCAGAACGACTTGCTTCCCCAACAATGTTGCCTCAACTCCCGTAGTACCACTCATCGTCGCAACGGCGGCCGAGCGATCTGCCAAGTCGATGCCAGATACTAGCCGATGCGCCAAAACGACATTCGGCAGTCGAAGTAGGTCCTGGTAGAATGAGAGTCTCCGCCCGGTCAGCAGCGAATGTTCCTTGATAACGAGCCTCGTACCCGGTGGCAAACACAATGCCAGCTGTTGCGCGACCGTAAAAGTATGAGGAAACTCCCTGCAGAGTGACTGAATTGAAAACTCCGGCTCTTGAGGCAGCAAGAACAAAACGTAAGGCTGCGAAGCGATAGCCTCAATGTCGGTTTCCCCGTGACTGTCAATCCAGTTGCCTACTTTGCGGGCGTGCAGCAGCTGGCGCACCGCGCCGCTATAGCTCAGCCTCCGGGTGCCAGGGCGATAACCTTCGCGAATATCCTTGAAAAGAAAAAGAGTGTGAATGATCGTCTGGACAAGCACCTCTCGTGCGGTATTGAAAAATGAGTAGCGGCGCCTCGCCTGCGACCAGCGAAGGCCCGATCCCCCGGGTGGCACCAGCTCTTCGCGCGGTGTTGGCTCGCACTCGGGAATGGTTTTAAAGGTTTCCGCTAGGTAATCGCTTTCAGCGTAAGGACCGCATGCCCAGCCCAAGTAGTCCTTATACCGAACACCCTTGCCAAATGTAACAGGAATGCCTCGCGCCGCTGCGACGTGAACGCACGCGAGCGTCGAAAAGGCGATATCCGGTCGGCAGATCACGAGATCGACACCACGTTCGGACAACAAATTACCGAAATAATCGAACATCAAATTCAAACGATTCACGATTCGAGGCCAGGACTCTATGTGGCTGACCGAGTAGTTGCTCATCGGCGAGTGGGTAAGATAATTGGCTGAGATGGTTCGAAGCTGTTGCACCAGATCACGTAGATAGCTGACGTTGTAACGCTCTTCGTTTCTGGCGCCTTCCTTCATTGCAGCAGAAGTATCCGCAGGCTCTTCAGACTTTTCCAATGCTGCAAGATCGATGACTTCGTCTTCCGGGCCGCAAACGTTGGTATTAAGGTGCAAAACTGCTGACGCAGGAGCCAGAATAATAAACCGCGTACCGAACTCATTCCGCATATGGGGAATCAATGCCTCGTACAGCCATCCCCAGATTTTCTGATAGAGCAATAATACGCATTTAGGCCCCTCGTTATTCACTGACGACAAATTCATGCGATCGTTCATTTTTGTTTCGATTATTTAAATGGGTCGTGGACCGACCTGCAGGCGGGCTATCCACGCTTTTTGATCGCGCCTGGCTTTGATTGTTGACTTTGATTGTTGAAATGAATTATTGGCGCTGTTGAAAATTCTCAGCCCAGCCCGTGACTAGGCTTCGATCATCCTGCGGTACCAATTGTCGTCTCGTTGCAGCACAGTCGGTGCCCCTGACTGAATAATCCGTCCGCTATCAAGAACAAGCAGATGATCGGCGCCTTGGATCGTCGATAACCGATGCGCGATAATGATCAGCGTGATATCGCCGCCCCGCATGATATCGGTCAAGGCTTCCTGCACTACGCGCTCGGATTCGAAATCAAGCGCACTAGTGGGCTCATCCAAGATCAAAATTCTTGCCCCGGACAACAGCGCTCTTGCGAGCACCAATCGTTGACGCTCGCCTCCGGACAACCTCTGCCCGTCTTCCCCCAGCATGGTGTCATAGCCTTGCGACATCCGGCGGACGAAACCATCTGCGCGCGCCAAATGGCATGCCCGCTCGATTTCCGCATCGGTGACGCTTTCGTTCAGATAGCTGAGATTGTCGCGAATGGTTGCTCTAAAGAGAAAGGGATTCTGGGGCACAAAGGCGATCTTCCGCCGTAACGAGGCAAGCTGGAATTCCGTGACGGGCGTGCCATCGATTGCTACTTTCCCAGATTGGGGTAACTCCAGACGCGGCACTAGAGACACAAGAGTCGATTTTCCGGCACCTGAAGGTCCGATGATCGCGGTCACTTTGTTGGCGGGAATGGCAGCCGTTACATCTGTCAAGGTCTGACGTTCCTCACCCTCGAAGTGGAAGTTCACATCCTCGAACGTGATACCGCTTCCAATGCCTTCGAAAATCCGATCTCCGTCGTCGATTTCCTTGAGAGTCTCACTCGTCAATAAGGTCTCCTGAACACGCTCCAATCCCGCACCGAAGCTCGCAATGCTCTGGCGCTGAGAAGCCAGACTTTGCGAGACAGGTATCAATCGGAGAAGCACGACAACAAACAGCGTGACGACCGAAACCTTCAAAGCCAAATGCACGAGCGCCACATAGAGGCAGGCGAGTGTCACTGCCGTCATGATCGGGCTGACGAGAAGCATGATCATTCCGGAATTTCGCGCCATCGCGACACGAGCCCGATAAATTGCGTCGGCTCGAACTCCAAGTTGCGAGGCCTCGATGTCTAGCGTATTCGCCAATTTTATCAACCGCCAGCCGCGATAGCGCTCTGCCGCAAAATTGGAAAATTGCTCGCGCGCTGCGAGCGCTCGATGTCCGAGCGATCTGGCTATCCGCACATAGTAGCTCAGACTTGCCGCAACGCCGCCAACGATCAGCAGCGCAAACATGCTGGCCAGCGGCGCTGTGATGATGACAAGTGCTGTATATGCGGCAAATGTTACCAGCAGCGCAAAGAGCGACGAATATACGCTCAACAGAGCAGCCGCTTGTTGCGCCTGATCATTTAAAAGGACAAGGAATCGCCCCTGTCCAAAACCTTCAATATAATGTGCTCGCGACGAAAGAACGGAGCGAAAGCAGCGGACCGCAATTTCCCGGCCTGCGCGTTCCTTCCACATCGAAATCATGATCGTGCGTGCGAAGGTAGTGGTTTGCCGCAGCGACACCAGAGCAACCACTATGATGCAGAGTGCGACAAGACTCACCTGGATGCCCACCGCCTCGAAGGCCTTGCCAATGAACCGCCATGCCGTCGAGCTGGATTCGAGCGCCTTGATGTCGCCGTTGCTGTTCACAAAATCCAGAATCGGGAGAATCATTGCAACACCGACGGTCTCAAGTATTGCCGAAATGATTGTCAGTCCGCTAACAAGTGCGGTATTGCGAAGGCCGAATACCCCCAGTTCCCGAAGCAACCGTAGCTGCGTCAGCCAAGCCTTCGGCCCAAACCGTCCGAAGATCTTTGATAAATTCAACATTGCAACGACAACTCGACTCAAGATACCTGAAATCTCAATTGCCAGATATTGGATGACTTGCGCCATAGATGCGGTGAGCGAAACCTATCGGCAATTTCGAAGAATTCTGCTTCGTCCATGTCAAGATATTCAAGGACGTCCTGCAAATATTTTCGGGGGATTTCGCCATCGTACTTATGCACCAGCGCCACACCTTCTTCACGATCAATGTGAAGGTTTCTAATTTCCTGCGACGCATCGTAGGTGGCGCGGCCGATGCCGAATTTGGTGAAGATTGTCCAGTAGTGATAGGGGTCAATCTTGTCGTCTATGCTTGAATATTTCGAGTACGTTCCTTCGGTGCGCTCCGTGTTGGCCTCGAAGCCAGTCATCTCAACCGCGTAATAGTAACACTCCTGCGGCACCCATTTGAGATAATAGCCAAGATAGTGCACCTCAACGCCAGCCTTCGTTAGATCGTCGATATCGGCGGGCAGGTACGAAGCCATGTGATCGAGACTGATGCCGTGCTTGGGAAGTTCGCTTAGAACAACACCTCCAAAATATAAGTCGGTCGTCGATTGGCGCGAACGCGCGTAGAATCTTGTATCCTGAAGGGTGGAATAGCTTTCCGCGATCGGACTCCCGTAGTCAGCTTCATGTTCGCCATAGAAAACCAGCGGTACGTTCAGCTTGGCCGCCAGCTTTGGTGCGAAGTTCTTTTGCCCGATAACAAACGGCTGGAACGGATGCAGCATGTTCCGGTACGCCAGCTCCGTCAGCTTGCGGTGCACCTGACCGTTCGGCGTGAATAGGTAATTGTCGAACCCTCCTTTATGCACCCAACGCTGAAAATTGCGCCAGCCAACATCCGTATACATGTGCGGCGCCCAGGTCACCGTCAGTGGGTTCATGCCATATTTTTTTCGGAGCACATCCGCGGCATACACCGAATCCTTGCCACCGGAGCCAGGGACCAAGCAGTCATAGTGCCCGTTTCGAGACCGGTATTTTTCGCACAACGTGACAAGTTCACGTGATCGTTTTTCCCATTCGATATCGCGGTGTTTCAGTTCAGCGACGCGGCAGGCGCTACAGACTCCGTTCTTGTCAAACTCAATAAAATTACGCGTCGATTCTTTGGTGTTCTCATGCTCAACGGAAGAGGAGGGTCGCTGATTGGAAATGACGCACCGGGTGCAATACCGAACTTCGCCGGGTAGTCCATGTTTAATCTCCAACGGTCCCTCGACGGGATCGATGACGTAGCGCTTTCCACCACGGTCTTCGACTTTGACAATCATTCCTATGGTCTCCGAATTTTCATCTTAGGCAAAACGGAATTCTACAAACCGCCGGAGCAATTTCAGGCCGGCTCGTCCACTCTTCTCAGGGTGAAACTGATATCCGACGACATTGCGGTTGCGAATTATGGCGGGGATATTTTCGCCGTTCACGTTAGTTGTCGCAGCAACGTGCTTTGATGCTGTCGGATGAGGCGCATACGAATGCACAAAATATACCATGGCCCCGGCATCTAGATCGCCCATGTATGCATCACTTCGCACCGGATCCAAAGTCCGCCACCCGACGTTTGGCACGCGCATGGCAGCATCACCAGAACCCTCCGGTAGACGCTTCACAACACCTGGGATCAATTCCAGTCCGGGGTGCGTGCCAAACTCTCTGCTTTCGGTCGCCAGCAGTTGCATGCCCAGGCAGATGCCTAACATCGGCGTGCCGCGGTCCGCGGCCTCTTTGATCGGCGTTACCAGACTGCGTGACTCGAGCCCCTTCATTGCGTCGCCAAACGCTCCGACACCCGGCACGATAATTTTGGTCGCATCCCTGAGACGAGACGGGTCCTCCGAAATTTCGTGCTCTACGCCAATATGGCGCAATGCTTGTCCAAGGCTGTAGAGGTTACCCCGACCATAATCGACGATGATCAGGATGGCCGCACCCGATGTCCCGCGGCCGCAATTGATCTCTTAAGCGATGTGACATCGGAGATGTCATAATGGAAAAGCGATGCGCAGCAGACCGCATCCGCTTGCGACCGATCGAGAAGCTCGGCCACATGACCGCTGGTCCCGCCGCCACCTGCAGCTATCACCGGAATTCGGACCTGCGAGCGGACTTGTTCGTAGAGATCAAGATCAAAGCCCTTCTTCGTGCCCTCTGCGTCAACAGATGTTAGTAGAATTTCGCCAGCGCCAAGGCTCTCCGCCTGCATCGCCCATTTGATCGCGTCGAGCCCCGACCGCTCACGGCCATTGTCGTAATACGCCTCCCAATAATCCGAACGCCATTTCTTGGCTTCAATCGACACGACAATGCATTGACTGCCAAAAACCCTGGCCGCCTCCGAAAGAAATTCTGGACGCTTGAGTGCCGCGGTATTGATCGCCACTTTGTCGGCCCCGCGCCGAAGCGCGGCGGTAATGTTATCGATGCTTCGAATGCCTCCGCCAACAGTCATCGGAACAAATATGTCCCGACCGGCCTCCTCAACAATATCGAGGATCTGATTGCGCCCGTAGAGCGAGGCGACAGTATCCATGTAAATAATTTCATCGACACCCTGCTCATAATAGCGTCGCGCCATAGCGCCAGGTTTGCCAACGATGCGGAGCCCCTCCAGCCTTATACCCTTGATGACGTTTGGGCCTTTTATGTCCAGCCGAGCGATGACTCGCACCGGTGGTGCGGTTTCATTTTTGTTCATGTTTCAACAATTTATCTGGAAGATTCCGGCTCGTTTCCCAAGGTGCCGTGAATTGAGTGGCGTACTCGGGGATACGCTTGTTCAATAGTCGTTGGCGCGGCGGGAGTGCAGCCAGTGTCTTCGCGATCCGTTGCGCCGCATGACCGTCGCCATAAGGACTCGTACCCGCGCCTCTCGGCTTCGCGCGATCTTTCACTGACGCGATCGCGGCTGCGATCTCAGTGGTGTTCGCTGATACGTCGATTACATTGTTACCCCGAAGCCGCCCTTGCTGCCGGGAACCGATGTTGATGACGGGCAGATTGAAGATCGGTGCTTCTATTAAACCACTGGACGAGTTCCCAATCATCATTGCCGAATGGCGCATGGCGTTTGCATACAGAGCCGTTCCGAGATTTTCTCGAAATACCGCATTAGGCCGTTCTGCAACAAAGCCCCTAATGGAATTCAGGACCGCCTTCCCTCCAGGGTCCGAATTGGGCGTCGTGAAAAGAATCGGCGCATTGGTCGTTTTCAGCGCGCCTATCATAGATTCGGCGATGTCCGATGGATTTTGGGAATTCGTTTCGGGATGCAATGTCACGAGCAGCAGCCCGTTGGCTGATTTCAACCCCGCGGCCGCAGCAAATTGTTCGGCCGTCATCACAGGCACGGCGTTCAGAGCATCCAAACCCGGCGCACCAGTGATCGTGATGCGCCACGCCTCTTCGCCCATTTGATTTATACGCGAAGCGGCATCCGCGGTTGCCGGAAAATGTACATGAGCGAGCTTCGTCGTAGCATGCCGTATTCGATCGTCGATCGCACCGAGCGTCTGCTCGCCGCCGTGCAGATGCGCCAGAGGGAGATTGAATGACAGACACGCAACTGCCACCGGAAACATATCGAGGCGATCTCCCATAACCATGACGATATCTGGTTTCAGGATGCTGAAGGCTTCACCAGCCGCGGCCATGATCTTCGCCGCCGCCCGATTTACTCCGGCGCCATCCCCGCCACCCAAATCCTCGCCCACGGTGAGAACTTCGATTCCGGCAGGCAATGCCGCGCGCGCACTTGCGTCATCTCGAACCTGCATGCCGGAGAACAGCACTTTGAGTTCGAGTTCAGGATAACCGTCGATGGCCGCCCAGACGGGCGTCAGGATGCCGTGATCCGAACGGCCGGTCGAAACGCTGACAATCCGCGTCACACAAGATCCTCGGCGCGAATGGGAGCGCCGGCGCCAACACCAAGCGCTAGCGTCCTTCCGGATGGCGAGTTTGCCGGCGGCAGTCCATCTGCCGGACGCTTTAATGCGATATCACCATCGTCCAACCTGTGCCCGACCTTAAGCTCCCGCTTCGAATGCCAAGAACGCCGCACAAGTTTTGCCGTTTCAGATTCCCCGGACGATGGCTCCTTCGTGCCGTCACCCATGGCTAGGCTGATCTCACGTAGATTGCCCACCATCATCTTGAGGGCCGCCGGATCGAGCGAGGCGCCATGATCGGGTCCGGGCAACTTCGTGCTGAGCGTCAGGTGCTTCTCGATAACGGTCGCACCAAGTGCAACTGCGGCGATAGCCGCGAACTCACCCAGGCTGTGATCCGAATATCCTACAGGCAGTCCAAATGACTTACGTAAGGTCGTTATGGCGTGAAGGTTCAGGGAATTCAGCGGCGCCGGATATAGCGAGGTACAATGTAGTACCGTCACCGGCACTGGCCCGGCATCCGCGATCACCGATAGAGCATCGCTAACCTCGGCAAGCGTCGCCATCCCGGTCGATAAGAGAATCGGCAGTTTGTGACTTGCCGCGAGTGCGATAGCCGGATGGTTCGTCAACTCTCCAGATGCAATTTTGATCGATCGCATCCCGAGACCAATTAGATTCGGCAGCGTGGTAGCGTCAAACGCAGTGCAGAGAAATTCGATCTTCCGCTTCCGGCAGAGAGCGGCCAATTCACTAAATGCCTCAAAATCCAACTCGAGTGCACGAAGCAATTGCAGCTGATTTTTCTGCCCGGTATTGCGCTGCTGATATGGTGCCGAATCTGCGGTGGCAATCACCAGATCCTCGGCTTTAAAGGACTGAAACTTGATGACATCGGCGCCTGCGTCGGCCGCCGCGTGAACCAGTTCACGCGCCATGATCAGATCGCCATTATGATTGACGCCCGCCTCGGCGATGATCGAAAGCGTGGATGTCGGCATATTAGTTCGGATACCTGTTGCCGGCGCGAACGATCGTCGCCGCCGCCACGGATGTCCCAGGCAGAACCACGGCCCCGGCACCGATCATGCTGCATGAACCGACCTTAACATCACCTAACAGTATGGCGCCCGGCGCCACATGAGTGCCAGCCTCGACACGCGAGTCGTGTTCGACAATCGCGCCCGTATTCACGATGACACCACGATCGAGATGCGCGCCGGAATTTACGATCCCGCCCGAAAGCACGATGACACCCGGCTCCAAATGCACGGTCTCGCCCAGGATCGCGCGAGGATGAACGATCGTTGGAACGTCATGACCATCCATCAGATAACGATCGAGCATCTTCAGTCGGCGCATGAGGGTGTCGGGATCCATGCCGCCGATACCCAATGCGATCGTCGATTTTGTCGGAATACCAGCATCATCAATGCGTGGAGCACGCAGCCAAGAAGATGCACGCGGATCGACATAAGCAGTAACCGTATCTCCCGCGGCGGCAATGGCATCACAAACGGTTCGTGCGTGTCCGCCTGCGCCGATCAACACATAGGCACGCGTTTCAATCATTGACCACTTTACCGCGCCAGCCGGCCAATGCTTTGATGACCGCCTCCCGCTCGGATTCCGTGAGCCCGCTTCCCGACGGAATCGTGACGACGCGTCCCGACAAACCTGCGGCATAGGGGGCGGGCATCCTTGCTGCGGCGGCGTACGCTTTTTGATTTGAAAGAGTTTTCCAAAACGGTCGCGCTTCGATTCCGCAGCCGTCGAGATGCTTGACCAACGATCCGGCAGCGGCAGTGGAGTTCGTCCGCAAGCCATAAAGCCAGCAACTGCTAACGGCCCAGTTCACCCTGGACATCGGCTGCATGTCCACTCGACCCGTCACGGCGCGATCGTATGCAAAAGCGTGCGCCTTCTTGGTCGCAAGCATTTCCGGCAACCGTTCCAGTTGTGCCAAGCCAACGGCAGCATTGAGATTTGTCATCCGGTAGTTGAAACCCACTTCGTCGTATTGATATGCAGCCGCCGCCCGGGCCTGCGTGCTTAGGTGGCGGACGCGTGCAGCCCAATCCTCGCGGTTAGTCACAATCATCCCGCCGCCACCCGCGGTCACAGTCTTGTTGCCATTGAAACTGAACATCGCAATGTCACCGAAGCAACCCACCGGCTTGTCCTTGTAGATCGCACCGATTGCACCAGCTGCATCTTCGATCAACGGCACTCCAGCTTTCGCGCAGGTGTAGGACAGCGGCTCCATATCGGCCGGCTGCCCCATGACATGTACGGAGATGACCGCACCAATTTTCAAACCTTGGTCACGCGCACCAGCCAATGCTTGCTCAAGGGCTTCGGGCGACAACGTCCAGGTATCCGGTGCGACGTCAGCAAACAAAGGTCGCGCGCCCGCGTGATAGACTGCATTCGCGGTGGCCGCGAAGGTGAAGTCCGGGACAATGACATGCATCCCGGGGCGAACTCCCGCCGCAACGAGAGCCAAGTGCAACGCCGCAGTTCCGTTCACGAAGGCAACAGCATGCTGGCAGCCCGCGCACTCGGCCATCTCTGCTTCCAGCCGCGCGACAAAGGGGCCGGCGGAGG
The DNA here is from genome assembly GCA_945907045.1 of Rhizobium sp. Q54. Taxonomy (GTDB): domain Bacteria; phylum Pseudomonadota; class Alphaproteobacteria; order Rhizobiales; family Xanthobacteraceae; genus Pseudolabrys. Next base: position 72,470 of record CAMDSH010000002.1, on the reverse strand, counting down.
ACACCCAATTGTCTTCGATGCAACGCGCGAGGTATTCCATCTCACGGCCGCGTAGATCCGGGACACTCAAACGAATCACGAAAGCACTTCCATCACCAAGCGCTCATACCGCCATCGACGGCCAGAACCTGGCCCGTGATGTAGCTCGAGGCATCGCTCAATAAGAACAGAAGGCTTGCGCTCAATTCGTCACGGTTGGCCATGCGGCCAAGCGGAACGCGCGTGCTGTACGCCGCAGCAAACGCCGGATCATGATCGTTATAGGTGCCCCCTGGGGCCAAACAATTGACCCGAATCCCATCTTTGGCCCACCAGGTTGCGAGCCAGCGAGTCAGCCCCACAATTCCCGCCTTGCTGGCCGAATAGGCGGCAAACGATTTGAACGGTTGCCCGTCGTAGATTCTATGATCGGGTGCAATCAGCCCGTAGATGCTTGAAACAAGCACCATGCTGGCGTTACCACCGCTGGCTTTCATCGCACGGCCGGATTCTCGGGCGACCAGAAAGCTTCCGGTCAAATTGACGTCAATAACACGACGCCAGACATCCAAAGGGTAATCTTCGAACGGAGCAAAGGCATTGCCCTCCGCGATCAATCCTTCACCTGTCAGCGCAGCATTCGACACTGCGCCGTCGAGCCCGTTCCACCGCGCTGCCGCAACTCCTACGGCTTTGCGCACCTCCACTTCTTTGGTGATGTCCGCCTCGACACCTTGGCATTCGCTACCAAGGGCGCCGGCCAATGACATGACGTCAGTGCTCCGCAAGTCGACCAGCGTCAGTCTCGCGCCACCTTTCGCCAGCGTGTGAGCATGTGCCCGTCCAAGTACACCTGTCGCCCCCACGAGCAATATGCGCTTGCCGGAAACGTCAAATTTCGGGTCAGCTGTCACAGTCGCGGCTTCATGGGCTTGCTGAGGATCATTTCCACGATTCGGAAGTCCAGCTCATCGTCAATGTCGAACGACTGTTCCGGGGTCATTTCAAATCCAACCACCCTGCCGTCGAACAAGCCTTTGGCTTGTCGAACATAATTAGCATCGAGTACATAAATACTGGCGACCGCGTCAAAACAAGAGGGGGCGTCCTGACGCCGAAGCACTTCGCTCTTGATGGCTTTTGCTGGTTTCAGCGTGCCTTCGTTGCCCGCTTCAAGTAGATTGAAATACGGATTGCGGCGCGCCGGACTGACCGACATGACGGCGTCAATGCCCTGAGACCGGCCGGCTTGAAATTGTCTTATAGCAGCCGAAATATTTTCCACCGTCCGTATAGGTCCGGTGCAATCAAGATCCACCAGGATGTCATATTGCTCGCAAAAACTCTTCTCACACGCATCCAGCGCATGCTGCCAAACGGTAAATTTTCCTGTCTCAGCGGTGGCTAGTTCTGCCGGACGCACAAATGGCACTTTTGCCCCGGCTGCGCGCGCTGCATCCGAAATTTTATCATCATCCGTCGATACAACCACGCGGTCAATTTCAGGGGTCTCAAGCGCATGTGAGACCGACCATGCAATCAACGGCCTACCAAGAAGGAGGCGAATATTCTTACCGGGTAAGCCTTGGCTCCCACCCCGCGCCGCGATCACGCAGAGCACGCGCTTGCCGTCTATCATCGAAAAAACAGGTCGGTACTTCGCATTGGTCGGGTGACCTACGGACCGGATTTCTTTGCCCGATGTACGGGCGGACGCGCGGTTTCGAGATCGGTCGGCCTGCCGAGGTCAGTCCAGTATTCGTGAATCGGATAAAGACCGATTTTGAGTCCCGCCTCACGTCCGCTGTTGAGAAGATCCGGCATGTTGAGATATTGTCCCCGCGGAACCAGCCCACGAATGCTGGCGGAAAGCACGTTGATGCCGGCGCTGACGTAATATCGCTGACGGGGCTTTTCCGACACGCCTTCGAAGGCGCCGTTTTGGTCGTGTTTGATAACCCCGAACGGAACTTCATATTCGTAATGAGCCGCCCCGACTGTTGCCTCAAGGCCGTGGCGCTGGTGGAAATCCAGCATGCCCTGAAAGTTCACGTCGCTTAGGACGTCTCCGTTAAGTACCAGAAGTGGCCCACTATCGATCTCCGGCAAGAGACCGATAGCTCCCGCTGTCCCCAGCATCTCACTCTCTGTAATCATGTGAATGGAGCTTTCACTCTGACGGTTTGCAAGAAAATCGGCGATCTTCTCGGCTAGGTGATTCACGGACACAAATATGCGTTGAATGCCTGCCGTCTCCAGTTGCTCCAAAACATGATCCAGCATCGGCCGACCGCCGACTTCAAGAAGCGGCTTTGGCATGTTGCGTGTACGCCTACCGAGACGCAGTCCTTTGCCGCCCGCCATAACCAAAGCTGTGGCGCGGTCAAAACTCGCATGCTCCAAGACAAGAATGCGCGACAATCGCTTTTGTTTGTCCAGCAGCGGCATGAAGACGTTTGACGTCCTCAAGAGGCTCATCTGGCGGATCTTGTCTTCATTGTCTGTTTGATCACCATCAGTGCCAACGATCGGATCAGATTTCATCGAATTGGCGACACGACTGGATACCGACTCGCCGCGCAGAAGTGCTCGGCGGATATCCCCATCCGTGACGGTCCCGAGAACGCGCTTGTCTTGATCAATTACGACCTGGAACAAATAAGGCGTGACTTTATCCATGCGCGCCATGACCTCGAGGACTGAGGTCTCAGGCTCGCACACATGCGCGCCGATATCGCAGTAAAATCGTGTCCAAGCCATTGTCAGCGATCAATATGGGCCGGTAGCAGCGATGTGCCACCCACTACCGCAGACTTGATGTGGCGCCCAATCAAATTGCGCATTTGCTCCGCAGGAAATCCGCTAGCAGGCCGTGAATACATCAAGTCATCGGCACAAAGCACCGTCCCCTTCGGCAAGTCACGGGCCGCTGTGACGCCCTTTCGGATTGCATCACGCACGGAAATTTCGCAAGGCATGGGCGCCTTGGCATATTCGCCTATGGATGCGCGGATGAGGGGCAGCTTCTCGGCAAGTTCTGCAAGCTCCGGCGGCTCCAGCGAGAGCTCATGATCACGGAAGGTTCGATCTCGCTTGCGGTCGGTGACGTGCACTTCCACAACGCGCGCACCAAGGGCGACGGCAGCGTGACAAGCATCAGAGCCGAGCACATGGTTGGACCAGCCGACAGCCACGCCATATCGTGCCCCAAGAAATGGGATACTCGCGAGATTGGCTTGCGCGAGAGGCGTCGGATAAGCAGCGACGCAATGCATCAGAACAAGCCGTCCGGCAAGATTCTCACGGCCAACTTCATCTGCTATCCAGTCAACCGTGCGATCGATTTCCTCAACCGTGCCGCAGCCGGTCGAGACGATTAGCAACCGGCCAGTGCGAGCCGCGGCCCGGATTACGGGCTCAAATGTGAGGTCGCCACTGGCAATCTTGATGGCGGGTGAGAGTTCCGCAATGAGGTCTACCCAATCTTCGGTAATGGCAGAGGAAAAGAAGACGATGCCGGCATCCTTGGCAATTTTCGCCAACGTCCGGTGCGCGGCTTCATCCAACATGAAACGCTGAATTCGAGTCAGCCTTTCTGCATCGGTTGCTGCTATGAAACGCTTGGGCGTGTAACTCTGAAATTTAACCGCGTCAGCACCGGCTTCGGCCGACGATCTGATCAGTTTGGCGGCCGTCTCCACATTGCCTTCGTGATTAACGCCAATTTCCGCGATCAGAACGATATCACGATCAAGATTCTTGCCAAAAAGGTTCATCGCTATCCTTTCGGTCCAGCTATGGAACTTGACATTGGCGCGCCAGTCCACGCTTTACTATTGTGTGTTGAGAATTCACCGATACAGAAACACGCCACCGAATGAGCCATCACAGCAACTATTCCAATTCCTACCGCAGAGCCAAGGTTCTCGTCACAGGCGCTGACGGATTTATTGGTTCGCATTTGGTCGAAGCACTCGTGGCCGCCGGCGCAAATGTAACTGCGCTCAGCCTTTACACGGGTAGCGATACTCACGGCTGGCTCGACACTTTAGACGACGATGTTCGCGAAGCGATAAAGTTGGTACGCGGCGATGTCCGGGATTCCGCATTCACGCGCCGCTTGGTGGAGGGGCAAGAGATCGTTTTCCACCTCGCCGCACTGATTGCAATTCCATATTCCTACGCAGCGGCCCAATCATACGTAGATGTCAATGTGACCGGAACTCTCAATGTCCTCGAGGGCGCTCGAGCACATGGAGTTCGCCGCATCGTTCACACATCGACAAGCGAGGTATATGGCACCGCCCAATTCACGCCCATCAACGAAGGGCATCCGGTCGTGGCGCAGTCACCGTACGCCGCGAGCAAAGCGGGCGCCGACATGATGGCAACTGCTTACGCAAAATCCTTCGACAGCCCTATCATTATTCTGCGCCCCTTCAACACGTATGGACCAAGGCAGAGCGAACGCGCAGTCATTTCTTCGACAATTCGCCAAGCGCTTGATCCGGCCTGCACCTCAATCCATTTGGGCGATATTTCCACAAAGCGAGATTTTACATTTGTTCGCGACACCGCACGCGCTTTTCTGGCGGCAGGTTCGGTAGAGAACCTGTCTTACGGTGAACCCTACAATTGCGGTACCGGCCGGACGGTAACGATCAGCGAAACGGTGGATGCCATCCGTGCAGCTGTAGGCACAAACAAACCCGTCGTCACTGAGGAAACAAGATTCAGACCAGGTCCGTCGGAAGTTCGGTTACTTGAAGCTGACGCCAGCCGGTTTCAAAAGGCTACCGGTTGGAATTCAGCGACCGCCCTCGAAGACGGTATCGCTGAGACTGTGAGTTGGTGGCGAAGACGATTGCAGTTCGGGAATGTCCGGCCAAGTGGCGCGTACATTGCCTAATGGTTTTTGCGTTTGAATGATTCATTGCGGGGCTGAAGGTTAAAGCTACCACAGTCCGGGTGACTCTTTGCCCGGACCATCTTCATACCGCAGTCCTATGTTCATCTTGTGAACGTAATTGTCAAGCATTGGTACTACAGCCTTGGAACCGACCAATAAGCCATTGAATATATTATTAATTTAGCGATTATAGTGGTGCGGTGGAATGCTTAGGCTTGCGGCCAATTTCGCGGATCGACGATGTCCGCTGGCGTGTTCAGCCCAATACGGATAGCCGCCTCGATCGCCTCAGACGTCACGTTGACCTGGGCTGCGGCCGCAAGTTCGCTCAATTGATCGGGGGAGTCGACGCCGAGAACGGGTGAATAAACGCCCGGCGTGTTGCGAACGGCGGCGATGAGTAGCGCGGACAATGGCACCCTGCACTCGAGCGCCAGGGTGCGAAGTTTTCCTACAATGGGCGCGAGGCTCGCCAAATGCACCGGCAAATCAGACGGCGCCAACAACAACGCGCCCTGCAGAAATACACTGCGGGCAAATACCATGACGCCACGATCTGCGGCGGCGGCGATCACGCTCTGTTTCATTATTGAACGGGACACGACACTCAACGGAATTTGCGCAACGCCAATACCAGGAACTGCGAGTACAGCTTCGACCTCCTCCTGCGTGTAGACCGAAGCACCGAACCGCCCGATGCGTCCGGTTTCCTGCGCCCGTCGCAATGCAGTTGCGACTGAGCCCCGCGTGAGATCAACAGCACGGGTCAGATAGGCATCGATCTTTTCGATCCGCAGGCGGTGCCGGCTTTCATCGACAGCCCGCCTCACAGTGACTGCGATCTCATCATCGGGCACGGACGCAAGGGGACGCAGCTTGGAAACGACGCGGACCCGAGCACCATGCCGCACACACCATTGCCCAATCCTCGATTCAGATTCGCCGTAACCCTGCGCGGTATCGAGCCACGCAATCCCAGCAGTAACCGCCGCGTCAAGGATCGACTCCGCAAATTGTGAGTCCATACCCATTCTCGCCGAACCGAGCCCGTAGGGCTGGCCAAGCTGAACGGTGCCGAGAGTGAACAGTCCAGGTGGCACGAAATGATCGTGGGCGGACATCACCGACTCTTTTTCCACTGAATGGGTTGTCACGCAATTTCGAATTAAACGTAGCCATGTTGACGAAGCCTCCAATCGTGGACGCCCACGAACGCGGCAACTAAACGCCGAATACTCCCGCCGATTTAAGTTGCTCGACGACTCGATCGGCTAGCACCGAGGGCGGGGCATCGATAGATCTCAGATGAACTTCCGGTGATTCCGGAGCCTCGTAGGGCGAATCGATCCCAGTAACATAACGGACTTTGCCCTGGCGAGCCTTTGCGTAAAGTCCTTTTGGATCCCGGGCCATACAGGCGTCGAGCGGAGCATCAACAAAAACTTCGATGAATTCATCTGGCCCAACCGCATCCCGCACAATTTTTCGATCTGCACGAAACGGTGAAATGAAGGCGCAAAGCACGATCAGGCCCGCATCAAGCATCAGGCGCGCAACTTCCCCCGCTCGTCTGACGTTCTCAACGCGATCGGCATCACTAAACCCGAGATCCCGGTTGAGGCCGAAACGAAGATTGTCGCCGTCGAGCGCGTAAGTGTGAACACCTTGCTGACTGAGTTTTTGTTCGACGAAGTTCATGATCGTCGATTTTCCGGCACCCGAAAGTCCTGTGAACCAAACGATGCAAGGCCGCTGCCCTTTCATACGAGCGCGCAGTTCCTTATTCACGTGAAAATTGTATCGCTCGATATTGCTGGCACCCTGGCTCATGCGGCTAAACGCGCCGCGCAATATAGCGCAGCTGCCCTTCGCCATATTTCAGATCGGCGAATGGTTCACCTCTGGCGATCTTTTCCGAGTAATCTATATCGATCCCACGAGTCAAAAGCCGAAAATCCGTGAAGCCATTCTCACACAGCAGCTGCTCTACCTCTGCACGCGGAAGAAACTCATACGGAGCGAAGATACACGCGATAATCCAGGAAATACGTCCGGCGCCAATTCCAAGACTCTGAAGAAAATGACGCATCAGGGGTGTTGGCACACCCGCCATCACATTCACGAGCATCTTGAGAAGAATCTCGAACAGCCCAAAACGGCCATTGACGTAATAGAACAACTGCCCATTTGGCATGAGAACACGACTAAGCTCACTGACGGTCGCCCTCTGATCACCCGTTACGTGCCCAACACTGTTGCACCACACGAAGTCAGCCGAAGCGTCTTCGACCGGCAAGTTAAGAACAGAACCGACTCGATAATCGATTTTGGCTCCGTGCGGTACTTTTTTCGCTTGCTCTTTCGCAAAGGCAATATTCTCCTCGCCAATATCAATGCCGATCACGCGTTTGGCACCGAAGCTGGCGATGGCCTGCGTGAACTTGCCTGCACCACATCCAGCATCCACAATCACTTTACCGCCGAACAAATCCGCCGGCCGAATGCCATTCGTCTCAAGACGGCCCCGAAGAACGTAGCGGCTTTCTTCAAAATACTCGGCATCCGGCATCGCCGTATAAACAGCCGAATACAGATCGCCCAAATTGGATTGCCATGGTTCATTTCGTGAATCGGCAATTTGCGTATCGGAAGTCAACTGCGACTCAACCTCCGTCGACTGGACGGCACCGCTCTGAAGAAGTGAGGTAGCCGCATCGCACATTCGGATAAAATCCGGAATTGGATTTTGCGGACGGTCAAACGCCGTCAAATGCCAGTAGAAGAAATTAAGTCCGATAAATGCCTTAAGCGCCCAGGCCGACTTCCCGACAGCGCGCTTTGCTGCCTGCTCAAGCCTGTCTTTCGCGGCAAGACAGGTAGCAAACATTTCCGCATCAGGTTGAGGCAAGCTAGACAGCCCGTCGAGCGAGATATTTCAATTGCGCCTCGCCATATTTTACAGCGGCGTGCGGAATCCCGGCGGATACTTGCTCAATCTGATCAAAATCCATTCCGCGTATGAGTTGATGGATGTCGACAAATCCTTCACGCGACAGCAGCGCTTCGACTTCATTTTTCGCGCGCCATTGGTAAGTCGCGTAAAATGCGCACATCATCCAATACACACGGCCGCTATTGATTCCGAGCGAAAGCAGAAAATGTTGGAACAAATGCCGGGGAACAGATTCGCTTGTTTGCCGGAGCGTATTAAACATCAGCTCGAAGAGTCCGAACCGGCCGTTGACATAAAGATAGAGTGTCCCGCCGGGCTTAATGACGCGAGAAAATTCTTTTATGCAACCGTCGTAATCATCCGTGAGATGTACAACGCCATTCGACCAGACGACGTCGACGCTTTTATCATCCACCGGCAGTTCGTGCGCCGAACCGTAGCAATACTCTAACCGATCCCCATAAGGAGCCTTTTTAGCCTGTTGGCGTGCAAATTCGAGACCTTTTTGGCCGATGTCGAAACCGATGACCTTTTTTGCACCCAGGCGCGCGATACCAGCGGAAAATTTTCCACTTCCGCAACCGACGTCGATAACAAGCTTATCCTTAAAGATCTCACGCGCATCAACCCCATTGCGAGCGAATCGCTCAACGATGAAGTTGTGCGTCTCATCAAAATAAACGTCGTCCGACAGCGCCAGCCAGACATCACTGAACATCGTCGAGATGAAGCTCTCGCTTGAATTTGGTCGTTCGCCGATAGCGCGAACCGGAAAATGTTCGCGGGCAATCCGCGAAGCCGATGCGGCTCGCAAAAATACCTCCGCCCGTTCAAATTGTTCGACGAATGCCGACACTGGATCGCCGGCATGCTGGAATGCATCGATGTGCCACATAAAAATATTCGTATTGCAGAACATAATGAGAGGCCAATAGCTCTCGTCGTCAAATGACCTTACGGTTTTAAGATACTTTGCGGCGGCCGTCACTGCGCGTTTTTCCATTTTTGATCTGTTTTCTGTTTCAAGATTTTGAATTTAAGCCGAACCAGCTAAAGCTGAAATCAATTCAGGATCGTCCAAGACATCCTGGAAAACAGGCATTCTTGGAGAATCGTTCTGAACGTACTTGTGAACGGCCAGACGCAATTCGTTGGGATTCCGACTGATAAATTGGGTGACATACTCAGGGCGCATCGATCCACCATTGGTCTCCTGAAGGATTCGTTCAGAATAGTTAGTGTACTCAATCGTGGGAACACCCAAATAATGGATCGAAGAAAATGCGGTGCTGTAGCAGTTACCGATTGCAAACTTGGCGGATTGCGCGAGCAGCATTGGGTGCAGATCCGTGACCACAACCTGCAATCCCTGGTAACTGAGTGCCCTCTCCATGACCCAACGCCGTTCGTCGGCGCGCATTGCTGGATGCGGCTTTATGAAAATAGGCAATTGCGGGCAAGTTTCAGCCAGCACTTGAAGTGTTTCCTCATATAGCTTCGGGAACAGGTCGCGCTCGCGCAGAAGGCCGGTTGGACCCATCCAAGCCAAGATATAGAGGACAAGACTTTCCGATTTCGGAATACCTGCAGCCTCGAAGCAGCTTGCGAGATCGCCTAGTCTGCGTTCGTCCAGATACTTTATCCAGTATCGCGACGTAAACGGCGGCGGCAACCGTTTCTTGATCGTGTTCTTCAAACGCACGTCAGTGAATGGCGGCCAATATTTGCTGAAACCGACCAAGTATTTGCCCACAGGCCGCCGGTTGTCATATTTGCGCATTTTCATCAGTTCGGATGCGCGTTTTTCAAGCGGCGCGTACCCAATAGCTGATGGCTCGAAGAAGAATGTGTGTTGAGATGCCAACATTCCGACGGCGCGGAGCGGCCATTGATTGAGTGATTTAAAATGCACGAGGGACACCCACCCGGCAAGCGCACGAACGAGAAGACCCAACAACCAAAGGATCGAACGAACGCGGTGAATTGTAAGTTGTAGGAGGCTCTGACGGGCGGAAATCCTTCGGCCGCGAAATACGAGTCTTCCGACTGAATTGATCGCACCGAGCAAAACGGTATTTCGCTGAATCACATCATGTGTATTTTCCTCAAAAACGGCGAATTCAACAGCAAGGCTTGGACGCTTTGCCGCAAGCTCAATCATCAATGGCACAATTGTATCGCAGGTGATCAGCTTGTTGTTCAGAAACACAACGATTTGACGCCGGCGCATGAAAACTTCTAACTCTTCGGTTTGCGGGCGATCATGCGCATGTTTGATGACAGACTCGCCTCTTGAATTAGCGATTGAAGATGCTTGGGGTTAGCTCCCTCGACCAGACGAATGACCAAGGGGCCCAAATCCGTTTTGCCAATTTCACCCGCCTTCAAGGCCCGTTGGACGAGATCAACGTCCAATTCGCCTGGAGTCGTGACTTCAATCTCGATAAAGCCACATCGCTCGGCGAGTTGAGCGAGCGATTGGGGCGTGAAGAGATTCATGTGCTCGTGATCGACCGCCCCTGAGGCCCGGCCGAGCAGGAGAGTTTCAAATCCTGCAATATTTGGGCATGTCAGCAGGACCATACCGCCTGGCCGCAACGCATCATGGCACCAGGCCATGAAGGCCCCCGGATCAAACAGATGCTCAATAACTTCGAAGCTGGCGATGAAGTCGACCGGCGTATCAAATAGCACTGACTCATAAGGGGACTCCAGAACTTCAATGCCTAGCCCTCGACAAACTCCTGCAAGATCAGGAGTTGGCTCAATCGCAATCACTCGTGAAAACACACCAGTCTTGACAACCTCACTGCAAAATTGTCCATAGGCCGCACCAACTTCAACCAGTACACCATTCCGAATTCCGGCTTTGCGGACCAAACCTGCGGCATACGCGGCGCGCGGTTGAAATATCTTTTCTCGGCGAGCTTCCTTGCTTGCAGGAAAAATATTCCGCGCCCAATACGCGTAGTTCGCGGACTGCGCGTAAAATGCCGCTAAGATTTCTTCGCTCGGCCGCGGATTGATGAACTGCGTCTCGCATTCGCGGCAGCGAACCTGTTGCATACAATATTTTTCATAAAGATTTTCGAAATCCTTAGCAGCGCAAGCCGGACAATTCACGATGACGAATGCGGCCTGACGCTTGGCCAGCCAATCGATGTCCGCCTGCATGGCAGCCCGTTGGCCGACCAGCACAGAAGCTGGACGGATATCATCAACTTTCATTTCAGGTTCATGCTTTCAAACGATTACGCTGGGACAGCGCTGTCCCAAATATTCCGCTTACGCCAACTGCCGTCGTCATGTTTTGTCCAGACTTTGGCGCTGCGAAAAGTGTCGGTGATCGCGTCGAACCATTCCTCTCGACGCCCAACATAGTCGAGCCAGAAATTAATATCGGACGAGCGTACGTGGTCGTATTGACGTACCATCTCGACACCCTCCTCACGTTTCATATAGCCGGAGCGGATATCTTTGCTCGCATGATCGGTAGCTCGGCCATAACCGAACTTCACGTATTTGAGATAATCGTGCGCGCCGTTCTCGTAACGGTCATCAAGGTTTGACATCCGTCGATAGGTTCGCTCGAAGGGAGTGGGCGAAGGTTCCCATTTGTATTTTTCCGTTATTAGCCTTGTGTGCGCATTGGCATCCCAGGCGTCAAAATTGCCGATAAATAATCCGCGTAGCCCGATCTTTTCGATCAATTCATCATTCGGGTATTTGTAACACTCAAGTTCATTTTCCTGAATTGGATCTTCCGCGTCGTTGGTAAAGTCCCACCAGTCGTAACCGCGCAAACCTTGATCTTTCCGATAGCGGTATGTGAACTCAGGGAAGTCATTCATGGACAGCATGCCGCCGACATCGGTAAACCCATGCTCGCCCCAGAAGACCAAAGGAATATTGAACTGCGCCGCTATCTTCATCGGTTGCGTGAATATCCCGGCATGTGCGTGCCAATTCATGTCGCCGGTTTTGCGAAATCCAAGCCGGTTAATGCGAATAAGCATATCGACCGACGGCGAGATGATGATGTGGTCGACGCCGAATACTTCTTTCATCCGCAGCATATTGCGCCAGCCAACGTCGAGATAATTGTTTCCGTTGTATGTGACGAGTAGCGGTTTGAGACCGAGTTTTTCTTTGACGAAATGAGCCTGGTAGTAACTGTCCTTACCGCCGGATACGCCGATCACGCATTCGTAGCCGGACGATTTGCGGTATGGCTCAACTTCTTCGCGTAGCCATTTTAACCTTTCGTCCCAATCAATGCGCTTCTTCTGATCGTGAACACGGCAACCGCTACACACTCCGTGCTCATCAAACTTCAGTGGCACCGCCGAGCTCGACGGGTACACGCAGCGCACACACCACTTAATTGGAGGGAGATCAAGCTTGGTCATTGTAAATGAGAATTTAGCGCCCGCACCACAAAGAAAACGGAGCGACCAGAAATTCTCTTCATGCCGGTCTGTTTTCCGTTAGCGGGCGGATATCGCTTCGAGCCTGAGTCAGAAATTTTTTGGCCCGCGGATATGCGTTTTCTGTGAAATGAAATATATTTCCGGCGGCCACAGCGTTGGCGTCAGTGTCATTCAAACATTGCTGAAAATGCTTTTGATGGCCAGCACCACCGCAAGCGATTACGGGAATTGTCACGGCGTCCACCACTTTTCGAATCTCTTCAAGATCATACCCCTGCGCGATTCCGTCCCGATCGATGGCATTCAGTAAAATCTCACCCGCTCCCAGGTCTTGCGCGCGGCGCGCCCATTTGGCCGGGACAACGCCGGAGTCCTCACGTCCGTGGCGAAGGTACACGCGAGAGGTCCCTTCAACGCGGCGAAAATCGACGCTAGCGACAATGGCCTGACTGCCAAACATCCGAGCCGCTTGCGTCACTGTCTGAGGCGAATCCGCCAATATGGTGTTGACACTGACCTTGTCGGCGCCGTTCTGAATGCGCGTGCGGATGTCCTCGATTGTACGGATACGCCCGCCGAAAGTCAGTGGAATGCGGCATTCCACCGCGATCCGCTGGATGAAGTCGAACAACGTAAGTACCGGTTTATGCCGATAATCTTGTCTATGATGCTCGAAGGTCATTTCGCCGCGGCCGATGTCGAGCACGATCAACTCGTCAACATCCCAATCAATCATTCGTTCAACGTGCAGAACCGGGTCACCAATATATTGATGTTCCTGAAATTCCTGGCTACGGACCATCCAGCCGTCGAGCAAATACAATACCGGAACTAAGCGTCGCTTTAGCATGTGAGCCGTCTTATGCCGCGATCGGTGCTGCGCGCGTGAGAAACTCGCTTAGCAGAACCGCGCCCGCTTGCGAGCTTTTTTCGGGATGAAATTGGACACCCATCAGGCGCCCATGACACACTGCCGCAACGAATGGATGACCGTAATTTGCTGTCGCAACCACATACTCATCCGGGCACTCCATCACGAACGAATGCACAAAATAAAAGTGCTCGCCGTCGAGCCCGGTAAGGAAGTCGCCGTCATCGCGCAATGAAATGGTGTTCCACCCAACATGCGGTAGCCGTAATGAAGAGCCCTCCGGCGCCAGTCGGCGTACGCGACCCGGAATCCAGCCAAGGCCGCGGTGTTCCCCAAACTCTTCGCAGGTCTCGGCCATCACCTGCATACCGACGCAAATTCCCAGGAACGGGACACCGCGATCCACAACCAGCGCCTGCAATGCGACATCGAGGCCGCGCTGACGAAGCAGCAACAAAGCTTCGCCGACAGCACCAACGCCTGGCATCACAACGCAAGACGCATCGAGCGCCGTGAGCTCGTCCCCATCGCGCACAACTACAGGCGTGACACCTGCTCGCGTCAGCGCATTTGCAACTGAGAGCACGTTGCCGATGCCGTATTCAACCAATGCCACACGCATGCCGCCTAACCCCGCGCAGCTTCCGTTGACGCCTGTTGCGTGCGCAACCACTCCGCCATCTTGTGCGCCATGAACACGCGCGCGCCGTAAATCGATTCGATCGTCGCCCCTGCAATGTGCGGTGTGATCACAAGATTGGGGTGTGCACGAGCAAAAGCGATCAATGGATGTAGGGCCCGTTCCTCGTCGGTGAGCCACTCGCCGTCAATGACATCAAGCCCGGCCCCCGCGATGAGGCCTGTCTCCAATGCCTTGAGCAATGCGATCTCATCGACGATGCGACCACGGCTGGTATTTATGACGATTGAATTCGGCTTCATACGCAAGAAAACGCGCTCGTCGAACAAACCTTCCGTGGCAGGCGTGAGATGCACATGGATGGTCAGCACATCGGATTGGCGCAATAGCGTGTCGAAATCAACCATGCTCACGCCAGGCGCTTCGACTTTGCGCAGGTCGTTCGCAATCACCTTCATCCCAAAGCCTTGGCCGATGCGGGCACTGATACAACCGAGACGACCAAGACCAAGAATGCCAAGCGTTTTGCCGTGAAATTGGAAGCCCGTGAACCGCTCACGTGCCCAATCGCCCCGCTCCGCAGCAGCGAAGGCTGGTTTCAACTTCCGATTTACGGACAGCATCAGACCGAAAGCGAGTTCCGCGGTCGCGGTGAAACTGTTGATCAGATCACGTTCGCGCGAGATATCGAAGCGTACGATGCTGCGCTTGTCGATTGCGGTAAGGTTCATGTGATCCGTTCCGGTCGACGGCGAGCCGATAAGTTTCAGCCTCGGTGCCGCATCGAGAAACTCCTCGTCGACCACGATACTGGCGCTGGCAAGATATGCGTCGGCCTGTGCCATTGCCTCAAGTACTTTGCCGCGTTGGGGAGGCAGGGAGATCAGATTACCCACGGCTTCCAGCGACGCGATTGCTTCGGGCGCCTTCGAAAGATCCAGTGTATTGACGATCGTGAAGGTCATTTTCTGCGAGCAGCGAGGCGTTCGCCGGCTCGACCGAGATCCGCGGCAACGTGTATATTTGTGGAATCGTCGATGATGGCGATCTTCCGTCGCGCCTCGCCAGTATCCACGAAATGACGCGACAATACATAATGCGCGCCGTTTTTAGTGCCGTTCGCGTCGGTGCTGTTCAGCACATCAGCATTCTCGCGTTCAAAGACCGCGATTGCTTCATCGATGGTCACGTCACGATCAGGGTGATCAGGCTGCAGGCCCACCACGACGGTTACCTTTTCGCCGCTTGGCATATTTGCGAGTGCGTGCTGGTAAACGTTAATGATTGGCACCTCACCGCCGAGCGAGACCGGCCGACGGATCACTTGCACGTCACGCGAAGCGGCATGCTTTGCAATCGCATCGCTGTCGGTCGAAACATAGACAGCCTCAGCCCGTTTGCTGGCCAAGGCTTCATCGACTGCATAGTCGATCATGGGCCGTCCGTTTATTGCTACCATATTTTTGTTCGGCAAGCGGTTTGACGCGCCTTTGGCTGGGATGACAATGACGATCATGGCAGATGTGCGTGCAATGTGAGTGCCGAAGCTGCGATGCGAAAACCCATGCTTTGATAGAGCGCGAGCGAGGCAACGTTGCAGGACTGGGTGCCAACGAGCATTCGCGTGGCCTTACCGGCATAATGGGCAAGCGCCGCTGTCGTCAGCGCGCGGCCAAGTCCCCTTCCCTGTTGTTCCGGCGCAACGCCGATGAGATCGATAATCACAGAGTCGTTGCACACAAGACATGCATTGAAGCCGGTGATCTTTTCTTGGTCGTATGTCACAAACACAACATCGGCCCGGCCCAGCACGGAATTTCGCGCCCACTGCACCTTGAGTTTATCAGCAAGATCGTCATCAATCTCCGGATCGGCGTGAAACCGGTCGAAGCGGAAAGTGTGACCGGCGATCGCGGCGCAGCCTTCCACATCGGCTTTTTCAGCGATCCTGACATTCGTAGGCATCGTGGGGGTGCCCACATCGAAAGGACGATCCAAAGTGAGAAGACATTCAATCACCCGAAAACCAACAGTCTGCAACGCAGCAAGAATGCGCCGGTTGGTTTCATTGTGACGGGTAGAAACAAACCGATAGCCCTCGCTGGCGAGAAGATCCAGGCTGCCCTCAATAAGAGCGACGATAGAAACATTCTTTTCCCACGTCGCTATTGTTTCGATATGAGCGATTCGCTGTCCCAGAATCTCACTCTCGAATGGCCGTGGCGCAACCGACAGCCCAGCAATCACGGCCCCTTCGCGCTCAAGCACAATGACTGCCCCATTGCCGCTACCGAGACCATGCGGCGCGAGTAAAGCAGCGTCGGCTTCACTGGCATGACGCACTCTCACAATAGGTTCGAACGGCCTTCGGAACGCCGCCACTGCTCCACATACCACTGACAATATTCGCGGTAAGCGATGTCGAGCCCCCGACTGGGCAAGAAGCCAAGGAATTCCCGCGCCCGGCTCATTTCGAGGGTACCGCGTTTGGGCTTCTCAGGGGCTGGCGGTCGCTCCTCCAATTTCGCGCCCGGTATGATCTCCTTAATGATCGCGGCAAGATCCGCAATGGTACGCGCACTTCCGTAGGTGATGTTGAAGGTGCGCGATCGGCCGCCCTCAAGCGCCAACGCGCGCACGATGCCCTCGACCAGATCGTCAACATTGGTGAAATCGAGCCTGCCGCTGCCGCCGCCTTCGAGCAATAGAGGCTTGCCCATGAGTGCGTTCTCGATGAATTTCTGGGTCACACGGCCCGAGACGCAACGGATGCCATAGAGCGCGCTTGGCCGCACGATCGTGAAGTCGATGCCGTAAAGTTCTTTGGCCTCTCGTACCATGCGTTCGCCGATGTACTTGCCGTTGGCGTAAACGCCACGCGGCCGCGGGTAGATTGTCTCGTCGACTGAGTCCCCTTCAAAGTCGCCGTACACCGTACTCGACGACATGAACGCGACATGATTGCAACTTGAGTTTTTCAATCGACACAATTCAAGCAAGTTCCGGAGAGTCGTGATCTGCAGATCGTAAGCAAGACCGGGCATTTGATTGGCCGTTACAGCGCTTGAGATCGCCGCCAGATGAACCGCCTTCGTCGGCTGGAATTCGTTGAACGAATTGGTAAGTTCCGCCATTTGCCGCGCATCGACGTTCTCGATCGAGATATTCGCTTCTCGCATCAACGAGAAACGGTCGAGTAGAAAGTTGGTGTAGAGCCGCCGCTGTAGATCACCGATCATTCTGTCGCTGACGATTTTTACGATGTTATTGATCTGCATGTTATCAACAACCAACACCTCCGCGCCCATGCGGCGGCATTCAAGCGCCAGGTGATGACCGATGAAGCCTGCTCCGCCGACAAGCATGACCCTCTGGCCGGCAAGACTGACGGTATTGTAGGAGATCTGCGATGACTCGTTCATGCTTATCAGTCGCTTCCTTCTAGCTCAGTTCAGATACGATCTGCCGAACCATCGCGACAATAAATTCAGCGTCGTCCACCGAGACGTGAGGGCCAACCGGCAGCGAAATCGCCTGCCCACTGATCCATTCCGCAACCGGAAAGTTGCCATCGCGATAGCCGTACTTGTCACGATAGTACGTCATCAGAGGAACCGGCACCGGATAGTGGACGCTGGTGCCCACACCGGCAGCGTTCAGTTTGACGATCATTTTGTTTCGATCGATACGTCCGTCTTCCGGCAAGACGATGTTGACACAATAACAAGCCGATTCCGCTTTGCCATGTTTGATGGGGAATGTTGTGATTCCATTCAAACTGGAAAGTCCATCGAGGAGAATTTTCGTATTGCGCCTGCGCACAGCAAGAAAGCTATCAAGTTGCTCAAGTTGGCCAATGCCGACGGCGGCCTGAACCTCCGACATTCGAAAATTATGGCCGAGCGCTACGACGTCGTAAATGCCGGGAATTTTTCGCTCACCTAGACTCTTATCGTAGCCGAAAGCGCGCAGGTTGCGCAGACGCGCGGCAATGGCGTCGTCGTTAGTCGTCACCATACCGCCCTCAAGCGTCGTAATATGCTTGGCAGGATAGAACGAAAATGATCCCGTCGTTCCGAACGCCCCCGGATGCCGACCATCATAGGATGCTCCAAGTGCGAGCGCGCAATCTTCGATAATCGCCAGGCTGTGGCGCTCGGCGAGCGCGTGCAAGGTCTCCATTTCGCAAGGAAGTCCCAGATAGTGCACCGGAATGATAGCTCGGGTTCGGCCGGTCACCGCGGCTGCGGCCTTCACCGCATCGATATTCCCAGTGGCACGCCCAACATCAACGAAGACCGGACGGCCGCCAGCATGCTCAACGACGTGGCCCGTCGCAACATGCGTTTCAGCCGGCACCAGCACTTCATCCCCGGGCTTGAGCCCGATCGTCATTAGTGAGAGCTGCAGCCCGGTCGTGCATGAGGATACCGTCACCGCATGCCGGACACCGATCCGCTCGGCAAACCGCTGTTCGAATTCGGTGCAACGCGGACCGTGTGTCAGCACAAAGCCGTCGAGCACCTCTGCCACAAGGCGTTTTTCGGTATCGCCTAACATCGGCCGGCCAAAAGGAATTGTACGGATCGCGTGCACGGTTTCAGACTAGATATTGTACTTTGATGGAACGGCCCGTTTGGGCGGATTCCCAAACCGCGAAACAAACATCCATCACTCGGAAGATGTCGATCTCGTTGACTTCCGGCAAACGATCCTTGCGGATTGCATCGATGAAGTCAGGCAACAGATCGCCCTTTTCCATACCCGGATAGGCAGTCGTCACAGCGCGCTCATCTTCTGGGCGATCACTGGAGAACAGCTTTGCGGAGGGCATGTCATTTACAAATGTCAGTTTCGAGCCATAGACATTGAGCGCGTGAAATTTCGTGCGCTGTGGGCCCAGAGTCGTTGCGCATTTTGCGATCGCTCCGGACTGAAAGCGCATCAATGCAGCGAAAAAATCCGGATATTTATAACCCGTTCCGCGGGTCAGAATGTCGTTGGCCATTGCTGAAACTTCGGTGAATTCGTCGTCCACCATCCAACGCATTAAATCGACAAGATGAATACCGCCACCATAAAAGGTGCAGTAGAAATCCATTTGTCCGCGCCAGCCTTCGGTGATCTTCCACAATATTTGGTGGAGATAATCACCCTCCAAGTAAAAGATATCTCCGAACGCGCCTTCACGAATCATGTCCCTGATTTCACAAAAGCGCGGGCTTTGGCGCAGAATTAGGTTCGATGTGATCTTACATTTGCTATCCACGAAGGCGCGGTAGACTTCTTCAGCCTCGCGCCGGTGCAAGACCACCGGCTTTTCAACCATTACATGTTTGCCATTTCGAAACGCCGACAAAATTTGCTCAGTATGAAAATTGTCATGTGAGCAAATCGAGATGACATCAATTTCGGAGTCTTCGGTGATGGCGCGGTAGTCCGCGTGGCGGCCACCAATCCCGTACCGATCGCCAATCTCGGCGAGGCGAGTTGGGTTGATGTCGCAAATTGCTGCGACCTCAACACCGTCAATCGCCTGATAGGACCGCAGGTGTGCTTCGCCCACACCGAGACCTATGACACCCGCGCGCAATGCTTTCACAAAATTTCCGAGGTGATTGAACGGCTACCGCACTCCGGGTGACGCCAATCACCCAAAACAACGCTGATCATCAGGGAGCCCTGACCTTTAGTCAGCGCTAAAATAGCTCCCAAAAAAGAGAGCACTGTTCATACTATGAACATTCTTGTCAACCGGTCTAGTAGTTCCGGTGAATATAGTTATTAGCTTCGGATTCATGAAGATTCCGATGAGGCCGGTGATTTCGAATACGATCGTTATGCAGCTGCAGCGGGATCGAGCTGGTGAAAGGCCCAAGGGTTATAGTCCTGCAAATAGGCGATGCGTGAGCGCAAAACGGTCGGCACGCGATCGAGAAATTTTTCAAATGTTCGGATGTCGTCAGCCCCGACTACCGTGGCGTTTAGGCCTCGCTCACGGTTGGTGTTGCTCGGTGGCTGCGATACGACCGGCGAGTGAACGAGGCTGAGCGCATCGAATGCCGCATTCATGTACCCGGCATCCTGAAGTCGCTCGGTGCGAATTTCGACTGCGTGAGTCACCTTGTCAGATTGGCACATCGCTTCGAAGCGCAGATTGAGTTCGCACCACGCCCAGAGATAGAAATCACTGGCCGTCATATCCGCGCAAGCAAGGCGCAGAATATTCGAACTTGCATCCGGCCGATTATTGTCGAGGGCGAAAGTCTTATCGCGATTAAGGAAGCTCCGCATGTTGCACACTGGATCACGCACCAGATTGACAAGTGCGTGCTTGCCAACAGCCTTAAGAAAACCAACATGCAGCCCGCGCGCAAAAAATTTACTAATATCAAAATAAATCGCGCTTTCACGCGTGGCCATTTCCCGCTGAATTCGACGTAACCGCTTGGCGGCAGTGCGATCGATGAAAGTATCATTGCCTATTTCAAATGCCTTCAAAACCTTCCCTCGGCCGAGCAATTCATGGGTCTCGATAAACTGGCGGCGAAAACGCCGCTCATAAGATTCGAAAGGACGTGGGAGTACGGTGTGAATACTTGGCTCCTCAAATGCTGGGTAGCATCCTGGAACATGAGCCTCGATGATATCCCTCAGAGAAGACTGGCCGCAGCGGCCCGTGGCAACTGTAAAAATAAACCGGTCGATGCCAGAGACTGTGCTCATTTCATCTGCCTCACAGCCGGTTCCGGTATTCGCTCAAACACCAGCAGCAATGCTTCAGCCGCGGTCAACCCGCATTCAGAACCGCGCAGCCGAGCCAGATGAACCACTGCTTCCACGGAACGGGGGTGCGGCCAACCGCGCAACTCCGTTGAATAGCATTTCAAGGCCTCGCATTTACGATCAAGGTAACGATCAATCCCGCCATAAATGTTTGGCACAAACCTGTCCTGCCTGAATGAATACTCGCTAGAAGATATGACTTCGCCGGCGTAGATGCGCCGCACGTGCGAATCCGGTAATGGACGGCATGCCGTCATAACCGCACGTGCGGTAATCGAGTGATCGATATTCAAGTCTCCAACATGATGGGTATAGACAGTTGTCGCATCGACTTTCTCGATGAAGGCGGAAATCTCTTTGACCACATCGAGGAGCGGCACTGAATCCATCCGATTGTCGGGAAAGGCGGCGAACTCAATTTCAGTGAGTCCCAAAATGGCGCCAGCCGCTCGCGCGTTATTGCGGAGTTTCTCCAATTCCTTGGGATCGACCACGCCACCAGCCGTCCGTGCGGCAAGCCCGGTTGCGAGGATCAATACGTTGACAGGAATACCGGCATCAACGTGGCGGCAAATCGTGCCGCCAAATGCCAATACCTCGTCGTCAGGATGCGCGACCACCACTGCGACTGATTCTTGTTGCATACTCGGACTCCGTTACAGATTGAGTGGGGCCAGATGCCTTACGACTACCAACTCGTCATTCCTTGGCAGAGGCATAGGTGTCAATGGAATTTCAATCCGCAGGAACCACCGCGCGAATCGGCAAGTCGACGACTACTTTGCGACCAAGAAGCGAGAGCAGCGCAATTACTCGCTCGTTGTCACGTTGGGACTCGAAGATGGCCTCGTAGGCAGCGAACGGGCCTTCCTCGATGCGAACGCGCGCGCCACGCGCCAGTTTGAGATGGCGCGTGAGAACAACGAACCCTTCGTTGTCCTGCCGCGCCCTGATCTCTTCAATGATCGGATCAAGAACCGGTATCGGATCGAGCCCGTTACGCACCAGATCGACGATTCCGCGTGTGGACCGAATAACGCGCCAGCCGCTCTCGCCTGCATCGAATGCGACAA
Source organism: Rhizobium sp. Q54 (assembly GCA_945907045.1). Taxonomy (GTDB): domain Bacteria; phylum Pseudomonadota; class Alphaproteobacteria; order Rhizobiales; family Xanthobacteraceae; genus Pseudolabrys. The sequence continues at coordinate 50,829 of CAMDSH010000002.1, read as the reverse complement.
AGACATATCGGGGGAATAACGGGGCCGGAACAATTTCAATCTTGCGAGCGTGGCTGCGGCGCTTCAGATAGCGTGGAAAATAGACCTCGAAACCCTGGCGCGCCAAGTGCTCCGTCGCCAAGCCTTCGTGACGCGGCTGCGTATAAGCTGCATACCAACGCTTCATTCAGCCGCCTCAATCGAAGGTCTACTTTTGTCCGATTGAGGCAATGCAAGCCGCAGCAGTCTGGGAGCCAGGACACGATCAGAACCAATCTCGGCTTTAACCGCTTCAAAGACTTTCTCGGGCGTCGATAGACTGGTCACGATTACCGCATCGTAAGGTTCACATTGAGAGAGGGTCGTTTTCACCGAGAGACCACAAAACTTTTCTCCTATGTGCACAGGATCGATGATCGCTACGAGCTTGATTGGATGGTCGTAAGCGCAGAGCGTACCGACCTCCGCGAGCTCAGAAACTCCTACAAATACAATTCGATGCCAGCCATTGGCTGCACATTCCGCCATAAGGTCCGACATCTGCTGTCGAGCGCGCCGGAAAAAAGTGAACGACGCAGAGAAATATTGGCCGGCCAAACGTGTCTTTTCGGCAAAACCCTGAGGAGTCAAATAATAAATAAAGCGGCGGCGAGGCACCTCATGGATCTTGATCCAGCCCTTGCTCACGCAGCGCTTCAAATACGCGTTGGCAAGTCCGAGCGCTACCCCGAGTTCACGAGATATCGTTCGCTGCGAAATTTTAGAATCCCGATCAACGGCCGAAAGAAGACCAAGCAGGATTTCATCCTGGTTTTGAAACCGGGACGGTTCTTGCGGCGCGTCGCGTGAAGGATACGGCATGGCAAATCTGCAAATTGATTTGGATGTTCATAGCATGAACTTTATGCTCCGTCATCTTTGGTGCGGGCCATTGAGGGCGAAAATTAACCCTGCTGGCTCAAAAAGCCGCTCCGCACACTGCGGCTGGAATCAGGACCAGCGTCCTCACGGTGCGCATGAAGCCGCTCGAACAGTTCGCGATAACCCGCATCCATATTGCCCTGATCGTAGCTTTTCCCGGCAGCAGCAGCGATGCGCGCCTGCGAGGAAATCAGTGCCTCGGCGTCAGTTAACCGCGCGGCAAATTGCTCGCGGTCGAGCGGCGCCAGAAAACCATTTTCGCCGTCACTTACCACCCAATCGGTTACGCCCGGCAGCCGCGATGCCACCACCGGAAGCCCGCAGCAGAGCGCCTCGATCATGACCGTTCCCAGACCTTCTGCCGCCGAAGGGAACGCCAGAATGTCCGCGGCTTGCATAAACCGCTCGACGTCTGGAATAGCGTCCTCGATCAATGCCACACGTGAACGAAGATCTGGTTCGGCAAGTCGCCGGCGCAACGCTGCAACATAGCTGTCATCAGAATGATAAACCGGGCCGATGAACAGCAGATGGAATTTCGCCGGCAGACGAGCAACAGACTCTGCGAGGAACAGCTGGTTTTTCAACGGCCGGATTCGTCCGATTTGAAGAACGACAACATCATCCACTTTCAGACCTGGCAGCCATTCGCGAAGCGCAGCGCGGCCGCGCGCACGCTTATCGTTATCCGCCGGACAAAATCGGTTCGTATCAACGCCATTTGGCCGGCACCAGATGGGGACGTTCGGCGCGGCGCGGCGCGCGGCCTGCTCAAGCGCAGGTGAGATCGCCACGATCTCATCCGCTTGGCGATTGATCCAGCGGATAAAACGACCGCCCAAGCTGTTGCTTCCAGGATCGCCAGGCGTTGTCAGTTCGCGCACGATTGGAATACCGCGACGTCTCGCAGCTTGAACAAGAATCGGCGTCGCCCAACTCCAGCCGGCGGCATGCACAACATCGACTGAATCCAACAGACCCTTCGCCAGCCTCCGCCGCATCCAAACAGCTTCGGACAATCCTTCCAGCGCAGGTGAAAATTCATGTTCGCCGCGAGGGAAGGCAAATATCTGCCGCGGACCAGCGACCTCCACCGCGACAGCGTTGCGACGTTTGGTCATCACCGACCAGGTAAACGAGGAATTGCCAGCGGTAAGGCGCCGATACATGGCATGCAGCCGGCCACCGGCGCCGGCATGTTCCGGAGGATATCCGGTCGTGGCTAGCAGAATATGCACGAGCAGAAACTTCCTATGCCCGGTGGCATCATGTTTGATGCCTTAGTAGATACGATGCTCCGTGCCATTACCGACATCGTGACTGGCCGTCCCAGCCCAATCCCTTTCGCTGCAAGTACGCTTCAGTATGCCAAGCCACAAGGTGGCGGGCCCCACGACGGTCCATGACGATGCGCCGATAAGGTTCTATCGACTGAAAGGCAAGCAGGTCGGTCCAATAGCTGAGGAACTTGCGTTCGAAACTGTGCCAGGCCGATCGTCCGAACGGCGCGCATGCTGCCATCGCCAACGGGCGCACGATCCAACGTATCCAATCCGGGCTGACGCGCCGGGCAAACTTCCAATCGTTGCCTTTCCACACGCCACCCCAGTTACGATTGTCCAACATGCGAGCGTAAAGAATTTGGCCGCGTTTCAATCGCAACGGCACAGATTGCCAAAAATCCAGATAATCCCGACTCCATAGCGGAAGCCGCCATTCCAAACCTATGAAATCGTAAATCCGTTGACGACTGACAACATATTTCGATTGCCGGTCCTGAAACTCGAGATATTCGTAAAGACCGTGGGCTTGCTCAACTGCGACTTCTCCTAAACCTAATTGTTCCAACTCACACCGCAATTGACTCGCAATCGTCTCGTCATTCTCTGGCGTTGCAAGCCCCTGCCATAGTCGGAAATGCTTCTTGACCATCGTGGCGACGATGATGCCAATGCGGCGCTCATGGCTGATATCGGGCAATCCTTGGCTCACCGGCGGCTGGATGTGCAGCCCACTGATAAAATCACCGGAATTGCCATTCACGATAATTGTCCGCCGGTCAATCACTCCGCGATCGAGCAGATCTTGAACCGCTGGCAAATCATGCACGACTGTTGTCGAGCAGCAACTGTCGGCAAACTTTTGATAGCGAGCATTGCCTTCACTCCACCAAAAGCGCCGCTGCGAAGCAATTGAAAATGGCGCGAAATGCCATTCAAAGCCGAGATAATTGGCGATTTTTTGGCTGGCCTCAGCTTCATAATTTCCCGCCAGGCCATAGGCAAAACAGACCACATTGCGCGCCCCGACTTGCGCCAGCGCCGACACCAAAAGACGGGAATCGCGGCCTGCACTGAGCGGAACAGCGATGGTGCGTCCATCAGCCTGATTTACCATCCGTTCGGTCAGCGCGAGAGTTATGTCACCTAAGCGCTTTTCATACACCGCATCGTCGTCATCTTGCACCAGCCAAGGCGAATAACGGTGATATCGCAGACGCCGTGGTGTTCCTCCGGCATCGGCAAAAAAGAATTCACCCGGCCCCAATTGTTCGAGCCCGCGAAACAGCGTTCGAACGCCGATGGTGTAACCCGACATTGCGAGGGCAAGAGCCGATTCAGAATCAACATCATCGAGACGCGCGCAGACAAGCAATCGCTCCGGATCTTCCGCTATCCATGTGGTGCCTTGATAGCGAGCAAAAAAGATCGGCAACGATCGAATAGGATCGACAGCCGCCACTATTCGACCCTGCATCTCGCAGATCAGGGCATAGTGCCCGTCGAGTCCATTCAGATACCGAGCAACGTCATCGCTGCTGCCAAGCACTGGCCAATTCGCGAGCGCCGCTCGCGCGTCTTTATGATTGTAAAGATGCCCGCAAAACCAGACAGAATATTTCTGAAAAACGTAATAATGCCAACCGCGCGATGAATCCGGCTCAAGCACACGCGCAAATCCTGTTGCAGTTTCCATTTTATTACGCCCGATCCAGCAATTCAGGCAACGAGTACGGACGAAAGGCTTTGCGTAGAGCCTGCCAGGATTCGATCCAAAATCTTATCGCAACAAACAAAGCAATTTTCGTTTCGATAAAACGCTCGCCGCAACAAGGGACTGCCCAAATTTGTCAATCGTGTGTAGGTGTCTTTGTCACTGTCGTAGTCCTACCATTCGCGTGTTTGGGCGGAACGCTGCACAGGTGCAATAGTTTTTGTACATGCACCGGCAAGCTCTGAATTTTGTCACGGCTAAAATTCTCCGCAAACCGGAAATACGGCTTCATGTGCCATGGACCGTACATGTTGAATATCGACCAGCGCGATCTATCAGTCGGAATTCCGGTGCGGTGCCACAAAGCCGAATCGAAAAAGAGCATCGACCCGGCCTTCGCTTCCAAAATTTCAAAATCCAGATTGGCGTTTCGGTCCTGTGGCTTCTTATAGAGAAGATGTGAGCGGGGAACATAATTCGTCGCCGAATTGTCGCGCTCGAATGGCTCTAGTGCGATCGCCGCGTAATAGCTGAGAGAAGGCCGAAACAGATCGCCCGTCTCCGGATTTGCAACGCGCGAGTCGACGTGCCAGCCGGACCCGGAAGTTTGTCCTCCGCCAGGCAGATCTTTGTTGATGTAGGGGTTACGCGCGGAAGGCGAGATCAGAACGTAATCAGGGTCGATGAGCGCCGACATAACCGAGTCGATCAACGGATGCGCGAACAGGTCGTACAGCGCATCGTCATAGAAAAAATAGTTATAAACGACCTGCGTTGAACTGGAACCGTAATAGGCCTTGCTGTTCACCAGCTCGCGGACGACGCGGTCTAGAACATCGGTAAATTTTCGACATTCGCTCGGCGAAAAGACGCCCGGGACTACGCTTACGCCTTCGCGACGGACCTCTTTGACGATATCACTTGCGAGATGAGTGGATTCACCCGCCTGGGTCTTAGTCATTGCCGCTAATTGTACCATCGGGAATCTACCTCGCCTTAATGCGCCTATGCAGGTTTCACCGCCAGCGCCAGTATTGATTTTGACTTACCCATTAGCACGTTCGGAATCATCTTACTCTCGGACCAGCGAAATGGCAGCATTCGCGCAATGTGGAACGTCAACGGCACACTCCACAGCCAACTCGGCTTGCACACCAGCCACGGTACGACCAGGATTTTACCAAAGCCCACGCTGCGAAGTAAGAAGCCAATCGACGTGTCGCTGTATGGATGCACGTGGGTTGGATCGTCGAAAAACCTCTTGTAACTAAAGCGCCAATTGGGTGTCACCAGAATGAGGACGCCCCCGGGCTTTAACACCCGTAGCGCCTCTCGTAGCATGCACGTTGGCGAGCGCAAATGCTCTATCAATGACACGGCCGTGACAACATCGAACACACCATCGCCATGCGGCAGCCGGTCGGATTCAAAATCGACATTGTCGGCGACATCAAGGCCGTGAGCATCAAGTCCGCGCCTTCGGGACACCACAACGAGTGCACCATCGGCAGATCCCAGATCAAGCAGTTTCTGACCAGGCTTTAGTCCTCCCAGTCCGGCATATCGCAGCAAGCTATCGAATGTGATGAACACCCTCTCCTTGAGCAGCAATTGCTTGTCAGCTTGATACTTCCCCGTTTGCAGCAGCGTGCTGAGATATTCTTGCGCCATTGTTGAGTTAACCGACATTCCAAAGGTCACCAAAGACTAGCGTGAACGCTAGCATTCTTCACCGGTAGGCGGAAGCCAAACGGCAGCATCCGGGACGCTTTCAGCAGCATCGTTAACCTATTCGGGCCAAAAAAATGCGACGTCCAATTTGGCCTTTGTTGGAATGCGCCTAAATTCGATGCCGCATCCGCTTGACCCTCACGGCGTCCACATTCATAGGACTGAGCCATGACCACCTTTCTCGTCACCGGCGGTGCGGGCTTCATCGGCAGCAATTTCGTCCATCGCGCGGTGGCCGCCGGTCATTCGGCCGTCAATCTGGATGCGCTCAGTTACGCGGGAAATCCCGACAACCTGACCGGGTTACACGACCACGCCCGGCACAAATTCGTGCACGGCTCGATCAACGACCGCGCTCTGGTTGCAAAACTGCTCTCGCAGCATCAGCCCACAGCCATCGTCAATTTTGCAGCCGAGACCCATGTCGACCGCTCAATCGATGATCCCGGCGCATTCATCCGCACCAACATCGGCGGCACTTATGAACTGCTGGAAGCGGCGCTCGCTTATTGGCGCGCGATGCCCGACGCCGCGCGCGCGAATTTCCGTTTCCTGCAGGTCTCGACCGATGAAGTTTACGGCTCGATCGCCACCGGAAAATTCACCGAGGAAAGCCGCTACGCGCCGAACTCGCCTTATGCCGCCTCGAAAGCTGCGGCTGATCATCTCGCGCGCGCCTTCCACGCCACCTACGGCCTGCCGGTTCTCATCACCAACTGCGGCAACAACTACGGCCCGCGGCAGTTCCCCGAAAAGCTGATCCCGCACATGATCCTCACGGCGCTCGCAGGCCAGCCGCTCCCGGTTTATGGCGACGGCATGCATGTGCGCGACTGGTTGCATGTGGACGATCACTGCGACGCCTTGCTGCGGGTGATCGAGGCCGGCAAGCCGGGCGGCACCTATAATGTCGGCGGGCACGGCGAGCGGCCCAACATCGATGTCGTCCACGCCATTTGCGATGTGCTGGACCGGAATCGCCAGCGCAAAGAATCCCATCGCAAGCTGATCAGCTATGTCACCGACCGCCCCGGACATGACCGCCGCTATTCGCTCGATGCATCCAAGCTTGAGCGCGAACTCGGCTGGCGTCCCGCCGTTCCGTTCGAGACCGGGCTGGCGCAGACCGTTACGTGGTATCTTGAAAACCTTAGCTGGTGCGAACGCATCAAAAGCGGCGGTTACCGGGTAGCGCGCGCAGGCTTGGGGCGCGCGGGATGAGGGCGGCAAAATGACCCGCAAGGGAATTGTTCTGGCAGGCGGCAAAGGCACGCGGCTTTACCCCGTCACGCGCGCGACTTCCAAGCAGTTGTTGCCGGTCTACGACAAGCCGATGATTTATTATCCGCTGTCGGTCCTGATGCTCGCCGGCATCCGCGATGTGCTCATCATCTCGACGCCGCACGATGTACCGCGTTTTCGCGAATTGCTGGCGGACGGCGGCGACTTCGGCCTGCGCATTTCCTATGCCGAACAACCCTCCCCCGACGGCCTCGCGCAGGCATTCATCATTGGCGAGAAGTTTTTGACCGGCGCGCCGGCGGCGCTGGTCCTCGGTGACAACATTTTCTACGGCCACGGGCTGACCGAAAGTCTGGTTGGCGCCGGTGAGCGCGCAAAGGGCGCAACGGTGTTCGCCTATCAGGTCAAAGATCCGCAATCCTACGGCGTGGTCGAACTCGGAACGAACGGCAAAGCCCTGAGCATCGAGGAAAAACCGAAAGCGCCGAAATCGAACTGGGCGGTGACCGGATTGTATTTCTACGACGAGCGGGTCGTCTCGATGGCCCGGCAGTTGAAACCCTCGCCGCGCGGCGAGTTGGAAATCACCGACCTCAACAGGTTGTATCTGCAGCAAGGCGATCTGAATGTGGAGCGCCTCGGCCGCGGCTTTGCGTGGCTCGATACCGGCACGCATGACTCGTTGCTGGATGCCGGCGCTTACGTGGCGGCAATCGAACGCCGGCAAGGCATGAAGATCGCATGCCTGGAAGAAATCGCCTGGCGCCAGGGCTGGATCGACGACGCCCGCCTGCGCAGACTGGCAGAGCCGATGAGCAATTTCAGCTACGGCCAGTATCTGCTCTCGCTGCTCGAACGCAAATAATCATGCGCGTTACGCCGACCGAGCTTGATGGAGTGCTGGTCATCGAGCCGAAAGTGTTCGGCGACGATCGCGGATTTTTTCTCGAAACCTACCGGCGCGACCGCTATCGCGAAGCCGGCATCCCGTACGAATTCGTTCAGGACAACCATTCGCGCTCGAACAAGGGCGTGCTGCGCGGCCTGCATTTTCAGGAGCCCACGCCGCAGGGCAAATTGGTGCGGGTGGTGCGCGGCGCGATCTTCGATGTCGCCGTCGATATCCGGCGCGGCTCGCCCGGTTTCGGCCGCTGGACCGGCGTCGAACTCACCGGCGACAATCATCGCCAGATATGGATTCCACCTGGCTTCGCTCACGGCTTTCTGACCCTCATCGACGCAACCCACGTGAGTTACAAGTGCACCGACTATTACGCCCCCCAGCACGAGCGCACGCTGCTGTGGAGCGACCCCGGCATCGGGATTGTCTGGCCCGGACTAAACGCCGCCCCGCAATTATCGGCGAATGACGCAGCCGGCGTTCTCCTGTCGGAGGCGAAAATCCTGCCCGCCTACGCGGGCAAGTGACGGCGTAGCGCATGCGCATCCTGCTCACCGGCGCAACGGGGCAAATCGGCGGGTCGCTTAAGGTCCGCCTTTCCGGCCATGACGTTGTCGCGCCGGACCGGAAAGCATTCGATCTTGAACAAAGCGAGACCATCGCCCCTTTCATCGACCGCGTGCGCCCGCATCTCATCATTAATTGTGCCGCATATACCGCCGTTGACGATGCCGAGCAGGACCGCCAGCGGGCTGCGCAGATTAACGGCATCGCGCCGGGGCTGATCGCCGCCGCGGCGAAAGCGGCAGGCGCGGGCCTCATCCACTTTTCCACCGATTACGTTTTCGATGGTCTGGCCAAACAGCCTTATCGCGAAACCGACGGCTGCATGCCGCTCAACGCCTATGGCCGCACGAAGCTGCAAGGCGAGCAAGCCATCGCGGCGGCCGGCGGCGAATATCTCATCGTCCGCACGTCCTGGATTTACGCCGCGGCGGGCAAGAACTTTCTTATGACGATGCTCCGTTTGGGCGCCGAGCGGCCCATCCTGCGCGTGGTGGTGGACCAGACGGGCGCCCCTACCTCGGCGAATGCGATGGCTTCGATTGTCGCGGCGATTGTGACGCAGATGGGCAATGCGCCAACTCAATACTTGCGCCAGCACGGTGGCGTTCTGAACGCCACTTGCGCGGGACAAACGACATGGCACGGCTTTGCCACCACTATTTTCGACGAAGCGCGCAGGCGCGGCATGCGGCTTGCGGTTGAAACCGTCGAGCCGGTCGCCACCGCGCAATATCCAACGCCGGCGCGGCGCCCGAATTATTCCGTGCTGGATTTGACGCGGCTGAACCGGGAATTCGGCATTGCGCCTGCGTCATGGCGCGACGCGTTAACCGAGGTGATGGATCGGCTTGCTCATTAGATGAGCGTGGAATAGAAAAAGGTGACCCGGTCGCCTGACCGCCCCAAACATCAACGAGAGCACCGATGAGCGTCATCGATCTGGCCAGATTTGAACGGCTCGCAACTGAGCGCCATGCCGATTTCGAGCGCGCCGAGCCCTATCCGCACACGGTGATCGACAACTTCCTTCCCGCGGATGTCGCCGAGCAGGTGCTGGCCGAATTCTCGCGCACCGGCGAGGGCTGGAACAGCTACCGCCACTACAACGAAGACAAGCTGGCGATGACCAAGATCGAGCGCATGGGACCTGTGACCCAGAAAGTGTTCGCCGACCTGCAATCCAAGCCGTTCATCGCGCTCGTCGGCAAACTCAGCGGCATCAAAGGGCTGATCGCGGATCCCGATCTCGACGGCGCCGGCATGCATGAGATCAAGCGCGGCGGATTCCTCAATGTGCACACCGATTTTCTCTCGCACACCAAGAACCATCACTGGAGCCGGCAGATCAATCTGCTCATTTACTTCAACAAGGATTGGCAGAAGGACTGGAACGGCGATCTGGAATTGTGGGACGACGAGATGACCCATTCGGTCAAATCGATCACGCCCATCTTGAATCGCTGCGTGATCTTCCACACCCGCGAGAAGTCGTTCCACGGCCATCCGGCCAAGCTGACATGCCCGCCGGACGTGAGCCGCAAATCCATCGCGCTGTATTATTTCCGCGACGAAGGCACCAAGCAGGTGCTCTCCTCGACGAATTACCGCGCGCGGCCGGAAGACAGCGTTATCAAGCGCGCGCTCATCACCGTCGACCGGCAGGCGGTGCGGGTCTATTCGTTCCTCAAACGCTACACCAAGCTGAGCGACGGCGTGATCAGCCGCTTCACCAAGCGCCCCTGAGCGAAACGTTTATTCGGAAGCTTTTTGCGGCGGCAGGCGGTTGGCGCGCGTGGCGCTTTCGCTGTGCGCGCTCTGCAACAGATATTCCAGCGACGGCATCGGGCGCACTTCCATCACCATCTGATAGGCGAACATCCGCCGCGACAGCATGATGAGTAGCTGGTTGATGCGGAGCAAGATCGCCGGAACGGCACCCTCCCCCATCGCCAGCGGAAACGGCGCGGGCACGCCCCAGATTTTTTCCACCTTGAAGCCGCTCTGCTCGAACAGCCGCCGGAAGCTGGCAAAGCTGAACAGGCGCGTATGGGTGAGATCGAGGATGCCGCGCTTGCCGTAATTGAATTGCCCGAACAGCAGCATCAGCCGCGCCACCATGAAGCCGATATTGCCGGAGCTGGCGATGAAACGGATTTTCGGGTTCATTTTCGCGGCGTCGTAAAGCTGCTCGATGAATTTCTCAGGCGATTGCACGTGCTCGATTACGTCGAGCAGCAACACCGTATCGGTCTGGTCGAGCGTGAGCGGGAAGCGGTCCGAATTAAGATCGTGCTTGATGAAGCGGTCGAGATTAACTTCCTTCGGCGGCTCGAACTGGTCGATGCCGATGACGGTGCAGCCCTTCTTCTTGAGCGCCGCACCGACGTAACCGCTCGCGCAGCCGACATCGACCACACGCTCGCCGGAATTAACGCGTGCGATGGCGATGGCGTGCGGACTCGGGAAGTCCAGCTTCGGCGCGTAATGACCGAAGCCGTCCGGCGCGACATCGAAATTGCGGCGGTAGAAAATTCCCCATTTCTGGCAGCGCGCCAGGAACGTCGCGGCGGCCACGTCCCACGCATATTGCAGGCCGTTCACGTGGCAGATTTCATCGCCGTAATAAGTCGGGATCGGCAGTTCCTTGATCCGCAGACCGGCGAACAGGAACTGAATGATGATCTCGGTATCGAAGTGAAACACGTTGGCGTTGAGGTTGAACGGAATCTTCGCCAGCGCCTTCACCGAATAGAGCCGGTAGCCGGAATGAAATTCGCTCAGGTGAGAACCGAGCATGAAATTCTGATACGCGGTCAGAATCTTGTTTCCGGCAAATTTATAAAGCGGCATGCCGCCTTTGAGCGCCCCATCGCGCGTGAGCATGCGCGAGCCGAACACCGCGTCCGCTTCGCCGTCGACTAACGGCTTCAACAGCATCGGCAGGCATTCCGGGGCGTATTGCCCGTCGCCGTGCAGCAGCACCACGTAGTCGAATCCGTTCTGGATGGCGTAGTGGAACCCGATCTTCTGGTTGCCGCCGTAACCCTGGTTGGCCGGGTTGAACAGCACGGTGAGCTTGAAAGGGATTTTTCCGGCGCGGCGGAATTCCTCGCCCTTCTCGAAGGTCTGGTCCTGCGAGGCATCGTCGATGATGAGGACTTCGGTGTCGAATTGCTGCAATTCGGCCGGAATCCGGCGCGAGACGTCCTGGATCGTCTTTTCGGCGTTATACGCGACGATGAAAATGAGCACGCGCGGCTTGCCGGTCCGCCCCGCCGTGACTTTGCTCATATCGGGTTCGATATTCATGATGATGACGATGATGACGTTATCCGTCGGTTACGGATGCCGTCCAGGCCATAAAGCGCGAGCAGGAACAGTATCGGTTCAATCGGTAAACGATAGCGCGAATTCGCGACGAATAGATGTATCAGCGTGAAGTATCCAAGCCCTGCGCCAACAATCAGCAGAACGGGCCAAACCCGCCGCCGCAGCAGCGTGACCACGCCGATCAGTCCGAGCGCGCGCAGGACGATTACGAACAGGAATCCAAATGCCGACAACGCGAGGAAAGCCGGCGACGCTTTTTTCAACGCATCGATCCCAGCGTCGATGTAATTGTCGTATTGCGCGTGACGGAATCTGGCAAACGCGGTTTCCTCGCCAAGGCCGAATAGATTCATGAAATTGCTGACGCCCGCAATGCCGAAATATTGCACCCAGGCCCAGCCGAATGCGCGCGCATACGTGCCCGCCGGATAGGAAAAGAATTGCTCGCGGCCCTTGTCGGCGAGATAGGCATATTTGTCGCGATCGGTGAGCCGGTTGAAATCGGGTCCGTACTGTTCGCCAAACCGGTCGCGAATGGCTTCGGCTGACCGCTCGGCTGGAGTCTGTCCGATGTTCTTGCTGTATTTCTCAAGATACGAAATGTTGTCCCAAAGAAAATACGATTTCAGAAAATTGTTCGACAACGTGAAGCCCTCGCCCGCGCGCTGATTGTGCAGCATCCAAGGCGCGATCACCAGGAACGCGACCAAGGTCGCTGCAAGTCCCATCGTCAGCGAGCGAACCCAAATGCGCGCTCCGCCTGCCAGCATGCCGAGCAGCAGCAGCGCCAACGGCCAGACATACATAAGGAACTGTCCTGTCGTACGCGCCAGCAACGAGAGGCCCAGCAACGCGCCGCTGGCGAGTGCCAAAGACCACGCAGGCGTTTTTGCAAACGCGAACAGGCTCCAAAATAACGCAGTCATCAGAAACGTATAAAGCGTGTCGCTCTGGAACAGATGCGCGGTGCCGAGCGCGTTCGGATTGAAGATCACCAACGCCAGCATCAGATTGCCGTAGCCGGGCAACCAGCGTTCGGTGAACGCGCGCGCGATCCACCCCGTCGCGAACAGCAGCGCCAGTTGCGTGACGACGATCGTCCACATTGCCCCGCCGCTCAGCCACAGCAGCAAAGCCGCGAACAGTGGATAGAGCGGTGGACGGAAAGTAAGCAGCTTGGCCGGATCGTCCGGATCGACGAACCAGCCGTGCTTGAGCAGCCCAAGCGTCGGCTGGTACCAGCTTCCCGCATCGCCGCCGAATTTGAATGCCGCGTTATCGAGGAGGAATGCCGCCATCAGCGCATTGACGGCGACGAAGGCGGCGAAAATCAGCAGCGCCGTACGGAATGAGGCGGCAACGGTGCCGGATGGGGCTGAAGAAGTGGACATTGCGGGATGTGATACTGTAGCCAGAATTTGGATGCAATTGACGGCCACGCACTGGCCGAGAGCACAAATCAGGCACTTCAACAGAGCTTAAACGATGTGCGGTATTGCGGGATTAATGGCGATGGCCGGGCGGCCGCGGGATTCGGATCCCGCCGCCACCGCGCTGCGCATGGTCGACGCTATCGCCCATCGCGGACCTGACGGCCATGACAGCTGGGGCGACGCCGAACCCGGCGTCGGCCTCGGCCACCGCCGCCTTGCCATCGTTGATCTCACGCCGACCGGCGCGCAGCCGATGCACTCCGCCAATGACCGTTATGTCATCAGTTATAACGGCGAAGTTTATAACTTCCGGGAATTGCGCGCGGAACTGGAAAAAAGCGGGCATAAATTTCGCGGCACCTCCGACACCGAAGTGATGCTCGCCGCCTGCGTGCAGTGGGGACCCGAAAAAGCCGTACAGCGCTTCGTCGGAATGTTCGCCATCGCATTGTTCGACCGGCAGACGCGCACGCTCCATCTCGTTCGCGATCGTCTCGGCGTAAAGCCACTGTACTGGACTATCGCGGACGGCGTCCTTCTGTTCGGTTCGGAATTGCGCGCGCTCATGGCGCATCCATCATTTCGCCGCGAGATCGACCGCGAAGCGATATCCGCCGTGCTGCGCTACAGCTACATACCCGCGCCGGCGACAATCTTTCGCGGCGTATACAAATTGCCGGCGGCCTCGATCCTCAGCGTGCGTGCAGGTAGCGAGCCGATCATCAAGTCCTACTGGCAGCTCGGCGCCGGCGGTGCCAACACCGGTTGCCGCGACTTCGCCGAGGCTACGAATAAGGTCGATGAAATTTTACGCGATGCCATCCGCCTGCGGATGATCGCGGATGTGCCTCTCGGCGCGTTCCTTTCCGGCGGCGCTGACTCCTCCACCGTTGTCGCCATCATGCAGGCGGTCTCGAACCGTCCAGTGCGCACCTTCACCATCGGTTTTCGCGACGCAGCTTATGATGAATCCGGCTATGCGCGGCAGGTCGCCACCCATCTCGGCACTGATCACACCGATGTCGTGCTTGCGCCTAAGGATGCGCTCGATCTCGTCGGACAAATCCCCGAGTGGTTTGACGAGCCGTTCGCGGATTCATCGCAGCTTCCCACTTATCTCGTCTCGCGCATGACGCGTGAGCACGTGACGGTTGCGCTCTCCGGTGATGGCGGCGACGAAGTGTTCGCGGGCTATCCAAAATATGCATTGCTCGATCGCATCTGGAAAAGTGCGGGCGGCCTGCCGCAGCCGATGCGCGCGATGCTGGGGCGCGGTCTTTCAGCAATGCCAGAATACATACTCCGCCACACCGTCTCGGCATTCATGGATCCGGGCCGCGCCGAACGCATCGGCGAGAAAGCCCGGCGGCTCGGAGTGGCGCTTGCCGCGCCGTCCTCCGATGAGGCCGCGCTTGCGCTTGCGATGGTTGGGATCGACGATGGCCGTATCGTCAAGGGAGCCTCTGGTTCACTGACGCTTACCCCTCCACACGCTCCCGGCGAATCCACCGATCTGGTTTCCCGCATGCAGTACGCGGACATGCAGACATATTTGCCAGACGACATCCTGGCGAAGGTGGACCGCTGCTCGATGGCCGTCGCGCTTGAAGCACGCGAACCTTTGCTCGACCACCGGCTGGTTGAATACGTCTGGTCGCTTCCCACGGCGACAAAGCGCGGCGACGGCAGTCCGAAAGCTTTGTTGCGAGCGGTGCTGGAACGTTACCTGCCGCGCACCATGATCGATCGCCCGAAGCGTGGTTTTTCCGTTCCGCTCGGCGCATGGCTCTCCGGGCCTTTGCGCGGCTGGGCCGAAGAACTGCTGACGCCCGCCTCGCTCGCCAAGCATGACTTTTTCGACGCGGACCGCGTGCAGGCTCTGTGGCGGCGGCATCTTTCCGGCGCGGAAGATAATTCAACGGGCCTGTGGAATATCCTCATGGTTCGCGCCTGGGCCGAACGTTGGCATTCGTTATGATGGACGTTCGGCTGCGCACGAACAGCGTTTGGCTCAGAATCGCTGTGCTGGGTCTTGCAGTCGCTGCCTTCGGCCTGCCGGTCAATCACTTGTTTGGTTACGCGCTGCTGCTCACCGCAACCATTCTGGTTTTCTACGGCAACGTCACGCTTGATATCAAACGCTGGCTTGCTGTGGTCGCAGCGCTCGCGCTGATCCTGCTCGCGCAATTCGCGTTGTCGCCACCGCGCATCGAGGAAGGACACAATGCATTCCTCATCGACCCGGACCGCACCGAGAATGTCCTGAAGAACGGATTGCCGCCGGACGTCTTTAATTTTCTGTCCGCGGAATTCGACAAAGCCTATCCACTCGCAAACCGCTGCGTGCCACGCGACGCCGGCTGCTGGCGCGGACAGAATTTTCCCGCCCAGACATTTGCTTTTTCCGCCGACAGCGTGTTCGACCCCAGCCCTTTTTCCCGGCGCGTCACCGGCATCGATTTCGAGGATCCGATCTGGCACCGCCTCGGCTTCATCAATGACGGTGGCTACAACTGGAACGATCTTCGTCACGACATGCATCGCGGCTATCGCGATCCGCGCGTATGGCTGTTCCTGCATCGATGGCGGCTGACCATGCCGTGGTTCACCATGTACCGCTTCCCCGCCGCGTTCGTTGGCAGCGAACTGTGCTGGCGCGGCGACGTGCTGTGGGAAGGCTCCGGCGAACGCTTCACCGTGACGAGCCACGCCACGATGGCCTGCCGGACACTCGCGCCTGAAGACGCCGGCAAGCGCATCTTCGCTTCCGCCATTCGTCCTGACTCTTTGGCGATGAAGCTTGAACCGACGGCCAAGATTCAAACCCTGCAACTGCTCACGCCGCTGCTCTCACTCGCCGCCATCGCGTTGATGCTGGGTGTTCTCGTACGCTGCCGCTGGCGTGAGATCGTCATGCCCGCAAGCGTGATAGGGCTCGCACTGGCCGTGGTTATTTTAAGCGACGCCAGCCTGCTCGGCGGCTTTCGCTATCACGACGGCGGCGACGACGGGCTGGTCTACGAGGGCTATGCGCGGCGCATGCTGCAGGCGGCGCTGCGCGGCGACTGGTTCACGGCGCTGCGCGGCGAAGAGGAGGTTTTCTATTTCGTGCCGGGGTTTCGTTACTTTCGTCTGCTCGAGCGAATTATCTTCGGCGAAAGCAATCTCGGTTACCTTTCGCTGCTGCTGATACTTCCCGTCGTCACGATGACGCTGTTCCGCCGCTTCCTGCCACCGCGCTGGGCGCTTGCGCTGATTCTGATTTTTCTGCTCACCCCGCTCGGCCTTGCCTTCGGTTCAAACTTCTTCCTGTATTTGAAATTCACCTCGCGCGGCTATGCCGATCCCGCAGCTTTCACGTTGCTGCTCGCCGGCCTGCTGCTGATCGTGGGACGCAGGGAGCCAAATCCGGATCGCTCGTTCGGCAAAGGCTTCTGCGGCGCGCTGCTGCTCGCTCTGGCGGTGCTGCTAAGGCCGAACCTTGCGCCCATCACCGGCGTGTTGCTGGGCGGCGCGGGCATCGCCGCGCTGTACCTGCGCAACGTCCGGCACCTTGCGGGCATGTGCATAGGGTTCCTGCCCGTCTCGCTGGCCGCGATACACAATTGGTATTACGGCGGCGTATTCGTTCCGTTCAGTTCGAACGCTTATCTCGCCTTCGCCGATTTAAGCACCGCGCCGATCAGAATTTCGCCTCTGGGCTATCTCTTCGCCTTGCAGGATTTGCTGCGGCTTGATTTTTCCGGCGCATATTTCACGCTCGCATTTTCCCAAATCGAAAACTGGCTGACGGGCCCGCTGGAACTGTCCGCATTGATTCCGGTTCACGCAGCGGCCGTCGTCATCCTCATCAGAGTGGCGCTGTCGGCGCTCTACGACAATTGGCTGCGGCTGACCACCTGGGCTACTTTAAGCGGGCACGCCGTCGCGCTCTTAATTTATCCCAATCCACGATATCATCTGGTCACCTGGCTGCTGACGTCCATGGCCGTCGCGACTTGGGTACAACAGGAAGGCGTTGCGCTGGTGCAGCGCCGGTTTCCGCGCTGGACCGGCAAATTGAGCGCCCTACGCATCAAGGGGATAATAACCGGGGGTCTCGACTGGTGGCTTGGTAAGGCGGGGATTGCGGAGCAGTCCGTCATTCCGGCCAAACGCTAGGTTGTTTCAAAGCAAAATCGGATTCGGCCGGATGCACGCACTGCTGCATGAAACGAGAGATCGCTGGGCCGCGATCCTGTTCGCCGCCGCCGCTGCGAGCGCCAGCCTTTGGGATTTCCGCTTTTCCGAGGTGCGCATTTTCGATGTCGCGTCGCTCGCGCTGCTGCTCGGATATTTTTTGCTTTCGCCGGAGAGCGGCCGCGGCTGGCTCAAGCAGAGAAAAATTTATATTCCGCTGTTCGCGATCATCATCGCTTATGCCGCGTTCGGTTATGCGCTCCATCAGCACCGCTCCTCGATTGCCATCATCGCATTGAGCCTTGTCGGCCTGCACCTTATCGGCCGAAACGATTGGCTATGGTCCGCGCGAGTCTACAAATGGCTCGTTGTCCTTCATGTCGGATTTTTTCTGATTCAGATGGTTGGGTATCGCGTATTCGACGCCGCGATCTATTTTCATTCTTACGACCAGATATCCCGGTACTTGAGCTCAGGCGTCGCCGTCAAAGGCACGGGCCTGATGCAGGAGGCCAATAGTTATTGCCTCAACGTTTTTGTGCTGACCGCGCTCTCGATCTTGCACCGGTCAAATCGCGTGCTGGTATTATTCGCCGCGACTACCATGATGCTATCGGAATCGTTATGGGGCGCCGGCGCGGCCATCACGCTGTTGTTTCTCAACGAATTTCGCAACGCAGCCTCGCTCAAAAGATTTATCAGCATGGCATGCGCGATAACGCTCGGCGCCTTTGCAATACTCAATGTCTACATCTGGACCACCAGAACGTCGGGGCAGGAAATACCGTCGCTTTATTCTCGCATTCTCGACATCGCCAACGATGGCAGTTTTCGCGAGCGGTACATTCAGAACAGCTGCGATATGAACGAAGCCGGCGCTCCGAAAATTACGGCGGACAATACCGGCGCTCCCCGGCGGATCGCCAGCTGGATTTTCGGCGAAGGTTTAACGACCGCGCATTTCCTCAATTGCCTGCCCGCCAACGGCCTGCATTTTCTGTTCAAGTCGTTTGGCGCAGCCGGTCTGCTCGCACTGTTCCTGAGTCTGGGGTTAGCGCTGCGAGGACTTAAACCGCGAGACAAGCTTTTTGTTCTTGCTGCGCTCGCGTTCGCTTTCACGACTTATCCGCTGATTACTTACGTGATTTTCTGGATCTGGCTGCCGGCGCTGATCCGGTTTGCAGCTTTGCTAGAATTTTCTCCCGCGATGCCGGAAGGCACATCGCAACAACGAGCGTGATGATGGCTGCCGTCACGGCAGCTAATATCATCTTGCTCAATTTCGCGCCCGGCAGCATCGCGGCCGTCCAGGCGAGCACAAAACAAACGGCGTTAATTGCAACCACCGATATCGGAACCGCACGCCAGAGATTTCCTGCATATTTATCCATGAGCAGCAGCGCCCAGTGCAACAGGAGCCGTGCGATGTTGAAGGCCGCGAAAGCAGCCGCCGCGCCCCAGATGCCCCATGCTTGAGTCAAAACAACGACCAGCAGGATGTAGGGAAGCAGAAACGCCGCGTTGATCCACAGCACGGTTTGTGCACGTCCCGCCGCCACCTGAAACAGATGCGGCAGTGTCACGAACGCTTGCGCGATGCCGCCCAGCATCATCAGCGGCAGGATTATCGCGAGCTCGGGCGGAAATTTTTTCACCAAAAAAAGAATGTCGAGCGCAGGTTCAGCCTGCATGGCAATCGTGGCGCCGAGCGGGACGACGATGAGGATGGTCATCTCCGTACCAAGGCGAACCAGTCTTGCCGCGGCGTCAGACCTGCCCCGGTCGAGGCTTTGATTGAGTTCCGGGAAAATAGCGTTGCCGACCGGATAGGCCAGCGCCAGCAAACCACTCGCAAGCGTATAGGCCGCGCTGTAAACGCCAAAATCGCCGAGCGTCAAGATCCGCGACAGCACGATCTTGTCGACTTGCGACAAAGCCACGGCGGTGAGCGCGATGACGGTCAATATTCCGGCTTGCCTTGCAACGCGGCGCAGCGGCTGCAACCGTGGCGCAAGAAATTTGAATTTGCTCGACCACCAGACGCCGAACACCAGCAGCGCAGCTTCCGCCGCATTGAACAACAGCTGGATAACGAAAAACCCGACAAGACCCACGTCGAATTTGACCAGCGCGATAATAGCAACCACCGCCCGCGCAACCGACGAAATCGACAAAACCACGTTTGGATAAATGTGCCGGCCGAGCGCAAAAAAAATATTGGAATAAAACGCGACCGGAAAACGCGCCGCCACGCCCGCAATAATCAGCAGCAGCGAGGTGTACACGACCTCGCGCGAAATAACCTGAACGTTGAACCAGGATTCCGCCAGCGCGCCTGCGAACACGAATCCGATCAGGCAGAACGCCGCTGCCATTGCCCAAAATAGAAATTCCAGCGAGCGGACCAGCAGTGCCTGCGTGCGCGGGGAAGCGCGCCGTCCGATCAGCACCGCCAGTTCGCGGCTGGCCGCCGTCGGCACGCCGAGATCGAACAGCCCGACCATCGCCTGCAAGGTCGCGTAAGCGCCCGCCAAACCCAGCGCCTCGGTGCCCAGCGTCATGGTGACGAGCGGAATGGTCACCAGGCCCGCGGCCAGCGAGGTCACACGCGCAGCAAGATGAGCCAATGAGTTGCGGACCAGCAAGCCGTCATCCCCGGTGAGAGCGCTCAGCCTGAATTAGTGGCGATAAGCGCCCGGATTTATTTTCTTTTGCAGCCGCTGACGCCCTCGCAACGGCAGGAATGCACGGACGACCGCGCCCGCGATGCTTTCCATACAGGCGAAGAATTCCTCGCCATGCGTTTGCACACGGCGAACCGACAAATCCGGATGAATATCGTCGCGCGCGAGGGAGCGCAGCGCACGCCGGAACCAGCGGCCTTTTCCGATCGCCATCACATAGTGCAAGGCCGGCTTCCAGCATCCGCAGATGCCGCCAGGAAAACGATTGGAACGGATCGACGCGTTGATCTCAAATTCCCACAGGCTTTCGCCGGGGCGGATCAGTTCGATCAGCGATTGCCGCCGCCAAATGGTGGCGTGCGTACTGGTGCGGTTGAGTTGTCCAAGCCCCTGAAACCCAAGCGTCGGCACGCCCGGCATGGCGATGGCCGGCCGCGGTTCTGGATAAAGCCGGACGGCATGCAGATCGTAAATTTCCATCAGTGTGACGATTTTTTCGATTTCGCCGTTTTCCACCACGCGGTCGAGCATGTAGTCTTCCAGCATCATCAACACATATTTGCTGTCGAGCTGCTGCAGATGCGTCAGTGCGCGCGACGACCAGTTCTTGTGATCTTCGGAATGCAGCGCCTGTACACGGGCATCGTCATAGGATTTTCTGACGGCGCCAAGATGGACCGGATAAGGACAATCCGGCCAATATTTGAAAAACCTCGTGAAGAAAGGCTTCCAAATATCGGCGTAGTCGTCGAACGACGACACATAAATGCTCAGTAATTTATCCACGCGGCGACCTCTCCAGCCTGCCGTCTAACGGCAAAGTTTTTGCGGCAAATTGGCTGCCGCAAGCCCTTGGGTGGTGAGCTTTGTTGGCAAATCGCGCCCCGGTCAAGTTCTCAATGGCCCAAGAGTTACTAGCGCGCAGCAGGGTCGAGAGTTGACAGACTCTCCAGCCTTTCCCATGAGATTTACACGACCGCAGGACTGAGGACTTTTGTGATCACCGTTGCCATAACGACCTACAATCGCGGCGACATCGTCGAAAAAGCCCTGCGGTCGGCGCTTGCGTTCGCGATTACGGCGCAGGCCCGCGTCGTGCTTGTCGATGACGGCTCAACCGACAACACCGATGTGAAAATACGGCGGCTGTTTTCCGAACAGCTCGCAAGCGGACTGCTGACCTTCGTCCGGATCGAGGACAATCACGGTGTCACCGGCGCGAAGAATGCCGCCTTTGAAAAAGCCGATGCCGACTGGGTTATTTTTCTCGATTCCGACGATGAACTGATCCCGCGAACCGGCTATCCGGTGCAATTATGCCTGATAGGAAATCGCGATGCTCCGGTGGTGTTCTTCCGGTGCATGAACGAGGCCAACGCCTTTGTCGGGCGAGCCTTCGACGAGCCGCAGAGCATCGATTTGCAACGCTACATCGCGCACACGTCTTATGGCGAAGCGCTCGTCGCCATCAATAAGCGAATCGACGCGAACGCGCCGTTCGATGCCGACCTGCGCGGCTATGAAGGGCTTGGATGCGTCAAACTGATCAAAAAATATGGCCCCGCGCTACTTTCCACTATCGTGGCGCGGCGCTACAACCGTGCGCGCCGGGATCGTCTTTCCCGCCCGGCTGGCCTCATGCGGCGCGCGCAATTGCTGGCGATCGGACATCTTCGGTTTATAGCCATATGCGGCGACGACATGGTCCCACATCAACGAGCAGCGTTACGCGCGAAAGCGCTCGTGTACTCAATAATGGGAAAACTTTACGCGCTGTTCCGGCCCCATGACTGAACCGCGCCGTATCACGCTATTAAATCCGCACGCCGACGATTTCGTCAAAACGCCGGTCTCCTTTTGGCTCGCGCGCCGGCGGGGATTGCGGAAATACGCTTATCTCATCGACGAACCGGGTAAGCACGGTCAGCGCGTCGATATTCTGATCGACGGCACGTTGTCGTCCCTCTGCGGCCAGGATTGGTTCACGATGCTGCCGCGCTTCCTCCGGCTGCTCGTTCTTAAAATCGAGATTCCGGTCTGGATCGCCATCAACGGCCTTAAGGGGAAAGTGGCGGTCCACTGGTCGCCGGAGACCATCACCGGGCGCGATGCGCTTTATGTTTTCTCCTACAAAAACTGCGTCGGCGCGTTCGCCCAAAGAAAACAGGCGATCGACGCGTTCCCGCTAAAACTCGTCAATCTCAGCCACTACTTCATCAGGACCGGAGAAAAAGCGCGCAACATTTCCTCGCTGCGTGGCGTGACGCTCGTTGCCGAAGCCGACATGACCAGCAACCCTTATTACAAACATTATTTTCCGAACCAGCCGCTCTGCGTCGTGCCTTTCGCAGTGAGCGAACGTTTCGCGACCGTGAAATCCCTCGCTGTGCGCGCCGGGATTTGCGCGGCCACCGGCTCATTTCACAATCTCTTGGATGAAAAACCGCGCAGCTATTACGACGAGTTCATCAACTTCTTCGGCCTGGACACTTATCATCCCATCCGAAAGCTGTTGTTTCAGCACCGCAACGAACTTGCCGGCCGGTTCGACATCCGGGTTTCATTCTATCGCGAAAAAAGCAGCAGCAGCGAATTGATGGCGAAGCTGTTTTCATTTTTCGGTCTCGATATCGCGCAAACGGAATATTTTTCCTTCGATATCGTCGACTTCTATTGCGACCATAAATTCGCAATCATCGGCGAGGAGGCCTCCGGCCTGCCCGCTATCGGTTTTTTCGAGGCGATGGCGTGCGGCTGCGTCATGCTGGGCCAGCAGGGCCATTTCTACGACGGCATCGGGCTGACCCCCGGCGTGCATTACCTCGCGCATGACGGCACGATCGAAAACATCCGCGTGCTGATCGACGCCGCGCTCGCCGACCCGGAACGGCTTGAGGCCATCTCGGAAGCCGGGAAAAAATACATCTCCGATCATTGTCTGGGACCGGCGGTTTGGGACAATCTTCAGCGCCGCCTGTCCGGCGCGGCCGCGGCGAGTTGAGTCCGACACCATGAAGGCTTTGGCGCTGCATCTTGGCCACAACGCCACCGCCGCCATCATGCAGGACGGCACGATCCTCGGGGTCCTGAGCCAGGAAAAAATCGACAACGTCAAAAATTCGGGCGCGTTTCCCATCGAGGCCGCGGCCGCGTTATGCGAGCACGCCGGCTGGCATCTGGACGGCGTCGGTCAGGTTCTGCTCTCCAGTAAGATCGTCTATCGCCCCGACGCTTTCGCGACGACGCTGGATCGCAAGAACAGGCAGCACAGCACACAACCCGTCATCGCGCTGGCGCGGCGATTGGAGCGCAGTGTGGGGGCAGTCTTTCCCGCACCTTTCGCCTTTGCGCGGACGCAGCTGCGGCAGCGGCAGAAAATTGCGGGCGAGCGCTACCTCGCCGATTGCCTCAAGGTCGCCAAACTCGACAGCAAACCACTGCAGCGCGTCGAACATCATCTTTGTCACGCGCGCGCGGCGTATCACGCGGCGCACCGTTCGGCGCCCGGCCCCGTTCTCGTGTTCACGCTGGACGGCGAAGGCGACGGCATCAGCTCTACGGTGACGGCAGTGGACGCACTGGGAAACTGGCGACGGCTGGCATCGTCTCCGGCCGAACATTCGCTGGGATGGATTTATTCCGCCACCACGCGTTTCCTCGGGATGAAAATGCTGGAGCACGAATACAAGGTGATGGGCCTTGCGCCTTACGCCAAGCAATATTTCCGCGACGTCTATGAACGCGTTTTCGCGCCCGCGATCTGGCTCGACGCCGCGAACCCGCTAACGTTCAAATCGTCAATCAATACCGCCCATTTTTATGACCATCTCGTCGAGAACGCGGTCGGCGAGCGCTTCGACAACATCGCGGCCGCCGCGCAACAACTGATCGAGGACATGGTAATCGCCTGGGTGCGGGCCGCGATACGCCAGACCGGGATCGGCAATATCTGTACCGGCGGCGGCGTGTTCATGAACGTGAAACTGAACAAGCGGATTCAGGAACTCCCCGAAGTTACGCACGCCGATTTTCTCCCCTCATGCGGCGATGAGTCCCTCCCTATCGGCGCGCTATACGATTTCGCCGCGCGCAATGAACTGCACACGCAGCCACTGCCAAATCTCTATCTCGGCAACAACTATTCCGACGCGCAGATCGAAACTTTCCTCAATAGCAACGATGCCGGCAAGGATTACGATGTCGAACGCACCCCCGATATCGAACGGAAGCTTGCGGAAATGATCGCGGCGGGCGAAGTGGTTGCCCGTTTCGCCGGGCGCGGCGAATGGGGCGCGCGCTCGCTGGGCAACCGCGCTATACTTGCGCATCCTTCGCAGATGGAATCCTTTTACACGGTCAACGATCAGATCAAGTCACGCGACTTTTGGATGCCGTTCGCACCGACGATCCTCGACACCTTCGCAGACCGCTATCTGCAAGGCTACGATCCGGCGAAAACCGATGCGGCTTACATGATCACGGCGTTTGAAATAAAACCCGAAGCGGTGACGGCCTTGCGCGCGGTCATGCATTCCGGCGATTTTAGCGTCCGCCCGCAAGTGCTGCGGCGCGAGGCCAATCCGAAATATTATTCCCTGATCCAGCATTTTAGCGAGATCACGGGCGTCGGCGCCGTACTCAATACCAGCCTGAATCTGCATGGCTATCCGCTGGTGGCGACGCCGGAGCAGGCGCTGTTCACGCTAAAAAAATCCGGACTGAAAAATCTCGCACTCGGTTCGTTTCTCATCCGCAAGAAATAGTCGAGAGATAGTTCATGATCGTCCTGGCGCATCGCGGGCTTTGGCGCACGGCCGCCGAGAAAAACAGTCTTGGCGCGCTGCGTGAGGCGCTGACGCAAGGTTTCGGCATCGAAACCGACTTGCGCGACCACGATGGCCGCGTCGTCATCAGCCACGACCCGCCAACGGGGACCGCCCCGGCGCTCGAACAATTCCTGGATATGTATGTGGAAACTGGATCGGCCCATACGCTGGCGCTCAACGTAAAATCGGACGGATTGCAGGAAAAAGTCCAAAAAGCCTTGGCCGACCGGCATATCGGGCCGGAGAAATACTTCCTGTTCGATATGGCCGTTCCGGACGCTCTGGGCTATTTTCAGCTGGAAATGCCCTGTTTTACGCGCGAAAGCGAGCTGGAACCGGCCCCCGCCTACGTTAACCAGGCTGCGGGAGTTTGGCTTGATTGCTTCTTCCAGGACTGGATAAACAAGGGCACGATTCTTAAGCATATCGACGCTGGACGCCGGGTAGCGCTGGTGTCGCCGGAATTACACGGACGGGATAAGTCGATCGCGTGGAAGAACTGGCGAGAGGCCGCAAACGGCCTGCGTAGCCAAGGCCGGGCGGATCAACTCATGATCTGCACCGACCATCCCGCCGAAGCCAGGACCTACTTTGATGGCGAAGATTAAAGCGATTTTCTTCGACATGGACGGCGTGTTGATCGACGCCAGGGACCTGCATTTCGAAGCGCTCAACGCCGCGCTCGCGCCGTTCGGAATGCCGATCAGCCGCGACGCACATCTCGC
This sequence comes from Rhizobium sp. Q54, assembly GCA_945907045.1. Lineage (GTDB taxonomy): Bacteria > Pseudomonadota > Alphaproteobacteria > Rhizobiales > Xanthobacteraceae > Pseudolabrys. Next base: position 25,317 of record CAMDSH010000002.1, on the reverse strand, counting down.
CACCTTCGATGGATTGTCGACGCGGCAAAAACTCGTGATCCTCTCGGAAACGCTCGGCCTGCCCGCCGGCCTGCATGACCTAATCCACGATCTCAAACAAAAGCACACGCAAAGCAAAATCAGCACGCATTGCCGCCCCGTCTTCCATCATCGCTATATGCTCTCGCGATTGAAGCGCGAAGGATTCCGGCTGGCGCTCTGCTCCAATTCGGTGCGCGACTCCGTCAACGAGATGACGCGCTCCGCCAGCATCGGCGATTTTTTTGAATTCACATTGTCGAACGAAGATATCGTCAATCCGAAACCGTCGCCCGACATTTACATCGAGGCCGCGCGCCGCATGGGGCTTGCGCCGCACGAATGCCTTGCGATAGAGGACAACGCCAATGGCATCGCGTCGGCGAATTCCGCCGGCGTCGAGGTTCTCGTTGTCGCCGATCCGAACGACGCGACTTACGAGCGCATCGCCGAGCGGCTGAAACTGGTCGAGCGGGAGATGGTGCGTTGAACATCCTCGTTCCCATCGCGGGCCGCGACAAATACTTCCCCGAAGGGGAGTATATTTTTCCAAAACCGCTGATCGACATCGCCGGCTCGCCGCTGATCGAGCACACGCTAAAACGTTTGATGAGCGCCGGCGCGGATGCCCGGTTTACCTTCGTCGTGCAGAACGAAGATTGCCGCCTGTTCAGCCTCGACAACGTGCTGAAAGTCATCACGCAAGGGCGCGGCATGGCAGTCGTACGGCTGAAAGCGCCGACGCAAGGCGCGGTCTGCTCCTGTTTGATGGCGATCGATCATATCGACCCGGATGAAGAACTGGTGATCTCCAACAGCGATCAGGTCATCCTTCCGAATCTTGAGGAGATCGTCGCGGATTTCCGCGCCCGGCGGCTCGATGGCGCGGTGATTACCTTCGACTCCACGCACCCGCGCTTCTCCTACATTCGTATCGACGAAAACGCGCGGATCATCGCGACGGAAGAAAAGCAGGTCATCAGCCGCCTCGGCATCGCGGGGTTTTACTATTTCCGCCGCGGCAGCGATTTCATCGAAAGCGCGAAACGCGTGCTGCTCAACGACAATCCTTATCAGGGCTCGTTCTTCATCTCGCAGGCGCTCAACGAGATGATCCTCGCGGGCAAAAATCTCGGACACCATCAAATCCCGCCGAGTGCCTATCATCCGCTCTACAGCCCGCAGAAAATCGTCGAGTACGAAGAAACGCTGTTCGCCGACCGCGCCGCCGGACCGCCGCCGGCGGCACGCCCCGTTCTCGTCGTGCCGATGGCCGGCGAAGGCCAGCGCTTCGCTCGCGCGGGCTACAAGCATCCAAAGCCGTTCATCGATGTCGCCGGCAAGCCGATGATCCGGCGCGTGCTCGAAAATCTCAATTTCACCAATTTCAACACCGTGCTGGTCGCGCGCGGCGAACATCTTCGCGCCGAGCCCAAGCTGGTCGAAACCCTGACCAACGAGGCGAGCCGCATCCGTATGGTCAGCGTCGATCAGACGACAGAAGGCACGGCCTGCACTGTGCTGCTGGCGCAGCGCGAGATTGAACGTAACGCGCCGCTGCTTATCGCCAACTGCGATCAGATTGTCGATTTCGACTGCAAGGAATTTATCGACGACTGCTTCAACCGCAATCTCGATGGCTCCATTCTTGTTTTCCGCGAGCCCGGCCGCAGCCCGAAGTGGTCCTATGCGCGCACGAACGCCGCCGGTCTCGTCGCCGAGACCAAGGAGAAGGTCGCGATCTCCGATCTGGCCACGGTCGGAATTTACTTCTTCGCCAAAGGCGGCTACTTCCTCGACGCCGCGATGGACATGATCGCGCACAACGACCGCGTCAATAACGAGTTCTACACCTGCCCCGTTTACAACTACATGATCGCGCAGGGCCTCAAGATCGGGGTTTACGAAATTCCGCGCACCGCGATGCACGGCCTGGGTGTCCCCGAGGATCTGGAAAAATATCTTCAACACCTGCGGGGGACGAAAGTTGGAACTGTTTAAGCTTGCCGACATGACCAAGGGCTGGTTCGTCGGCGATTTCAAACCCAGCGTCTTTTCTTCGTCCGAAGCGGAAGTCGCGGTCAAGCGTTACAAGGCCGGCGATACCGAGGCCGCGCATTTTCATAAAGTCGCCACCGAAATCACGCTGGTGCTCGACGGCGCGGTCGAAATGTGCGGGCACCGCATCAACGCCGGCGAAATCGTCAAGCTCGCTCCGGGTGAAGTCACGCCGTTTAAGGCGATCACCGACGTCACCACCGTCGTGGTCAAGCTGCCGTCCATCAAGGGCGATAAATACGCGGCGTGAGCCTTAAGCCGCCCGCGTTGAAGACCATTGTGGTCGAGGTGTAGCCGTGCCACGAGAAAGCATGCCGCGCCGCCTCCTCTATGTCGTCTCCGAAGACTGGTATTTTCTCTCGCACCGCCTGCCGATGGCGCGCGCGGCGCGCGGCGCAGGCTTCGAGGTGCACGTGGCGGCGCGGGTCGCGCAAGGCGGGGCGGCGATAGAAGCCGAAGGTTTCACGCTCCATCCCATTCCGTTCGCGCGCGGGACGCTCTCGCCGCTCGCCGCGCTGCGCACAGTCGCGGCGTTGCGCCGCATCCACCGCGCCATTTCACCGGCGATTTGCCATCACGTTGCTTTGCAGGCTTCCGTTTTCGGATCGCTGGCCGCGCTCGGGAAACGAGTGGCGCTCGTGAATGCAATGACGGGCTTCGGTTACACCTTCATCGCCAAGGATTTGAAAGCTCGCCTGTTGCGATTTTTCGCCGGGGGCCTGCTTCGGATTCTTTTCACCCGCAACAACAGCGCCGCGCTGGTGCAAAACCCCGACGACCGCGAAACGCTTCTCGCGCTGGGAATTCCCGAAAGTCATATCGCGCTGATCCCCGGCTCAGGCGTCGATACCAAGACGTTGCAGCCATTGCCTGAGCCGGACGGCCCGCCCGTTGCGGCTTATGTCGGGCGGCTGCTCGAAGACAAAGGCGTCCGCGCGCTGGTCGAGGCGCACCGGTTGTTGCGAACACGCGGAATGAAAATCGAACTGCGTCTTGCCGGCACGCCGGACGCGGCCAATCCCGCTTCGATCAGCGAGAAGGAAATCGCCGATTGGGGCCGCGAAGACGGCATCTCGATGCTTGGCCACGTTGAGCCGATTACGAAAGTTTGGGCGAGCGCGCACATCGCGGTGCTGCCCTCGCGCCGCGAAGGCTTGCCGAAAGCGCTGCTGGAAGCCGCGGCCTGCGGCCGGGCCATGATCGCTGCCGACGTTCCCGGCTGCCGCGAAGTCGTCCTGCCCGGCACAACGGGGCTGCTGGTGCCGGTGGACGACGCTGCAGCGCTTGCAGACGCGATCGCGACGCTAGCGGCATCCCCGAAGCTGCGCGCGCATTACGGCGCCGCCGCACGCAGCCTCGTAGTCGAAAAATTTGGGGCCGATGTCATTGGACGCCAGACGGTCGCGCTTTACGATCGGCTGCTGGCGCACGCGAGATGAAAAACGGAAGCGAGTAATGAATTTCGGATCGATCGGAGGCATTGCGGGATTGTGGGTCGTAATAGCGGCAGCCGTACTGTGCGCGGTTTTGATCGTGCTGCTGCAGCCATGGTTGAAACGCTATGCGCTAGCGCGCCCGAACCGGCGCTCTTCACATCGCGAACCGACGCCGCAAGGCGGCGGCATCGCGGTGATGGCGGCCGCCATAGTTGTGATAACAGCCGCAATTGTTCTTGCGCCCTCGGGTGGCGACCCCGCGCGGCTTGCCGTCGTGCTGGCCGCCGCCGCCGGCCTTGCCATCGTCGGTGTCACCGACGACATCTATGCGCTGGAGGTCATTCCCCGCCTACTGCTGCAAGCCATCGCCGTCGGCGTGGTCATTGCCGCGCTGCCGCCGGAGCTTCGCATTTTCCACGTGATGCCCTGGTGGATCGAGCGCGCGTTGCTTCTGCTAAGCGGCCTGTGGTTCGTGAACCTCGTCAATTTCATGGATGGCATCGACTGGATGACAGTCGCTGAAACCGTGCCGGTCAGCGCCGGGCTCGTGCTCGCAGGCTTGATGGGCGCGCTGCCTTCCGATGCCACCGTGGCCGCGCTCGCGCTGGGCGGCGCCATGCTCGGCTTTGCGCCGTTCAACCGGCCGGTAGCAAAGCTTTTTCTCGGCGATGTCGGCAGCCTCCCGATCGGACTGTTGCTTGGCTGGCTGCTCGTCCTGCTGGCAGGCGGGGGCCACATCGCGGCGGCGCTGCTGCTGCCGCTCTATTATCTCGCCGACGCAACCGTCACGATGCTCCGCCGTCTGGCGAAAGGCGAGCAGGTCTTGCGCGCGCACCGTTCGCATTTTTATCAGCGCGCGATGGATGCCGGTTTTCCGGTTTATGGAATCATCGCCCGCGTCTTCGCGGTGAACGCCGCGCTCGTGGCGCTCGCGATGCTGACGCTATCGCGTCCTGTGATGTGGCTGCACATCGGCGCGCTGATCGCGGGCGCAGCGCTGGTCGGCGCGCTGCTCTGGAGCTTTAGCCGGAGCAAACATTGACGCGCGTCCTCGTCACCGGGGCATCGGGTTTCATCGGCCGTCCGCTGGCCGCGGCGCTCGCGCAAAGCGGACATAAGGTGCGCGCACTGACACGCGAGGCGGTTTCGTTCCCATCCAGCGTCGAAATTGTACGCTCGCCGGATTTTCGTGAAACATTCGATGCGCGCGCGATGATGACGGATATCGACGTCGTCGTGCATCTCGCCGGTATCGCTCACGCAGGCCCCGGCATCGCGGAAGCTATCTACGACCGCGTCAATCGCACAGCGACCGCCGGACTTGCGCAAGCCGCTACCAGTTCCGGCGTGAAGCATTTCGTCTTTATCTCTTCGATCCGCGCGCAAACCGGCCCTGCCGCCGAAGGCATCATTACCGAAGCCAGCGCGCCACAACCGACGGACGCTTATGGCCGCTCCAAGCTCGCCGCCGAAGACGCCGTGCGTTCCGCCGGAATACCGTTCACGATCTTCCGCCCCGTTCTGGTTTGCGGCGATGGCGTGAAGGGAAATCTGGCGAGCCTCATGCGTCTCGCTGCGTCGCCGTGGCCGCTCCCCTTCGGCGCGTTCGATAACCGCCGCTCGTGGCTCGCCCTCGGCAATCTCGTCGCCGCAATCGCCTTCGCGATGGAAACGCCATCCACCCGCAACGAGACTTATGTGCTTGCCGACCCTGCCGCGCTCACGCTGGCGGAAATCGTAGCGGCATTGCGTCAGGCATTAGACCGCCCGCCCCGCTTGCTGTCCGTCCCGCCTAAATTATTCGAAATCGCCCTGTCGCTGTTGGGCCGCAAAGATGTATGGCAACGACTCGGCGGCAATCTTATTGCCGATCCGCGCAAACTGATCGCCGCCGGCTGGCGTCCAAAAGTTGAAACGCGCGCCGGACTGATGGCCATGGCGCGGTCCTCCCCCCATCCGTAACGGTCAACTTTTCGCCGGTACCGCCGCCAGTGCCCGCTCGGCGACCGCGATCACATGCCGCGGCGAAAGTTCGTCGAGACACGCGCTGTAGCTCTCAAGCCGCCGCTCGCAACCTTCCAGCTGGCAGGGCGTACAGGGAAAAGCGCTCTGCACCAGCCAGACATTTCCGCGCAGCTGAATTTCGCCGGTCGCCGCCCACGGTTCGCGCAACCCGCCGACCGGCCACGGCCCCCACCAGCGCGGATCGCTCGGCCCGAACAGCGCGATGGTCGGGCAGCCAGCAGCCGCCGCGAGATGCGTCACCGACGTATCCGGACCGACATAAATTTTCGCCTTGGCGAGCAGTCCGGCCAGTTGCGGCCAGCTCAGCCGCCCATCCAGCCGGCGCACCGGCGGCGCATCTTTATTCCAGAGCTCGTCGAGATAGCTGCGCTCGCTCGAAGCCGGGCCGCCGGTCGCAACGACGGAAAGGCCGCGCTTGATGAGGGCTGCGGCCAGCTCGCGCCAGCCCGCTTGTGTCCATTGTTTGTAGCGGAACATCGGCGTTGCATGGATCACCGCGTAAGGCTCATCGACGATCAGCTCAGGCCCGGCGGCGGCCTGTGGCGCAACGAGTTCGGGCACGCGCGCAATGCCAAGCGCATCGGCCAGCCGCAAATTTTCCTCCACGCGATGCACGCCGGAAGTCACCGATACGCTGCGGGATAGTAAAAGACGCTTGATGTAACCGTTGAACTTGTCCTCGACCGGCGCAATGGCAATGCGGCCCGCGGCACGCGCGAAAAATGTCGGACGGTCTCCGGCCTGCGTCGAGACCGAAAGCGCGTAGCGCGCCCACAGTCGCCGCGCGAGATCGAGACTCTGCATCGATGTCGGTGACGGCGGCATGGTGATCACGCTGTTGAGATCGGGGTTGCCTTGCAGGATGCTGGCGGTGTCGGCGAAGACCAGCGCGTCAATCGTGGCCTGCGGCCAGGCGCGCCGCAGGCTGCGGATCAGCGGCGTCGTCAACAGCACGTCGCCCAGCCGCCGCAGCGCGACGACCAGGATGCGCGGGCGTTCAGGGAGATCAACGCGGCTCATTGCGATGGCGCCGGTTTCGTCTCACGCGCCCGGAGAACCATTCCGCCCGCAACGCCGACGCCAAAGACGTAAACCCAGCCTTGCGTGAAATCGAACAAATGCGAGTTGAAAATCGAGCCCACGATATTTTGCACAACGACAACGAGTCCGACCCATGCCGGTAAACTTACGCCGCGGAACAAGAGCAGGTGCGCTATCCACATCGCCCACAGCACCGCAATACCGATGATCCCAAGCTGGATGCCGACTGCGAAGGTCTGATTGTGCGGATTGGCCGTCGCCAATGCCGCCGCACCGGATTCTCCAGCCGCTGCGCGGCGGAACAACTCGCCGATCGAGCCGGTGCCGTTGCCAATAACCGGCGCTTGCTTGATGAAATCCATCGACTTTTTCGCAAATTCAATCCGCTCGCCTGACGATGTGCGAATATTTTCGGAACGATAAATCTGTATTTCCTCCAACACCGCCGTCGTTCGATCTTGCAAATATCGTGACGATGTCCATGCGCCGGCAAACAATACAGCACCAGCAGCGAGCAAGACGAGCGCACCCTTGACCGTGAAACGCTTGCACGCCAGCAGCGGCAACAACACCGCGATCACGATCAGCCCCGTACGGGAGGCCGCAATATAAAATACATTGGCGAGAAATCCGAGTGCGAGGGCCAGCGCGCAAACAGCCGCTTTCCGGCGGCCTGCCCTGAACATCTCGATGGCGATAAACGCGAGCACGAAAGCACAGGTGATGAACTCACCGCTCTGCGTGGCGGCATTTTTTGTCGGTACCGCGAAGTCATGCGTTATGAGAAAACGCAGCGCTGCGATCTGCGGGCTAAACACCATCGTGAACGACAGCGCCAGAAGCAACGTGCACGAAATGAGATAAGCAGCGAGCACCCAATGACCGCGCCCGGAGCGCCGGAACTGGTAAAGCAGCAGCGGAATCATCAGTATTTTGAAAAATGAATCGAGACCTCGCAGGCGCTCGCTCCACGTTACGTCGGCCCACAACATGCCGAGTGCGCCGAGCGCGAACAGCAGCGCCGGCAATCCGCCGGCCGCCGTCGCCAGCTCGCGGCGGATGCCGGGAAAATAGAGCGTGGCCAAAAGAGCGTACAGCCAGAGCCCGACCAGAATTACAGTGGCCGATGTCGACCACGGCAGCGAGATCGCGACCGCCACCGCCGCACAGTCGGAATTAAGCTCGAGCTGCTTCCGGTCAAATCCAAAAATGGTCGGCGACGGACTCATCGGCTAGTCGCCACGGCTGACGCGCTTTTGGCATCGGCGCGCAATGCCGAAAGACCGCGTTGCGCACGCACGGCATCGCCGCGCACGACATCGTCAAGCTTGCGCTCATTTTCTTGCAGGCGCGACCGGTCGGCTTCCCTATGCCACAAATGCACGACAGCAGTCGCAAACACGCCGTCCTTGCGCCGTATGCCCGCGTGCAGCAGGCGGACGATGATGTCGGAATCTTCCTTGCCCCAGCCGCTGAACCCGGCATCGAAGCCGTCGACGCGATCCAAATCCGCGCGCCAGATCGCGAGATTGCACGAGCGCGCGCCGCGCCACGCTTTCGAGCGCAAGTAACGCAACGGGCCCAAGGGCAACCGCAACACGGCGGAGAGACGATTGATGCCGCCGCTCAATCGCTTGCCTAGCCAGCCGGCGAAATTCCACTCTTCAGGTTTCAATTTTTCGCGCAGCATCTGATCCGTGAGCGCGGGAGAGAGCAGCACGCGGTTACCGGTGACAAAATATCCGGTTTGCGCGAGACGCCGGTGGGTGGCGATAAAATCGGGGCGCGGGATGCAATCGCCATCGAGGAAGACGCAATAACCGCCGCGCGAAGCGAGGATGGCGAGGTTGCGAATTTCCGCCGCGCGGAATCCGTCATCCTTGTGCCAGACATGACCGAGACTGCGCCCCAGCCGCGGCTTCCAGGATTCGATCATCGCCGTCGTGCCCGGCCCGGAGCCGTCGTCCGCCACGATGACTTCAAAATCCGTATCGCTCTGGTGTGACAGAGAGCGCAACACAGCGTCGAGCGCGTCCTCGCGATTATACGTCGTGACGATGACCGAGATGAGATCAGCCACGGCGGCGCCCCGCCAGCCAGGCCTTCATGTATTTGTAGTAGGTGCCTTCGGCGTTGGCGACCGCGAGCAAAAAGCCCTGCCGTCCGTCGAGAAATCCGGCGCGCAAAATGTACGTACGAATGAACGTCCAGAAGCCATGCATAAAACCGCTCATGAACGAAACGCGCTTGCCCTTCGCGATTAGCATGTCCGCGGCCAGCGTCGAATAATGATCCATGCGCTTTAACGCCTGTTCGATCCGCTCCACAGGATAATGCAGCAGCGGCTCGGTCAGACGCGCGACGGGGCCGTCGCAAACCGGGCGCGGATGCACGAGATCCTCGGTCCAGCGCGCGCGGCCGCGCCGCCACAGCCGCAGCACGTAATCGGGATACCAGCCGGAATGACGCATCTGCCGTCCGCAAAATGACGAGAGCCGCGGCATCTCGTAACCGTCGGCTTTTCCGTCCTGCATCGCCTGCTGCAATTGCGCGGCGAGCGCCGGAGAAACCCGCTCGTCGGCGTCAATGGAAAATACCCAGTCGCCCTTTGCCAGCGAGAGTGCGTGATTGAACTGCTTACCGAATCCGGTGAAGGCGTTGAACGACACCTGCGCGCCTTTACCCTTCGCGATCGCAACGGTGTCGTCCTCACTGCCGCTGTCGACGACGATGCGCTCGTCCGCAAATGCGACACTGTCGAGGCACTCCGCGATATTCGAAGCCTCGTTCTTGGCGATGATGATGGCGCTCAGTCGCGGCATGAATGTCTTTTATCCTGCGCTACGCGAACGGTCACGCGCCGCGCGGGCGTCCTTGAATGGCTGGCGGATGCGGCGCGAAACGTTGCGGAATACGCGGAAGGGTAGCGCGAGATAGTATTTCCGCAACACTTCCCAGCTGTCGCGCCAGCCGAAATCCACTTTCACGCCAGCGGGAACGTACCAGCCGTTGAAGCCGAGATAGCGCACGACGCGATAACCTGCCGCCTGCAGAAAGCGATGCTTGTCGAGATTGCCGACGTGATCTTCCAGAATGATGAGCCGCGGCTGCCAGCGCGCGAAGTCGAAACCGCTGAGCACTTCGATCTCGTGGCCTTCCACATCGACGGAAAGCAGATCGACCGGCGTCGGCGCTTTCGCTTCGGTGAGTAATTCATCCAATGTTCGAACCGGAACCTGGATCACGGCTTCGGGCGCGGCGCCCGGCGCCATCTTGTTGCGGTCGAGCGAGGACATCGGCCCCGCGACATGAAACGGCAGCGAGCGGCCGGAATTTTCCGGCGACGAGCAGGCGACGGCGAAAACGGGTGCACGGCGCATCTCGCGCAATTTCGCCGCCAGTTGCGGCTGCGGCTCGACCAGAATGCCGGTCCAGCCGGCTTCTTCCAGATGCCAGCTTTGCGAGCCTTCGCGCGGATCGTTGGCTCCGACGTCGACGAAGAAGCCTTTCGTGCCGCCGAAAAATTCGCGCACGAGGCGCTTCTCGTGCTCCGGCGAAAGATGAGCGTGAGCCAAACGAGCCGCCTTTCGATGTTGTTAGCGCGGCAAAGCTTTATCGCAACTTGGGCGAGCGCGTGCGCTCGACCATGCTGCTGGTCGAATGACCGGGCACGAGATCGATCAGCACGACCTCGCCGCCGTCGGCTTCAACCAGATCGTGTCCGACGACATCCGCGCGCTTGTAGTCGCCGCCCTTGACCAGAACCTTGGGACGCACGCGCTCGATCAGCTTGCGCGGCGTGTCCTCGTCGAACACGACGACGAGATCGACCGCCTCGAGCGCGGCCAAAACTTCGGCGCGCGCGTGCGCGTTCTGCACCGGGCGGCCAGCGCCTTTAAGCCGCGTCACGGAAGCATCGCCATTGAGGCCGACGACGAGACGGTCGCAGGCGGCGCGCGCACCGGCCAGCACCTTGATGTGCCCGGGATGCAGAAGGTCGAAGCAGCCGTTGGTAAAGCCGATGCGCAGGCCCGCGCGCCGCCATTCGGCGAGGCGCTCTTCAATCTGCGACCAGTCGAATACGATTTTTTCCTCAGGCGCGAGCGAGGCCGCCGGCAAGATGCGCGAGCGCAGTTCGGCAGGGGTGACCGTGGCCGTACCGCGTTTTCCAACGACGATGGCCGCCGCCGCGTTGGCCGCGCGCATGGCGGATTCGAAATCCGCGTTCATTGCCAGCATCGCCGCGAGCACCGCGACCACCGTATCGCCGGCGCCGGAGACATCGCGCACGCGCACCGGATAAGCCGGCACATGCACGGGTGTTGCATCCGCGATCACTAGCGTCATGCCGGCTTCGCTGCGCGTGACCAGCACAGCTTTGGTTCCCAGCGTACGGCCAAGCTCCGCCGCGGCGGACGCCACCTCCACGTCAGTCAGCGCAGCAGTTCTCGTTGCGTCGGCCAGTTCCTGGCGGTTCGGCGTAATGAGCGTCGCGCCCTTGTAGATCGAATAGTCAGCGCCCTTGGGATCGACGATGACGGGTTTCTTGGCCTTGTTGGCGGCATCGATCACGGCGCGAATGACACGCGGCGTGAGCACGCCCTTGGCGTAGTCGGAGAGCACCACCGCACCTGCGCCAGACATCGCCTTGAGTGCATGATCGATCAGCACCTTTTCGTGTCCAGCGCTGGCGGGCTTTGCCTGCTCCCAGTCGGCGCGCAGAAGATGCGTCGAATGATGCTCTGAGACGAAACGCACTTTTCGCGTCGTCGGGCGCGCAGCATCGACGACCAGATGCGGCGAAATCAGTTTCTCGGCTTTGAGCGCCGCGGTAACGATGCGCCCCGCTTCATCGTCGCCGACAATGCCGACGAACACACAGCGCGCGCCGAGCGAAGCCAGATTGCGCGCCACGTTGCCGGCGCCGCCGATCACCACCTCGCTTCGTTTGGCGGCGAACACCGGCGCAGGCGCTTCCGGCGAGATGCGCGTGACTTCGCCATAGACAAAATCATCGAGCATGAGATCGCCGATGCACAGCACGGTCTGCTGGCCCAGCGCGGAAAGCTGTTTTTCAAAATCGAACATGTTTACCGGTAACGGTCGGCGCGATCGAGGAAGCCGGTGACATATTGCCCGACCGCATCTTCGAGCGGCGTGAAGCCGGCATTATAACCGGCGTGGCGCAGGTTCTCGACTTCGCTCTGCGTGAAATATTGATACTGCTCGCGGATCGAATCCGGCATGTCGATATATTCGATCTTGGCCGGACGACCCATTGATTTGAACATCGCGGTAATCATGTCGCGGAAGCTGCGCGCCTTGCCGGTGCCGACGTTGAAGATACCGCTCACCTTCGGGCTATCGATGAGCCAGCGCACCACCGATACCGCGTCGTCGACATAAATGAAATCGCGACGCTGGTCGCCGTCCTCTATCCCCTCGCGATGCGACTTGAACAGCCGCACCGGCGCGCCGCCCTTGGCGGAGTCGAAAACTTTCGCCAGCACGCTTGCCATGTGGCCTTTGTGATATTCGTTCGGCCCGAACACGTTGAAGAATTTCAACCCGGCCCATTGCGGCGGCAGTTTTTCTTTCTTGGCAAAGCGGTCGGCGACGACGATATCGAAAAGATATTTGCTCCAGCCGTAGAGATTCATCGGCTTGAGCTTGCGTAAAGCTTCCGGCGACGAGTCGTCCTTGAAGCCGAGCGAGCCGTCGCCATAGGTCGCCGCCGAGGATGCGTAGATGAACGGCGTGCGCGTCGCCGTGCACCAGTCGAGCAGCCGCAGCGAGAGGCGGAAATTGGTTTCCATCACCAGCTCGCCGTCGGTCGCCGTGGTGTCTGAGATGGCGCCCATGTGGACGACGGCATCGAGCTTGCGGTTGTCGAGCCATTTCATCAGGTCAGCCGGCGGCACCACGTCGGCGACCTGGTGCTTGCCGAGGTTGCGCCACTTGTCGTCGGTGCCGAGCACGTCGTTGACGACGATGTCAGAGCGGCCGGCCTCATTGAGGCTGGCAACCACGTTCGACCCTATGAAACCGGCTCCGCCGGTGACCAAAAACATGCACGCCTGCCCTCGCCGACGGCCTTCATGTGCCCCAGACCGGCCCCTCAACGCAACGCCGGGCCCGACATAGGCCTAATAGCCCCGCAAACGGCTAATATTTGCGTCTGGACAGGGCGCGGCAGACCGGGCTATCGCGCTCCTGCCTTTGCCGGAATGGCTCCGGGATAGCTCAAGAAGGCTCGCTTTCACATAAGAATGAACAATATTTCATTTCATAGCGAGAATATGGCGGACGCCCCGGCGAAAGATCGCCCGCTACTGATCGTCCCCTATGTCTGGATCGGCGATTTCGTCCGCTGCCATTCGATCGTGAAACTGCTGCGCGCGCAGGCGCCGGAGCGTCCCATCGATATCGTCTCCAGCACGCTGTGCGCGCCGCTTGCCGATTACATGCCCGGCATCCGCCGCTGCATCGTGCACGACCTGCCGCGCCGGCGCATCGCATTGCGGCGGCACATGGCACTCGCAAAGCGGCTGCGGACGGAAAATTACGGACAGGCGCTGGTGATGCTGCGCACCTGGAAATCCGCGCTGGCGCCTGCACTCGCCGGAATTCCCGTGCGCACCGGGTTTGCCGGCGAAGTTCGCTTTGGCCTGCTCAACGACGTGCGCTGGGGCGAGCGGGCGTTGCCGCGCATGATCGATCGCATGGGTGCACTGGCGCTACCGAAGAATGCGACGCTGCCACCGGATTGGCCGCTGCCGGAATTGGTGGTGCCGCAAGACGAAATTGCGGCGTGGCGCACACGCATGGGATTGAACAACGATGCGCGGCCCATCGTCGCCTTCGCGCCCGGCGCGGTTGGTGCGGGCAAGGCATGGCCGGTGACGCATTACGCCGAACTCGCGCGCGCATTGGCGAAGGAAAACATTTCGGTCTGGGTGCTGGGCGGGCCGAACGAGACGCCGCTTGCAGCACAGATCGCGCAAGCGGGCGGTGCGCGCGTACGCGATTTGACCGGAACCGATTTACGCAACGCCATCCTCGCGCTCGCGGCGGCTGACGCAGCCGTGACAAACGATTCCGGATTGATGCATATCGCCGCCGCCATCGGCACGCCCACCGTTGCGATTTTCGGGCCGACCAGCCCATGGCACTGGAAGCCGCTCAATCCGATCGCCGCCATTCTCGAACCGCCGACCGATCTTGAAACAACGGCGCGCGCCCGGGCGTTGGGCAACGAAGCCGTCAGCCACCGCCTCACCGCCGATGTCGCGCCGGACAAAGCGCTCGCCGCGCTGCGCAACGCACTCGGCGCAAAGGCCAAGTAATGCCCGCTAACGACAAAACGCCGCGCCCCGCTGCGTTTCTCGACCGCGACGGCGTCATCAATCATGACGACGGCTATGTCGGCACGCGCGAGCGTTTCCGCTGGATGGCAGGCGCGGCGCAGGCCATCCAGAAGCTAAATGCCAACGGATATTTCGTTTTCGTTGTCTCCAACCAATCCGGCGTCGCACGCGGATTGTTCAGCGAAGCCGACATGAAATCGCTCGATGTCTGGATGCGCGCGGAACTCGCCGCGCAGAATGCGAAGATCGACGACGTGCGCTACTGCCCTTATCTCGCCGAGGCCGCCATTCCCGCCTATCGCCGCGCCAGCGACTGGCGCAAGCCCGCGCCCGGCATGATCCTCGATCTGATGCGCATCTGGCCGGTCGCACGCGCCGGCAGCTTTCTCATCGGCGACAAACCGTCCGATCTGGAAGCGGCGAATGCCGCGGGCATCGCCGGGCATCTGTTCGGCGGCGGCGATCTTGCCGAATTCGTCGAACGCCTGCTGCGCTAGCGGGCCGTCCGCTCGACCGCGCTCATTACGTCGGCAACCGGCGGCGCATGCCCGTCCGAGCCAACGACCGCCAGCGGCCCCGCACCCATCGGGCCGGTGAGGCTAGGAACGCTTCCCGTAAAGATCGCGACCAGCGGCACGCTTAATGCCGCCGCAAGATGCAGCAATCCGGTATCGACGCCGACAACGAACGAAGCGCCCGCAATCAACCGCGCCACCGCATCGAGCGGCGCGCGGTCCGGCACGCGCGCATTGGACAGCGCCGCTGCGATGCGGTCGCTGCGCACGCGCTCGGCTTCATTGCCCCACGGCAGCACAAGCTCGACGCCGGATTTCGTCAGCGCCTGACCCAGCGCGATCCAGTTCTGCTCCGGCCATTCTTTTCCCGGCCGCGCGGTCGCATGCAGCAACACGGCGTAGCGCTTTGTGCCGGACGCCGCGAGCCGGGCGCGGTCAAGCCCGTAATCCGGCGCGCCCTCCGGCGCATAGCCAAGTGCAAGGCCACTGAGCATGCGATTGCGCGCGACGGCATGCAGATCGCGGCTGACGCGGTGCCGCACGTCGTAAAACGGCGAGGCCAGTCTCTCGCGGATGCTGGCGCTGTCGTATCCATGCCGCCGCCCGCGCGCGGAGCGCGCGATCAGTGCCGTGCGCAGCAGCCCCTGCGTATCGACGACCTCGTCGTAACCTTGCGCGCGCAATGCAGCCCAAAAATCCCCCATCTCGCGCCAGCTTGACGGCTTGTGCAGCGCCGAGCGCCAGCGGCGCGAGGCCACCGGGACCACCGCGTCCACCCCCGGATGCAGCCGCACCAGCGGCGCGAACGCTTCCTCCACCACCCAGGAAAAGCGCGCGCCGGCAAGCTTCCGCCTCGCCTCGGTAAGCGCCGGCATGTGATGGATCACGTCGCCGAGCGAGGATGTCTTGATATAGAGAATGTCGTTCATGACTGAAGGTCAGGGAATCGTCCGGTTCGCCGCGCCCATATACGCGGCGTTAAGCATGACCGCCAGAAGCACGCCGGCCATCGCCGCGGATAATCGCTCTTTCACGGCCATCTCGTACAGGTCTATGGAAGATTGGGGTAGCTAAGCGACACGGGGACGAAGGCCATGACCATTCTGGTCACCGGCGGGGCCGGGTATATCGGCAGCCACATGGTGCATGAGCTCGCGGACGCGGGCGAGCCCGTAGCCGTGCTCGACAACCTGTCCACCGGACGCGCCGCCTCGCTGCCGAAATCCGTGCCGTTGATCACCGGCAACACAGGCGACCGCGCGCTCACCGCCAAGCTGATCGCGGAACACCGCATCGACGCCATCATCCATTTCGCGGCGTCCATCGTGGTGCCGGACTCGGTGCGCGACCCGCTCGGCTATTACCGCAACAACACCATGAACACCTGCCTGCTGCTCGAGTCCGCAGTCGCGGGTGGCGTAAAACATTTCATCTTTTCCTCCACCGCCGCCGTTTATGGCAACCCGGATAAAGCCCCCATCAGCGAGAATGCACCGACGCATCCGGTCTCGCCCTACGGCAGTTCCAAATTGATGTCGGAGACGCTGCTGCACGACACCGCGCAGGCGCATGGTTTGCGCTTCGTCGCCTTGCGCTATTTCAACGTCGCAGGCGCCGACCCGAAATTGCGCACCGGGCAGTCGTCTCCCGGCGCCACACATCTCATCAAGGTCGCGGCCGAGGCGGTCGTCGGCAAGCGGCAGAGAGTATCGATCTACGGCACGGATTATCCGACGCCCGACGGCACCTGCATTCGCGATTACATTCACGTCAGCGACCTCGTGCGCGCGCATTCGGCGGCGCTTTCTTACCTGCGCAAAGGCGGCGCGAACGCGATCTACAATTGCGGCTATGGCCGCGGCGCTTCCGTGCGCGAGGTACTGGCCGCGGTGAAACGCGTCTCCGGCGTCGACTTTCCCGTGGAAGTCGCGGAGCGGCGCGAGGGCGATCCCGTCTCGCTCATCGCCGATGTGACGCGCATCCGAGCGGCGCTCGACTGGAAGCCGCAATACGACGATCTCGACACCATCGTTAAGCATGCGCTCGGCTGGGAGCGCCGCCTGCTGGCTGAAAGCACCCAAAAATAACGCGGCGGTAGCGCCACGGCCCGCTTAAAATACCTTTTGGCTTGAAATATCGCCCCAAGGCAGGCAGGAAACAGGCCTTGGCGCCCGGACGGCGGCGGCAGGCTTCAAACGCGGCAATCAAAACTTCCGGAGCCAGCGGACGGCGAATGACCGAAATCAGAAATCCATCGGATGACGAACAGCGCTACGCACCCAAGGCGCTGATCAAGCGCCTGCTCACGGAGCAAGGCAGCGCGCATTGGAAGCAATATGCGGTGGCGCTCTCGCTGATGGGCCTTTCCGCCGCCTGCACGGCTTACAGCGCCTATCTGATGGGCGACGTCATCAACGAGTCCTACGTCCACCACAATTTCCCCGGCATCGTCACCCTCGGCATCATCACAGTCGTGCTCTTTACGGTGAAGGGCATCGCGACCTACGGGCACGCGGTGGTGCTCTCGCGCATAGGCAACCGCATCGTCGCCAACAATCAGCGGCGGATGTTCTCCAAGCTGCTGAACGAAAGCCTCGGCTTCTATGCCGACCGGCACACCTCGGAATTCGTCGCCCGGCTCACCACCGGCGCCGCGGCAGTGACGCAGGTGATGGGCTTGATGATCACTTCGGTCGGCCGCGATCTGCTCATGCTCATCGGCCTCGTCACCGTGATGGTGGTGCAGGATCCGATGCTGGCATTCTGCAGTTTCGTCGTGGCGCCGCCCGCGCTTTTCGTGCTGCGCAAGCTGGTGCGTCGCATCTACGTGATCGCGCGCAGCCAGTTCCACGGCGGCACCCAGATCATGGAGACCATGCTGGAATCGCTGCAAGGCATTCGCATCATCAAGGCCTTCACGCTGGAAGAAACGATGCGCGAGCGGCTCAACAAAAGCGTCGCCGCGGTCGAGCACGAAGCCAACAAGCTGGCGCGCATTTCCAATCGCTCCAGTCCGCTGATGGAGACGCTCGGCGGCATGGCGATCGCCATCGCCATCGTCTATGGCGGCTACCGGGTGATCGAGACCGGCGCGACGCCGGGACAATTCTTCTCGTTCATCACCGCGTTCATTCTCGCGTATGAACCGGCAAAGCGGCTCGCGCGCCTCAACCTCGAACTCAACAGCGGCCTCGTGGGCGTGCGCGTCCTGTTCGAGGTCATCGACAGTCCGGCGACCGAACCCTTGCAGGACGACAAGCCTGCGCTGGCGCTCAAGACCTCGCGGCTGGAATTCTCCAACGTGCAGTTCGCTTACCGCACCGGCGAGTACGTGCTGCGCGGCATGTCGTTCGTCGCCGAACCCGGCAAGATGACGGCGCTGGTCGGCCCGTCAGGCGGCGGCAAATCGACGTTGTTCAACCTGATCCTGCGGTTCTATGACGCCGAGCGCGGGACGATCACCATCGATGGGCAAGACATTGCCAAGGTGTCGCGTCACTCGCTGCGCCAGCAGATCGCCTATGTCGGCCAGGACGTATTCCTGTTCCGCGGCACGGTCCGTGAAAACATCGCCTTCGGCAAACCGGGCGCCAGCGAGGCGGAAATCATTTCCGCCGCCAAGGTCGCCTGCGCGCACGACTTCATCGCGGCTTTCCCGCGCGGCTACGACACGCCCGTCGGCGAACACGGGCTGCAGCTCTCCGGCGGCCAGCGCCAGCGCATCGCCATCGCCCGCGCGCTGATAAAGAATGCGCCGATCATCCTGCTCGACGAGGCGACCGCGGCGCTCGACTCCGAATCGGAGCGGCTGGTGCGTGACGCCATCGAGCACCTTTGCCAAGGGCGAACCACCATCGTCATCGCGCACCGGCTGCATACCGTTTCGCACGCCGACCGCATCTTCGTGATCGAGCAAGGCGCGGTGGTTGAATCCGGCCGGCATGAGGAATTGTTGAGGAAAAACGGGCGTTATGCGTCGTTCTATCGCCTGCAATTGCAGGATCAGGAGGCCGGGGAAGCCGCTCCGGCCTTGGCTTCCTCGCACTGAACCTCGCGCCCTTATTAACAATGCCGGAACAGGTTTGATTGTATAGAACCTTGCAAAAGCTTATGAATATGGCGTGAGTTTACGTGGGGGTTGGGTGTAGTTGTGGCGCAGTTAGTTAAACCTGATTTGCTTGATCTGCCTGCCGGCGAAACGACGACCATCGCCGATGCCGGATGGCAGCAACTGGAGCCGATAAGACCGGCGCCGGAATTGAGCATCGTCGTCCCGACATTCAACGAACGCGATAACCTCCCGGTCCTGGTCGATCGGCTGCGCGAAGTGATGGGCGACACCACTTGGGAATTGATCGTCGTCGATGACGACTCGCCCGACGGCACCGCCGAAGTGGCGCGGAAAATCGGCAGCAACGATGCCCGCGTCCGCTGCTTGCGGCGCGTCGGCCGCCGCGGGCTTTCCGGCGCTTGCCTCGAAGGCATGCTGGCGAGCCAGGCGCCGTTCACCGCCGTCATGGACGCCGATCTTCAGCACGACGAACGGCTGCTGGTTCCGATGCTGGCGGCGCTGCGCCGGGGCGACGCCGATCTCGTGGTCGGCACGCGCTACGCGCAGGGTGGATCGGCGGAAGCCATGTCGTCCAGCCGCCGCTGGATCAGCCGTTTTGCCACGCGCATCGCCAACGCCGTCATGGGTCTCAGCCTCTCCGATCCGATGAGCGGCTTCTTCATGCTCAAGCGCGGCATCGTCGAAGGGCTCGCGCGCAAGCTTTCGACGCAAGGCTTCAAAATTCTGCTCGACATCGTGATGACTGCCGGCAAAACCTTGCGGCTCGCCGAGCTGCCCTATCAATTCGGTCCCCGCCATCTGGGCGAGAGCAAGCTCGACGCCCGCGCCACGCTCGATTTCCTCGGGCTGGTTCTGTCGAAGGCGACCTACGACGTCATCTCGCTGCGTTTCGTCTTCTTCTGCATCGTCGGTGCTGTCGGCATTGGGGTGCACTTCGCCGTGTTGCTCGCCAGCTTCGACGTTTTCGGCTTGCCGTTCGCCTGGGCGCAGACGGTGGCGACCGTGGTGGCGATCGCCAGCAACTTCGCGCTGAACAATGCCTTCACCTATCGCGACCAACGCCTCGTCGGGCATGAATTCGTCACCGGGCTGGCGCGCTTCTACGTCGTCTCGCTCGTCGGCATGCTGTCCAACGTCGGCGTGAGCAACTGGCTGTTCAGCAACGAACAGACCTGGTGGGTTGCCGGACTTGGCGGCGCGGTGATGAGCGTGGTGTGGAATTACGTCGTCGCCTCGCTGGCGGTATGGCGCAGCCGCTAAAGCGGCCCGGTCTCTTTGCCCCTATACGTTATTGGTAAAATGCGGTACCGGATGCCCGGCCGCAGCCGTTTCCGGTCGGCAGAAGTCTCACCGTTTCATTCTCACAGGCAAAACGACAAATGAGCGCGGATTATGTGATTCCCCCGCCGCCGCAGCCAAGTCTCGCGGTCGCCGGTTCCTCCAAGCTTTTCCCCGTGCGCCGCATCTGGTGCGTGGGCCGCAATTACATCGAGCATATCCGCGAGATGGGACAGGACGAGCGCGCGCCGCCGTTCTTTTTCGCCAAGCCCGCGGACGCCGTCGTCCCCGACGGCGGCACCGTCCCCTATCCATCGCTTACCAAAGACATGCACCACGAGGTCGAACTCGTCGTCGCGCTCAAGTCAGGCGGGCGCAGCATCCCGGTCGCTAAGGCGAACGATTGCATCTACGGCTACGCCGTCGGCATCGACCTCACCCGCCGCGATCTGCAGATCGCCTCGCGCGATCTCAAGCGCCCGTGGGAAGTCGGCAAGGCGTTCGACTCTTCCGCGCCGTGCGGGCCGATCAAGCCGGCATCCGAGAGCGGGCATCCGTCCAAGGGCAAGATCACGCTGAAAGTAAACGGCAAGCTGCGCCAGGACGGCGATCTCAATCAGCTGATCTGGAACGTGCCGGAAATCATCGCCAAGCTGTCCGACATGGTCGCGCTCGCGGCCGGCGACATCATCATGACCGGCACGCCCGCGGGCGTCGCCGCCACCATCGCCGGTGACAAGATCGAGTGCGAAGTCGAAGGCATCGGCAAGCTGTCGGTGACCATCGGGCCGCCGCTGAAATAATCGGCGCGCTATCGAATGCAAAAAGGCCCGCCAGATCACGGCGGGCCTTTTTTATAGGCCCAGGCAGGAACCCGCCCGCCCCGATTTTGTTAACGAAACGGTAATCGCCGGGGACCAAAACTGATGCGTCTGCATCTTAAATTGAAATGCGGATCGAAGGAGCCGGCGATGGGACGGGCCTTACAAGCCGATATTTCGCTCGACATGCTGCCGGTCCATGACTCGCCCCCGCTCGCCGGGCTGCTGGTGCCGGACGGCACTTCGGATCTCGCGCAGACCATGGCCGACCGCATTATGAGTTTTTCGCCCGCCTCCGACGCCGAGGCGCTGAAATTGTTGCGCTCGGTCTTTCCGTCTTCGTCGTTGAGCCTGCGGGTTGCGGCGCTCGCATTCCTCGCGCGCTACCACAACGGCCGCCGGAACTACATTCCGAGATAAGCCTGCCGCACGCGATCGTCCGCGAGCAGTTCCGCGCCGCTCCCCGATAGCGTAATGCGCCCGTTCTCCAGCACATAAGCCCGGCTCGCGAGCTTGAGCGACACCGCGACGTTTTGCTCCACCAGTACGCATGTGAGTCCTTCGCGGTTAAGATCGCGCACCGTCTGCAGCACGCTTTGCACCACGGCGGGTGCAAGGCCGAGCGAAGGCTCGTCGAACATCACAAGTTCCGGCTTTCCCATCAGACAACGGCCGATGGCGAGCATCTGCTGTTCGCCGCCTGACAGCGTGCCCGCCGACTGTTCGCGCCGCTCCGCCAGTTTCGGAAACAACGAGAACACGCGATCGAGATTTTTAGTTCGGTCGGCGCGGGCGCGCGGCAACAGCGCGCCCATCTCCAGGTTTTCGGCAATGCTGAGCGTCGGGAATACCTGCCGCCCTTCCGCCACCTGCCCGATGCCGAGTTCGCAAACCTTGTGGCTCGGCCAGCCGGCGATATTCGCCCCGCGATAGAGCACCTGCCCGCGCGCGGGCGTGTGCATGCCGGCGATGGTGCGGATCAGCGATGTTTTCCCCGCGCCGTTGGCGCCGACGATGGCGATGATGGCGCCTTCATCGATGTCGAGCGTGACGCCGTCGAGCGCCTGCGCGTCGCCGTAGAAGACGTCGAGATTTTTGACGCGAAGCATCATGGCTTATCCTTGCGCATGATCTTTTCCGAAAACCGCTTCGCACTTTTCGGGATCATGTGATTGCCTCCGCGCCGAGATAAGACGAAATCACAGCGGGTTCGCGCACCACAGCTTCCGGCGCACCTTCCGCGATGGCCGCGCCGTGATGCAGAACAAGAATGCGAGAGGCGAGCGCCATCACCGCGCGCATAACGTGCTCGATCAGCAAAATGGTAAGCCCGGTATCGCGATTGAGCGATGTGAGAATCGCGACCATGCGGTCGGTCTCGGTCGGGCGCAGCCCCGCCATCACCTCGTCGAGCAGCAGCAATTTCGGATCTGTCGCCAGCGCGCGCGCCACTTCCAGCCGCTTGCGGTCGGGCAGCGTTAGCCCCGACGCCCGCTGCGCACGCTTGTCGTAAAGGTCGAGACGGCGAAGCACCTCATGCGCGCGCTCACGTGCGGTTTCCACGTGTGGGCGATGCAACAGCGCGCCGATGATGACATTGTCCTCGACGCTGAGTGCCGGAAATGGCCGCACCAACTGAAAAGTGCGCCCGATGCCGCGGCGGCACACTTTATCGGGCGTCAGCCCGTCGATGCGCTCGCCATTGAACGAGATCGCGCCATCGTTCGGAGCGAATACGCCCGCAATCATATTGAAAAGCGTTGTCTTGCCGGCGCCGTTCGGACCGATCACTGCGAAGATCGAGCCCTCCGGCACTTCGAAGCTGACGCGGTCGACCGCCAGCAGGCCGCGAAAGCGCTTGCTCACCGCATCGACCTTGAGAAGCGCAGTCATGATTTGCGCTCCCTCACACCGAGCTTGCGCGCCAGCCATGGCCAAACGCCGTCGGGCAGCGCCACGATCACCAGCAGCAGGCAGATGCCGTAGAACACCTGCTTGGCGCCGGGCAGATCGACGCCGAGCGCCGCCAGCGCGGCGGTAAGCGTTTCGGCGAGGCCCGTGAGCAGCAGTGCGCCGAGGATCGGCCCGAACAGCGTGCCGATGCCGCCGACAATCGGGCCGAGAATGATTTCGATCGAGCGCGAGATATGAAACACCTGCTCGGGAAACAAATTGTTGTAGAAGAACGCGTAGAACACGCCCGCGAACGACGTCATGCCGGCGGAAATCACCACCGCCACCATCTTGTAGTGAAACGTGTCGATGCCGGCGGAGCGCGCGGCTTCTTCGTCCTCGCGGATCGCCAGCCAGAAGTAGCCGACGCGACTTTGCAGCAGCGCACGGCAGATGATGAATGCAAGCGCGGTGGCGGCGAGGATGACGTAATAGAACATCACCGGATGGCCGCGCAGCAGCCACAGATCGTTGTGGGTGTATTGCGCGACCGGCAAAAAGAGCCCCGACGATCCGCTGGTCCAGGCCAGATGATCGAAGCCAACGCGGGCAAATTCCGCGAAGGCAATCGTCAGGATCGCGAAGTAAACACCGGCGACGCGAAAGCGAAACGCCAGAAAGCCGATGAACGCACCCGCGAGCGCCGCAATCGGCACAGCCACCAGCAGCCCGATCCAAGGGCCGATGCCGTAATGCACGTACAGCGCGGCGGCGGTGTAAGCGCCAAGCCCGACATAAAGCGCATGCCCAAGCGAAAGCTGCCCGGCAAAGCCCATCATGATGTTCCAGGCTTGGCCGATGTAGGCGAAATACAAGATCAGGATCATCACGGTGAGCAGATAATCGCCAGAGACCAAAGGCGCGGCGATCAATGCGATCAGCAACGCGGCCAGCATCGCCAGCGTGCGGCGCGGCACTCCTTCGATCAATCGCGCGATCATGCGGTTCTCATCATGCGGCTCTCTTGCCCATGATGCCTTGTGGGCGGAACAGCAGCACCAGCACGAGAATGGCGAAGGCGAACATGCTTTTCGCCGAAGGCGTGAACAGCAGCCCTGCCATCGCCTCGGTGAAGCCGATCAGCACGCCGCCGAGCAGCGCGCCCGGCATCGAGCCGAGGCCACCGGTGATGACAATGACAAACGCAAGCAGGGTGTAAGCCGGACCGAGCGCAGGCGTGACATCGACAATCAGCACCAGCATCACGCCGGCGGCGCCAACGCAGGCCGCGCCAAGACCGAAGGTCAGCGCATACAGCCGATGCACGTCGAGACCAACCACCAGCGCGCCGGTGTAATTGTCGGCGCAGGCGCGGATCGCAGTACCCAACGTTGTGTAACGGAAGAAGGCGAACAGCGCGGCTGCGACCACAATCGCGGCGCAGCCGGCATAGAGTTTGGTCGCATCGACGATCAGCGCGCCAATCTGAAAGCTGTCATACGAATACGAAGTCTGCACGTTCTGCGCGTCGGGCCCGAAAATAATCAGCAGAACGTTGACCATGATGATCGCAATGGCGACCAACAGCAGGAACTGGCTGTGCTCGGGCCGGGTGATGAACCTGTTGATCACGCCTGCCTGCAGCGCATAACCGAAGACGAACAGCACCGCGGAGATCGGCACCAGCATCAGCAACGGATCGAGATGAAACGCCGAGAACAGCACCACCGCGAGATACATCGCGATGGTCATCATCTCGCCGTGCGCGAAATTGACCACGCGCACCACGCCGAAAATGACGGAAAGCCCGAGCGCCATCAGGCCGTAGACCAGCCCGGCCAGCACTCCGCCAACGGCGACGTTGAGATAAACCTCTGCCGGCACAGCGATCCTTGCGATGCGAAACTCCAACCGCGCTCTAGATCAAAAGAGGCGCGGCCGGAGCAATAGCGGGCAAAGCGCGGATCAGGCGCGCTTGTCGTATGGCTTCAGCGGCCATTCCAGCTTGGCGTTGGCCGCCGCTTTCGGCGCCACCGTGACCAGCTTGCCGCCGCGGTTTTGAATCGCCGAATTTTTCAGCTTGTCGTTCTGGCCCTTTTCGTTGAACGCGATGCCGGGGCCGGTGCTGACGTTGTCGGTGATGTTGGTCTTGCGGATGGCGTCCGCGAGCGCCTTCGGATCGGTCGAGCCGGCGCGCTTGAAGGCGTCGGCGGCGGTCAGCAACGCCTCGAAGGTGTAAACGTGGTTGGTGTTCACGTTGACGCCCGGATGCGCCTTGGCGAGCGCGGCTTCCAGCGCCTTGCTGAGTTTCTTGTTCGGGTCGTACCACGGCACGAAGGAGAGCGGCCCGTCGGACAACTTGCCGAGCGTCTTGAGATACTGATCCTCATACCAGCCGGGCCCCATGCTGAGCACGGCCATCGGCGTCCAGCGCTGCTTGACCATTTCGCGCGTGAGCAAGATGGCGTCGTTGAGACGGCTGACCACGAGCAGCGCCTCGGCGCCAGTCGCCTTCGCCTTGGAAATCTCGACCGAGAGATCGCGCGCGGCCGGATCGTAAGCGATGGTGTCGAGGATTTTGTACGGCATGTCGAATTTCGGCATGACGGCGCCGATGCCGCCCTTCATCGCCGAGCCGAATGTGTCGTTGGTATGCAGGAAGGCCACCGACTTCGGCACCGTGCCGCTGCTGGCGAAGATTTCCTTCTGGTTGGCGAAGGCGTCGCCCAGAATCATCGGCGCGGTCGGGAAGTTGCGGAACACGAACTTGTAGCCCTGCTCGGTGATCGGCGG
>CAMDSH010000001.1 GCA_945907045.1 Rhizobium sp. Q54 | reverse complement strand
CTGGCCCAGCGCCTTCGCCGCGGTGAGCGCCTTGTTGGTGGAGTCCTTAAGCGACTTGTTGTCATGCTCGGCGATCAGAAGCGTCGGCATTTATAAAATCCCCGCTTCGTTCTTGAGCTTCGATACCAGTTCGGCGACGGAAGCTACCTTCACGCCCGACTTGCGCCCCGGCGGCTCCGAGGTCTTCACCACTTCAAGACGTGGCTTGATATCAACACCGTAGGCTTCCGGATTCTTCTCCTCGATCGGCTTCTTTTTCGCCTTCATGATGTTCGGCAGACTTGCGTAGCGTGGCTCGTTCAGGCGCAGGTCCGTCGTCACGATGGCGGGACCCTTGAGCTTGACGGTTTGCAAGCCGCCGTCGACTTCGCGCGTCACGGTGACATCGCTGCCTTCAATCGCAAGTTTCGAGGCGAAAGTGCCTTGCGGCCAACCGAGCAATGCCGCGAGCATTTGCCCCGTCTGATTGGAATCATCGTCGATCGCCTGCTTGCCCATGATGACGAGGCCGGGTTTCTCGGCGTCCACGATGGTCTTGAGAATTTTCGCAACGGCCAGCGGCTCCACCGCGCCATCGGTTTTCACCAGGATGCCGCGGTCGGCGCCCATCGCCAGCGCCGTGCGGATGGTCTCAGACGCCTGCGCGGGACCGATTGAAACCGCGACGATCTCGGTCGCCTTTCCCGTTTCTTTCAGGCGGATGGCTTCCTCGACGGCGATCTCGTCGAACGGATTCATCGACATCTTGACGTTGGCCAGTTCGACGCCCGAGCCATCCGCCTTGACGCGAATTTTGACGTTGAAATCGACGACCCGTTTTACGGGCACCAGAATTTTCATAATCCCCCATCCCCTTTGGGGACCGGCATGATGCGGTGCAACCTAATGTCGGCGCCGTTCGGGTGTCAACGTGGGCTGTTATGCGGTTTAGCGGTTCTGCCCCGGCGCCCAGAGCACGTCGCGCGCGCCCTTGTCGTTGGCATAGCGGCCGGCGACGAACAGGAAATCCGACAGCCGGTTGACGTATTTGAGCGCGGGCGCCTCGACGCTTTCGCCCGGCTGGTCTTTCAGTTCCACCATGATGCGTTCCGCGCGGCGGCAGACCGTACGCGCCAGATGGAGGTACGCGGCGGCGGGGCTGCCGCCGGGGAGGATGAAGGATTTGAGCGGCGTAAGGTCCGCGTTGAAATGGTCGATCTGCTTTTCGAGCCAGTCGACCTGCACGTCCGTCACCGTGAGGCGCGCGCCGCCCGGACCTTTCTCGGAGAGGCACAGGTCGGCTTCGACGTCGAAGATGTCGTTCTGAATGCGCCCGAGCACCGCGTCGAACGCCTTGTCCGCGTTAGTGTGCAGGCGCACCAGCCCAAGCACTGCGTTGACCTCGTCCAGCGTGCCGTAGGCATCGACGCGCAGATCGTACTTCTTGCGCCGCGCACCGCTACCGAGCGACGTGGTGCCGTCATCGCCGGTGCGGGTATAGATTCTGTTGAGGACGACCATTGGCTTTGCGCGCGAATAATTGCGCTTCCCGATTCTGTGATTTGACCCACTTTATACGATTCTGGCGCGCCGAAAGCCGTCAGCGGCCCATGGCCCAGATCGCCGCCATGATGACGATGATGGCGATGAATTGGAAAAGCACGCGCAACCGCATCAATTTCTGCGAACGATTGGGCGAGCCGCCCCGCATCATGTTGATGAGGCCGAGCACCAGCACGATGGCGACCGCGCCGATTGCGATCGGCACCAGATTGTAAAAGAAACCGGACATATTCCTCATTTAGCATTGGTGGGCGCGCGTTGCCACCATGCGAGCGGCACGATGCCGCAATTTTGAGAATCCCGCTCGCGCGCCGCGCAAGGCTGCACTAGGCTTTCAGCTGTAGCGCGTTCGCGGGGGGCGTATGTCGCTCGGCGTGCAGTATGAAGCGATGCTCGATCGCATCGAAGCGGACCTGCGCGAGAGCGCCGTCCCCTCGATCGTTCCTTTCCCTTTTCAATCTGCGGAATCCGATGCCGGCCGCGAGCCTTCGCTCTATCCGGAAATCGATTGCGTGCGCCATTTGTTGCCGCCCGATATCATCGCGGCGGCCGAGCATCGCGCTTTCGAAGTGGGCGTGAGCGCGGACCGGGTACTCATCTGCGCCGGCATCTTAAGCGAAGAAACTTATTTACGCGCGCTGGCGAACGAACTCGGCATCGGGTTCGAAACTTTCAAGGACGTTCGCCGCGAATATTGTCCGCTCTCCGATGAGCGCCTGATCGAGTCGGTCGCCGCAGGAATACTTCCGCTCAACCATAACGGCGCACTGCTGCTGGTCACCTCCCCGCGCGATGTCCGCCAGCTGATAGACCTGATCGCATCGAACCCGAATTTAGCGCGGCGGTTTCGCTTCACCTCGAGCGAGCGGCTGCAACGGTTCGTGTTCCATCACGGCGGCAACACGCTCGGCCGGCGCGCAACGCAGGCGCTCGGCACGATGTGGCCGATGATGTCGGCCGCGCCGCCAAGGTTGCGCACATCGCTCGCCCCCGCTGTCACGATCGGATTGCTGATCCTCGCATGGCTGGTGATAGCACCGGTACAGGCCATGCTGGCGTTCGAAGTCATACTGACCATCGTGTTCCTGGCGTGGATGGCGCTGCGGCTCACCGGCATCTTCATCGAACTGCCGGGCTCAACGCCGTCGCGGCGGCTGCGCGATGACGAACTTCCGGTCTACACGATCATCGCCGCGCTCTATCGCGAGTCGGCCTCCGTTGAACAACTTGTCGCGGCGCTGGAGCGGATCGATTACCCGCTCGAAAAGCTCGACATCAAGCTGGTGGTCGAGGCCGACGACAAGGAAACCCGCACCGCCATCGCATGGCTTAATCGAGGACCGCCATTCGAAATTATCGTCGCGCCCGGGTTCGGACCGCGCACAAAGCCGAAGGCACTCAATGCCGCTTTGCCATTCGCGCGCGGCACTTTCACCGTCGTTTATGACGCCGAGGATTGCCCGGAATCCGATCAGCTCCGGCGAGCGCTCGATACATTCCACGCCGCCGATGACGATCTTGCCTGCGTGCAAGCCTGCCTCACCATCGACAACACCGCCGACAGCTGGCTCGCCGGACTTTATACGGCGGAATATGCCGGACAATTCGACGTGTTTCTTCCCGGTCTCGCGGCGCTGCGGATGCCGCTGCCACTTGGCGGCTCGTCCAATCATTTTCGCACGGCCACCTTGCGCGGGATCGGCGCATGGGACGCCTACAACGTTACCGAAGACGCCGACCTCGGCATGCGTCTGGCGCGTTTCGGATACCGCTCAAGCGTCATCGACTCGACGACTTACGAGGAAGCTCCCGCGCTGTTTGGCGCGTGGCTGCGCCAGCGCACACGCTGGTTCAAAGGCTGGATGCAAACCTGGATCGTTCACATGCGCCAGCCGGCGGTGCTACTGCGCGATCTCGGCCTACCCGCGTTTTTCACATTTCAACTCATGGTCGGCGGCAATGTGCTCGCCGCGCTGGTGCATCCGCTGTTCGTCGCGGGATTCATCTACGCGCTCTCCACCGGCGCGCCGATGTGGAGCGACGGCACCTCGGTCGCCATGATGGCGGGGCTTTACGGCTTTAGTGTCGTAATTGGCTATCTGACGTCGGCGTTTCTCGGCTGCGTCGGGCTTTTCCGGCGCGGGCTTCTATCGACGAGCTGGGTGCTGCTGTTTACGCCGGTCCATTGGCTGCTGCTCTCGCTCGCGGCCTGGCGCGCGCTCTATCAGCTCGTGCGCGAACCCTACCGCTGGGAGAAAACCAACCACGGCCTGGCGCGCACATCGCGGATGGAGAGCGTGCGCAATAGCGCCGGACGCAATTACAGATAGCGCAGCAAATCGGCAGCCGATTCCTCGGGCCGGCGCTTGAGATTGAACGGCGCGACGAAATTTCCCTGCTTGTCCATCAGATACACGATCGCGGTGTGATCCATGGTGTAGCCGCCGCCGTCTGTCGGAATTTTCTTCGAATAGACGCGATAGGCTTTTTCCGCAGCCGCGATGGCGGCGGGATCGCCGGTCAACCCGCGCAGATGCGGATCGAAGCTCGAAAGATAATCCTTCATCTTTTCCGGCGTGTCGCGTTCGGGATCGACGGTGACGAACAGCGCCGCCGTACGGTCGGCATCGCGGCCAAGCGCGCGCATGACCTCCGAGACGTCGAACAATGTCGTCGGACAGATATCGGGGCAATTGGTGAAGCCGAAGAACACCAAAAAAGGACGCCCCTTGAAATCCTGCTCGGTCACCGCGCGGCCGCTTTGGTCGATAAGCTGGAACGGCCCGCCGATGGCAACCGCCGAGCGGATTGCCGGCAGCGTTCCACTCCCGCTCATGAATAGAACGACGCCGAGAAAAAGCACGAGCCCGGCGAGGAACGCGGAAATCACAAGGAGCAAACGGGACGTGCGGGCCGTCATCGCAAAAGGCTTTCACGCATCAGAAGCAAGCCGCCCAGCCCGCGCGCAACATCTCGAAGAACACCGCGGTGCCGTAGTAGCCCCACAGCGCCAGCGTCCCCGCGAGCAACATCGCAATGACGGCGCTTAGTGCCGCCAGCGGCAAGGAGATACGTGCGGAACTCGTGACGCTCATGGGCATTGTATCGTTGATCCTGACCGGTAGCGGCCGATGCTCTCGTTTCAAATATGACCGATTGTAACCTGCGGCAACCGGGCTTATTCGCCCAATATTGGCGTCATATTCGCTCCATATTGGCACCCGCATTAACCATAAAAGCCAAGATTACACGGGGATTTCTCGCGCATGAGCGCTTCGCGTTGACTCATACGGTTAATGGAAGGTTAATGCGGTACACATCGCCAGCGGGTTTTGTACTCAATTCGACTGGCCGTAACCCATTGTGGGCATGGAGGAAAGTATGCGTACGGCGATACGGCTTGCAGTCGTGATTTCAGCCGCTTTGGCGGCCAGCACAGCACTCGCTCAGAATGCGCCCACCGCTGCTGCAGCCACGGCCTGCCCCGGCAATCCCAACGCGCTCGGCGTCTCGCGCGTCGTTGAGATCGACACCGCCGGCGGCCCGGGCTTCGGCTTCGAACACTTTAAGGCCTACGACTTCCTGCGCGACAAAGAGGTCGTGCTGACCTTCGACGACGGCCCGTGGCCCGGCAACACGCCGTCCGTGCTCAAGGCGCTCGCCAATCATTGCACCAAAGCGATGTTCTTCGTGATCGGCAAACACGCCGGATGGCATCCGGAAATTCTCAAGCAGGTCGCGGCGGCCGGCCACACCATCGGCAGCCACACCTGGGGTCATAAAGATTTATCGGCAAAGACATTCGATGAGGCGAAGGACGAGATCGAAAAGGGCATCAGCGCGGTATCGATCGCGCTCGGCGGCCCGGTGGATCCGTTCTTCCGTTTCCCGGCGCTGCGTCATCCTCCCGAAATGATGAAATATCTTGCCGACCGCAACGTCGCGATGTTCTCGACCGACATGGACTCCTTCGACTTCAGGATGCGCAAGCCGGAGCAGGTGATCGCGTCGGTGATGAAGCGGCTGGAGAAGCGCGGCAAGGGCATTGTGCTGATGCATGACTTCCAGCAGGCCACCGCGCGCGGCGCGGAACAGCTGTTGGAGAAGCTCAAGGCCGGCGGTTACAAGATCGTGCAAGTGAAGGGCAAAACCCCGATCCAGCCGCTTCCGGAATACAATCAGATCGTGATGAAGGAAATCGGCGGCGGCATGGAAAATGCCCGTCCGGTCTCCAGTGTCGTGAAAACCATCAGCGAATAAACTTCGTTGTATTCAAAATTAAGCCGGCCGTGCATCACTGCGCCGCCGGCTTTTGTTTTGCTATGATCTTGCGGTGAAACGAGGCTCGGCATGCCGGCAAAACGCGTGACTACCGGATTCGTCCGCAAGCACGGCTTGTGGAGCGCCGAACAGCAGCGGCAAGCGGACGCGTTGGAGCGCCGCGTCGTCAAGGACAAGCTCAAGCTGATCCGGCTCGCCTGGGCGGACCCGCACGGCGCATCGCGCGCCAAGACGCTCACCATTCCGGCATTCATCGGCGCGCTGACGAACGGCTACAACATCAACGTCGCCACCACGACGCTGGATTCCGCCGGCGCACGCACCTTCGCCTCGTTCACGCGCGGCGGCGGCATGGGCCTCGCCGAAATGACCGGCTCGCCCAACCTCACCATCGTTCCCGACCCCGCAACATTTCGCGTGCTGCCGTGGGCGCCCGATATCGGCTGGATCTTGTGCGACGAATATTTCGTCAGCGGCGTGCCGTTTCATTTCTCGCCGCGGCAGCTTTTGAAAAAGCAGCTGCAGCGCCTGCGCGAGCAGGGAATGGACTTCGTCGTCGGATTGGAGGTCGAGTGGTATCTGCTTCGTTTGGCCGAGGATCACCTGAGCGCGGAAAATGTCGGCGCCCCCGGCATGCGCGGGCAGGCAATCAAGACTTTCCCCATCGAGCCGGGATATTCCTACCACTCCGAAACCAACACTGACCTGATGCAAGGCGCTATTTCCGCGCTGGCGGAAACTTACGAAAAATTGGGCCTGCCGCTGCGCTCGATCGAAAACGAGTGGGGGCCAGGCCAGATCGAATGCACCTTCGCGCCGCGCCCCGCGCTGGAAGCCGCCGACAACATGGTGCTGTTCCGCACGGCAACGCGCCAAGTTTGCCGGCGCATGGGATTGTTCGCAACCTTCATGGCCCGCCCGGCGCTCAAGGGTTATTACTCCAGCGGCTGGCACCTGCATCAATCCGTCGTCGACGCGAAGAACGGGCGTAATCTATTCATGCCGAGCGCGGAAGGCGCGCTGCTCTCACCGATGGGAAAAAACTTTCTCGGCGGGCTGATGAAATACGCCATATCCGCGACGCCGTTTGCGACGCCGACCGTCAACGGCTACCGCCGCTTCCGCGCCAACTCGCTGGCGCCCGACCGCGCCACCTGGGGCCACGACCACCGCGGCGTGATGATCCGCGTGCTCGGCGGCGCTAACGATCCCGCAACGCGGCTGGAAAACCGCGTCGGCGAGCCCGCTGCCAATCCATATCTGTTCATGCTCTCGCAGATCGCGGCCGGACTCGATGGCGTCGCGCACAAGCTCGATCCCGGCGCGCCGGACGATGAACCTTATGCGGCGAACCGCACGCCGCTGCCGAAAAGCCTGCTCGAAGCGCTCGATGCGCTGGAGAAGGACGCCATGTTCCGCGCGCAACTTGGCGATGTGTTCATCGACTACTTCCTCAAGCTCAAGCGCAATGAGGCGGGGCGTTTCACGCGCTACCTTGAAAGCATGGGCCTCAAGTCCCCCGGCGACGACTCGACCGAGTGGGAGCAGAGCGAGTATTTCGACTTTTTCTGAGATGCCTGAACGGCGAATGCCGTCTCAGCCGCCGCCGCTCGCGCGGAACTATGTCTTTTTCCGGCAGTTAGCCGTGAAGACAGCAGAAGGAGCGAGCTATGGCCCGGAAATATTCGCGCAGCGCATCGAAGGACGTGAGGCGCGCCATGAAGAAGCGCAAAAAAGGAACGCTGAGAAGCGGTAAAGGCGGCAAGGGCGGCAAAGTGAAAAGCCGCAAGTAGGCGATCGCCATCGGCCTCTCGGAAGCCCGCAAGAAGGGAAAGAAAGTTCCCAAGAAAAGAAAATAGCCGGCACGGAGCTTCCGCTTTCGGGCAGGGTCTCTTTACGTTACGTGCCGAGCTTGCAGGGCGGTTAAGGGAGCGTTGAGTTCGTACACCACGCCCGCAGGATCGTATTTCAATTCAACCTTGCCACGCAGCTGGTCGGCCAGGCGATTGATCAGGCGCGTGCCAAAACTCCGCCGGGTCGGCTCTTTGACCGGGGGGCCGCCTTGCTCGGTCCATGTCAATTTGAGCCGCTCGGCTTTTTCATCGAACGCCGATGCGATCTCGACACGGCCGGTGGCGTTGGACAACGCGCCGTATTTCACCGCGTTCGTGCACAGTTCGTTGAGCGACATGGTCAGCGGCAGCACCGCCCCCGGGCCGATTTCGATATTGATGTCCTGAACGGCAAAGCGCGAAGCGTCATCGCTATCGAACGGTTCGATGGCCGCGTGAATGACATCGCTTAATTTCGCGCCCGTCCAGTTTGCCTGCAGCAGCAGGTCGTGCGCGCGGCCAAGGGCGAACAAGCGGCTATCGACAGCAATACGGCCATCCTCCAGACTGTCCGCAGTCCGCAAACTCTGCGACGTGATAGCGATCACCGTCGCCAGCGTGTTCTTCACACGATGATGCAATTCCTCCAGCAGCAGGCGCTGCAATTTCTTGGCGGCCTCATTCTCCGTGGCATCGATACCGGCCTTTGCGAGCAGGCGCGCGGCATCGATCCCGGCTTGGGTCAGTAATTCGCGGAGGCCTGCATTTTCTGTCTCGAGAGCGTCTTCTTTGATGCTTTTTGGATCGCTCGCCATAACCACTCTCAGAGGGAACACGGACTTCATCAGTCTAGCGCATTTCGCGGCTTATTCGCGAGCAATATCCAGATGGCGTGGAACCTTATCCTTTCGGCGGACTTGTCATGCGCCTCCAAAGGACAATCCAATGAATTACAAGCGCACTACACGCATGCCTGCCGCATTCCTCACCGCCGCAAGCGCGGCGTTGTGGATCGGCTCGGCCGCCGCCGGACCGTTGCCTTACGCCGACAGCGCGGGGGCGTTGCTGCGCGATCAGGCTCCGATGGAAGCGGCGGCTGAGCCGGACGTTCAACTTTCAACCGAACTGCATCGTCAGGTCGTCGATTATCCGGCCAATGTCGCGGCTGGAACCGTCGTCGTCGATACCGCCAACACCTACCTCTATTACGTCCTCGGCGGCGGCAAGGCGATCCGCTACGGCATCGGCGTCGGCCGCGAGGGCTTCACCTGGTCCGGCGCGCAGTCCGTGACTCGCAAAGCCGAATGGCCGGACTGGACGCCGCCGCAGGAGATGATCGAGCGACAGCCTTATCTGGCGCGCTGGATGGCCGGCGGCGAAGGCAATCCGCTCGGCGCGCGCGCCATCTATCTCGGCGAAACGATTTACCGGATTCACGGCACCAATATGCCGGCGACGATCGGGCAAAAGGTTTCGAGCGGCTGCATCCGCATGCTCAACGCCGACGTGATCGATCTTTACAGCCGCGTCGATGTCGGCACCAAAATCATCGTGCTGCCCAATCGCGAAATCGTCGCGGAAGTTGCCGTGCCCAGCCCCGCAACACCGGCGCGTTTCGCCACTCCGCGCGGTTACGATCTGCGCACGTCGATCATTTACTGAGACCGGCTCGGCATAATTTCTTCAACGGCGCGGAGCAGCCGGTCTGCATCCGGCGCAGTGTAACTTCAGTGATTTAACCCAAGGAGATTTCTCATGCGCACCATGCTCAAGGCAGGAATGCTCGCATTAACGCTTGTTGCGATGCCCTTCGCCGCCCAGGCCGGGACGCTGGAAGGCGTTGCCATCGGCGCGGGCTCGGGCGCCGTCATTGCAGGACCTCCCGGCGCAATTGTCGGTGGCGTTGTCGGCGCCGTGGTTGGCGGCCCGGACGTCGTCCGGCGCAATCATCGCCATTGCTGGATCAATCGCGACGGCTATCGCCGCTGCGCTTGGCGCTAATTTGGCGCTGAACCGATGGCGCCAAGCATTCAACCAGCGTATGTTGTGTTGCGAGCCGGGGCGGCTGTTCGCCGCTCCGGTCTTTTTTCTCAACGTAAATCGGATTGGCTTAATCCGGGGGCCGCATGGCCGACGACCTGGGGAAGCTATTGAGCCCCGCCTACTTACGTCTGCAAGCCGGCCGCTGTCAGCGGCTCTCGCGAAGCTGCATGGACCTCACAACGGCAAGAGACCTGCGGCTGATGGCCGAGGAATATCTGGTTGAGGCCGCAAAATTAGAAGCAGCGAGCACCTAGACAATCTCCCCCGGAACGAAGGAGATTGGCGTCAGGAGCTTTTGCCATGCTGGAAAAATTGCCCCAATCGCCCGTCCACGCCGCGCCGCGTTACGATTGGGACGAACTGGTGCAGGAGGATCGCGTCCACCGGCTGATTTATGCCGACCCCGCGATCTTCGCGCAGGAGATGACGCACATCTTCGGCGCGGTGTGGGTTTACCTCGCGCACGAAAGCCAGATCCCCAACAACAACGATTTCATCACCGGCAAGCTCGGCCTGCGCCCGCTCATCATCACACGCGACAATGACGGGAAAATCCGCGCGCTCTACAACCGCTGCACGCATCGCGGCACCACGCTGTGCCGCTGGGAAAAGGGCAACAGCAAATCGTTCCAGTGCCCGTATCACGGCTGGAGCTATCTCAACACCGGGAAGCTGCGCGGCGTGCCGTGGCCGGATGGCTACGCGGTGGATTTTCGCGATAAGAAATTCAATCTCGCGCAGGTGCCGCGCGTGGAAAGCTATCGCGGTTTCATTTTCGGCACGCTGAACATGGAAGCGCCTTCGCTCAGCGATTATCTCGGGCCGATCAAAAAACCGATCGACGACTGGCTCAACCGCAATCCCGGCGGCAAGGTGGTGGTGTGCGAAGCCAACCGGCTCAAGTTCAAGGGCAACTGGAAGCTCGCTTACGACAATTCCGCCGACGGCTATCACGTCATTTATTCTCATCGCTCGCTGATCGAAACGGAAAACCGTTTCAACGACGGCCAGGAAAAAGGCATGTCGTATTACAAGAACTCGCCCGACAAGCTGGAGATGTATGTCGCCTATACCGGCAACGGACATCACTACAAGGACAAGCGGCCCAATCTCGAAAAGCGCGCGGGCGGATTGTGGGCGATCGAGTCGCTGCATCCCGGCATGGAGCACTACGCCGAGAAATTGCGCGCGAAACTCGGCGCCAAAGCCGAGGCCGCGCTCGATCTTGCCGGCTCCGAGCCGATGAACATCAATGTGTTTCCAAACCTCTCGCTGCTCGGCAACCACATCCAGGTGATCGAGCCGGTGTCGTTCGAGGAAACTAACGCCGTCTGGTACGGCACCAAGATCGAGGACGCGGACGGCACGCTGGGCGAAGACGTCGTCAACGACATCAACGCGCTGCGCATGCGCACGCAGGAAGGCTTCCCGAATTTGGGCGAAGTCGATGACATCACCAATTTCGAGCAAATCCAGCGTGGGCTTGCGTGCCTGGAAGACGAATGGATTTACATGAACCGCGGCATGGGCATGCCGGAGCGCTTCCGCACGGATGCTGACGGTGTGATCTACGGCCCCGCCACCGATGAAGTGTTCATGCGCGAATACATCAAGGAATGGAAACGGCTGATGATGGCCGAGCCCAACCTCGCCGTGCAGCGGGAGCCGTGAGTGTGACGGCGAAAACCAAACAGGACCCCTCGCGCACTTCTTATTACGTCAGCGACGCGCTCTATCAGGGGCTGGTGGACGGTTACAAAGACTGGCAGCGCGAGGACATGATCGTCGAGGACCCGCGCGCGTGCGCGCGTTTCCATCGGCTGCTCGATCGCGAAGCGCGGCTGCTCGATCAACTCAAATACGAGGAGTGGCTGACGCTCTACGCGCCGGAATTCATTTACTGGGTGCCGTCGACGCCGGGCGGCGGCGATCCGCGCCGCGAAGTCGCGGTGACGTTCGACGACCGCCGGCGTGTCGAGGACCGCGTGTTCCGCTTCCGCACCGGTTATGCGTGGTCGCAGGCGCCACCGTCCCGCACCGTGCGCCTCATCGGCAATGTCGAAGTTTTCAAGACCGCACAGCCTAACGTGACGATGGTGCGCTCGAACTTCGTCATCAACGAGTTCTGGGACAACGCGACGCGCACGCTCTCCGGCTGGGCGGGCCATCGCATCGCCGAACAAGACGGCTGCCTGCTGATCCAGTGCAAGCAGGTGAACCTGATCGACTGCGATCAGAGCCTGAGAAATCCCAGTATTATTTTGTAAGTTGGCTCGCCGGTCGAAGCTGCGGAGCAGCGAAGACTGGAGCGGGCGAAGGGAATCGAACCCTCGTATGCAGCTTGGGAAGCTGCCGTTCTACCATTGAACTACGCCCGCCTATCAAAGAAGTAGCTGAAGTCTCCGCCTCATGAGGCTCGCTTTAGGCTCACAGTTTTTATCCGATCCAGGCGGGATTCACAAAACGGCGAGTCGTGATCCGGCGGCCTTGCCGACGCGCTAACAGCGAACAACGAAGCTGTATGGCCAGCGAAACGAGCCCTTTTTCCAGTGGAGAACAGCAATTGCGCTACCTATCTTGAAGAGAGTGGATGGCGGTTAAGACGTGCTTCATAACGAAAGGACATGACATGGCAAAGAACACGATTTGCGTCTGGTACGACAAGGATGCCGAGGCTGCTGCTCGCTTTTATGCCGAGACCTTTCCCGACAGCGCAGTGGGCGCCATCTGGCGTGCGCCCGGCGACTACCCATCCGGCAAGAAGGGAGATGTCCTGGTCGTCGAATTCAAAGTGGCCGGCGTCTCTTGCATCGGCCTCAACGGCGGCCCCCAGTTCAAGCACAGCGAAGCCTTCTCGTTCGTGATCGCCACTGACGACCAGGCCGAGACCGACCGCTACTGGAACGCCATCGTCGGCAATGGCGGCCAGGAGAGCGCGTGCGGCTGGTGCAAGGACAAGTGGGGGGTGTCGTGGCAAATCACGCCACGTGTGCTGACCGAAGCCATGGCGGCCGGCGGCGATGAAGCAAAGCGCGCGTTTGAGGCGATGATGACCATGAAGAAAATCGATGTTGCCGCAATCAAGGCGGCGCGGCGCGGCTGAGTTTCGCGGCGGAAGCACTTCGGCGCGGCAAGCGCGCTATCAAGATTTGAAGTGCTTGCTCAGCTTCAGGCTCTGCGCCTGATAGTTCGAGCCGATGCCCTGGCCGTACAGCTTTTCCGGCCGCGCCATCATCTTCTCGTAGACCAGCCGTCCGACGATCTGCCCGTGCTCAAGAATGAACGGCACTTCGCGCGAGCGCACTTCCAGCACCGCGCGCGCGCCCTTGCCGCCCGCGCCCGCGTAGCCAAAGCCGGGATCGAAAAATCCCGCATAGTGCACGCGGAATTCGCCGACCAGCGGATCGAACGCCACCATCTCGGCGGCGTAGTCAGGCGGCACCTGCACGGCTTCCTTCGACGCCAGAATATAAAATTCGTTCGGATCGAGGATGAGACTGTTGTCGGGCCGTGCCGTCATCGGTTCCCAGAAATCCAGCACCGTGTAGCCGGCGCGCCGTTCCACATCGATCAAGCCGGTGTGGCGCTTGGCGCGGTAACCAACCAGCCCGCCGGGACCGATGCCGGAGAGATCGACGCCGACCGCGATACCCTCGCTCACGTCCGCGTTCGCACTGTCGACCAGCCGCTCCTGCGCATGCAGCGCGCGCAACGCATCGCCGTCGAGCAGCGCATGGCCGTGGCGGAAGCGGATCTGCGAGAGCCGCGAGCCTTCCCGCACCAGAATAGGAAAAGTGCGCGGGCTGATCTCGGCATAGAGCGGCCCGTGATAACCGGCGCGGATGCGGTCGAAGCCGCGCGTGCCGTCGGCGATCACGCGCGTGAACACATCAAGGCGGCCGGTCGAGCTTTTCGGATTGGCGGCGGCGACGATGTCGTCCGGCAGCGCCAAGCTTTCCAGCAGCGGCACGATGTAGACGCAGCCGGTCTCCAGCACAGCGCCATCGGTGAGCGAAATTTCGTGCAGCTTTAGCTCGTCGATGCGCTCGGCCACCGTCGTTTGCGGGCCGGGCAGGAAGCTCGCGCGCACGCGATACGCCACTTCGCCGAGGCGAAGATCGAGGCTCGCCGGCTGAATCTGGTCGGACGCGAAATCCGTCGCGGGCAGAATCCCACCGGCTTTCGCCAGCGCCGCGATCATGCGGTCGGGCAAAATGCCTTTGTCATCAGCGGAAAAGTTAAGCGGCACGGCAACCCTGCGATGGATGGGCGATCTAACCCGATGGCTGTCTTGACGGAAAGAGAGCCTGGGCGTAAGAGGCTAATTATCCCGTGGTCATTTGAGCCGGCCGGCTTGCAGCCACGTTAAATAAGTCGCTAAAAGGCCGGGGACGCGTGTGCCCGGCTGAGGATATTTTCCCGGCCGGTTTTTTATTGGCTGGCGCACGATCCCGAAAAGTGGACACCGGTTTTCGGAAAAGATAGTGCGCGAGGCCTGAAGGAGGCCACGATGTCCGCGTCCGCCAAGTCCGCACCCAAGCGGAAATATCGTCCCGAGACCGAGCTTATTCACGCCGGCACATTGCGCTCGCAGTTCGGCGAGACCTCGGAAGCTTTGTTTCTCACCCAAGGCTTCGTCTACGAGAGCGCCGAGCAGTGCGAAGCGCGCTTCAAGGGCGAAGAGCCGGGTTATCTTTACTCGCGTTTCTCCAATCCAACCGTCAACATGTTCGAGACGCGCATGGCCGCACTTGAAGGCGCGGAAAGCGCGCGCGCAACCGCGAGCGGCATGGCCGCCGTCACCGCGGCGCTGATGGGCCAACTCAAGGCCGGCGATCACGTCGTCGCGGCCAAGGCGCTGTTCGGCTCCTGCCGCTGGGTGGTGGAAGACTGGCTGCCGCGTTTCGGCGTTGCGTCCACGCTGGTGGACGGCATCAAGCTCGATCAGTGGAAAGCCGCCGTACGGCCGAACACCAAGGTGTTCTTCCTGGAGTCGCCGACCAATCCGACGCTGGAGGTCATCGACATCGCGGCGGTTGCAAAGATCGCGCACGACGCGGGCGCCAAGCTCGTCGTCGACAACGTATTCGCCACGCCGCTGTTTCAAAGCCCGCTCGCGCTCGGCGCCGACTGCGTTGTTTATTCGGCGACCAAGCACATCGACGGCCAGGGCCGCTGTCTCGGCGGTGTTATTCTCTCGACGGAAAAATTCATTCAGGATCACGTCCATCAGGTGCTCCGGCAGACCGGCCCGTCAATGTCGCCGTTCAACGCCTGGGTGCTGCTCAAGGGTCTGGAGACGCTTTCGGTGCGCGTGCACCGGCAGACCGAAACTGCCGGCAAGGTTGCGACCGCGCTCGATGGGCATAAGAAAATTTCGCGGCTGATTTATCCCGGCCGCGCCGACCATCCGCAGGCGGCGATCATAGCCAAGCAGATGCGCGCCGGCTCCACACTGGTGGCGTTCGAAATCAAGGGCGGGAAAAAGAGCGCGTTCAATTTTCTCAACGCGCTTCAGCTCGCACGCATCACCAACAATCTCGGCGATGCCAAGAGCCTGGTCACCCACCCGGCGACCACGACGCATCAGCGGCTCACGCCGGAGGCGCGCGCCGAACTCGGGATTTCAGATGGTCTCGTGCGGTTCTCCGCCGGGCTGGAACATCCCGACGACGTCATCGAGGATCTGCTCGCTGCGCTCGACAAAGCGTGATTGAGAAACGCGGCGGTAGCCGCGATCAGGGAGCGGCGGCGGCGGAAGCGACCGGGCGCGTCGCAGCCTCTGCGATCGCGACGCCGAGCGCCTTGGCGATGCAGCTATAGCTCCAGTCGTTCATGTGCAGCCCGTCGGGCGAGGTGAACGCTTCGAACGGCTTGCCCTCGACTTCGCGCCATTTGCGCATCAGCGCGAAACGGCGGAACAAATCGACGTTCTCTTGCTTGGCCGCGGCGGCGATCAGGTTGACCATGCCCTCGGCGTCCGGCTTGGCGATCACCTTCGGCGCAAATTGCGGATCGATCAGGATCACGTCGGCGCCGTGCTCGCGCAGCCGGTGCACGCCTTCATGAATGAGCGCGCCGTGCGGTGCGAGCGGATGATCGCGCAGCACGGAATTGGTTCCAACCTGCCAGAGCACGAGATCGGGCTTCTCGGCGAGCACGCTTTGGTCGAAGCGCGCGAGCATCTCGCGGGCTTCCTCGCCGTTGACGCCGCGATTGATGACGGTGATCGCCTGGCGAGGAAAATGTTCTTTCAGTTCGACGGCGAGCCGGCTCGGATAATTCGCGGCGGGTGAGCTGGCGCCCGCTCCTGCGGTCGAAGACGAACCGATGGCAACGATGGTGATCGGCAAACCGGCGGCGAGGCGATGCGAAACGCGTGTCAGCGGATGGGCAAGCCGCACAAGGTCGGCCGACACGGTGCATGTCGGCGTGATGTCTTCCGCGCGCACAGTCGCCGGCAGCGTCAGACTGCCGAGCAGCGCCGCGAGTGCGAGCGAGGAGCTCGCAAGCTTGGAAAAACATTTACTCGGCAAGGTCGAACTCCCGGCCCCAACTAACGAATTTCCGGCGGCTGTTTACCGCCCGGCTTGGCCGTCTCGAAGATGAGGTCGGCAAGCAATCGCCCAATGCAATCGTGCACCCGCTCAGCAGTGTCAAGTTTTTTTGTCGCCGAGTACAGGTCAAAGGTGCCTAGATCCGACCATAACTTCATGATGCTGAAGCGATCAAACAATGGGAATTCATGCTGCAGTGCAACCCAACGCATGTTTTCATTGTAGAGGCCCAGCGCAATCATTGATTCAGTCCGAGGGCTATACTGCATATTCATTAAAATCGCGTCGGCGCCGGAAGTCTGCGCGATGGCGATACCCTTCTCCAACGACGCATTAAACTGATACAATTCGACGCTACGGACGGCATCCACCGTTCCTGTCTGCCAAATAAGCAGTGCCGCTTTTGACGCCATCAACGCCGGCTTAAGCACGCGCACCATTTCTGCCGCGGTACGGCCCGCTTTCACATCGGCCGTCACCTTGACGGCCACACCGGGAAACTTCTCCGCGAGCGCGCTTTGCAGCCGCGCGGGATAGGCATGCGAGGCGCTCCTCTCGCCGGGCAGCATTGAGGAACCCGCCCCCATGACCAGGATGTCGAGATGCTTCGCCGCCAGCGCCTTGGTGACGCGTGGCAAGGAGAAGCTGGTCTCGATCTGATTTTCCGCAACGCGGCAATCGGCTGGAGTTTCGGCCAACGCCGGGCCGCACCACGCCAGAACGCCGAGTAACACCCCAATCAGTGCCCTCATGCTTCGCCCCCAGCAAGGTCCGCTTGTATGGCCGGCGGACGCGGTCCCGATCCTTTTCGCTCGATGCTTTTATACCACGCCAGAAGGGCCGCCGTGGCGACCATAATGACGATGCCTAAAGCGCTGACGAGGAATTGCGTCAGAACGCTGTTGGAGACTTCGGTGAAAACGAAATGCGCGGCAAACGACAAGAACACGCCGAGACAGAAAGTTTCCAGCGAATGCTGTCCGCAAATAATGGCAGGCGTGAAGATTTGAGATTTCAGCCCCGGCCAGTCGCGCGACACGAAGCGCACGGTGATGACGGCGAGCGCCAGGAAATGCGCGATGCGCAGCACGTCGAGATTGACCTTGTCGATCGGATAGATGATCTCGTTCACCAGCTTCGGCACGAAGACGCCGAGCCGCGGGATGTGCCAAGTGAGCGCGATCGAGAAGCAAAAAACCAAATACGCGATCGCGATGCCGACGATGATGGGTGAATTCAGCCAACGCCCCAGCCGCTGCGCGCCGCCGAGCGCGCACCAGGCTCCGAACACGAACAGAAGCTGCCAGGCGTATGGGTTGAACACCCAGTAGCCGCTCGGATAGGACGGAAAGTTCCAGCCGAACCACCACATCGCCGCGTACAGCCCTGCCG
Source organism: Rhizobium sp. Q54 (assembly GCA_945907045.1). Classification (GTDB taxonomy): domain Bacteria; phylum Pseudomonadota; class Alphaproteobacteria; order Rhizobiales; family Xanthobacteraceae; genus Pseudolabrys. The sequence goes on along the minus strand of CAMDSH010000001.1, from coordinate 268,218 downwards.
ACGCCACCAGCGCCAGCGAGGCATTGCGCAACAACAGCCACAGCATCGGCGGAAACCAGGCCAGCAAGATGATATAGAGCGGCAGCACGTCCATGTTGACGGGTTTGAACTTGAGCAGCAGCGCTTGCAAAATCGTGACGTCCGGCTGGCGGAGAAAATCCAGAATTCCCATTTCTTCGCCGTACAGCGGATTGTCGAAGCTCTGCGCGACGTAGGCGATCTCCGCCAGATAAATCGCAAACAGGAAGATATGCGCGATATAGATCTGCCACGCGCGTTTTAAAATGCGCGCGCTGGAGACGACGAAGCCGCGCTCCTGCATCGATTTGCCGTAAACGAAGGCAGCGGTGAAACCGGAGATGAAAACGAAGATTTCGGTGGCGTCGCTGAAGCCGTAATTGCGGATGGTGATCCAGCTCACCAGATTGGACGGAATGTGGTCGAGAAAGATCAACCAGAGCGCAATGCCGCGGAACAGGTCGAGCCGCAAATCGCGCTCGGCCGGAACGGTGGTAGCTATGCGCGGCTTTTCATTCATGCGGGCATTCGGCCATAATCCTGAACCAAGGCTATAACATGTACCGCGCCGTTACCCGCAAGATCGAGGTCACCGTGACCCCCCGCTTCATGTCCGAGCGCTCGTCGCCCGGCAACGGCTATTTTTTCTGGGCCTATACCATCGGCATCGCCAATCAGGGGCCGGAGACGGTGCAGCTTAAAACCCGACACTGGCGCATCACAGACGCGGCCGGGCGGCTGCAAGAAGTGAAAGGCGCGGGGGTGGCCGGCGAGGAACCCGTGCTCAAGCCCGGCGGATCGTTCGAGTATACCAGCGGCGTGCCTTTGACGACGCCGTCCGGTTTCATGACCGGCAGTTACGGCATGGTGAGCGACTCCGGCGAGCATTTCGATATCGAGATTCCCAATTTCTCGCTCGATTCACCCGATGCCGGGCACACCATCAATTGACCGGCAGGCATCCTGACAGACGCGCGAGCGCGGACAGCGGCATCACCGCGAGCACGGCGCCGGTTTGCGCGAAATCCTGCAACGCCTTCACCCGTTCTTCAGGGAGCGCGACACACCCGCCGGTGCCCAACACTTTCGGCAAACGGACGTGGATGAAGATGCACGAGCCGGCTTTCGCCCTGGCATCCGTCGGATAATCCACCAGCAGCCCGTACCGGTATTCCGGAACGCGCCACATGTTTTCGCCATGTACTTTCCATCCGATACGTTCTCGCGTCGTGATGGTGTTGTAGGCGGGAGAGGTTGGATCATCGACGCAGACAGTGCCTTCGGTGAGATGCAGATAACCGGGCCGTCGCGAGGCGCTCAATCCGAACGGCCGCCCGATGCGGTAGACGCCGGCCGGCACGCGCTTGTCGCCATCCACCTTCACCGGTTCGTGGGCAAGCGCGAGCGAGCGGAACGCATGCGCCCACGCCATCCCGGTTTTACCGATGAGCGCCGGTTCCCGCTCGCCGAGCGCGCGCCATGCATCGGTTGGAGAAGCGCGCTCGAACATCTGCAACGAGGCTTGCGTCGCCGTCATGTTCTCGGCGGTGACCATCACAAGACGCCGCGCGCCGTTGAGCAGCGCCGGGCAGCTTTGCGCCAGCGCGAAAGACGGCAGCAGCCATGCCGCGAGGATCAGAAAAACCGCGCGGCGGCTTATCACGCGTCAGGTTCCGCTGAAGGCACCACGTCCTGTGGCGCGAACAGATAATTGGAGTTGCAGAATTCGCAGGTAACGGAAATCTTGCCGTCTTCCACCATGTGGTCGCGGTCGTCCTGCGAGAAACTTTTCAGCATCGCTTCGACATTATCGCGCGAGCACGAACATTGCGCGCGGACATCGGCGCTGTTGAACACGCGCACGCCGGGTTCGTGAAAAAGACGAAAGGCCAGTTGCTCGCTCGAGATCGCCGAATCGACCAGTTCGACATCTTCGACCGTCGAAATCAATGCGCGGCCCTGCGCCCAGGCGTCATCCTCGGCGACCACATGCAGCGCGGTGCCTTCCGGCGCATCGCCGGGGTGCAGGTCGGGCTGCCGCGCGCGCTCCGGCGCCTTCGGTAAAAACTGCAACAGGATGCCGCCGGCGCGCCAGCGATGGCGCGCGCCGCCTTCTCCCGCGCTCAATTCCTCGGCAACCGCGAGCCGCACACGCGTCGGGATTTGTTCGGAGCGCAGAAAATATTCATGCGCGGCTTCTTCCAGCCCGCCGCCATCGAGCGCGACAAGACCCTGATAGCGGCTCATGTCGCCGCCCTGATCGATGGTCATCGCGAGATGGCCGTTGCCGAGCAGCGCGCCACCGCTGGCCTCACCCGCCGCGATTGCGGAGGCGACGCTCGCGGCATCGAAGCGCGCGCAGGCGCGCACCGTGCCGGGCGTGGTGAAATCCACGACCAGCATGCGTATCGGCCCGTCGGTCTGCGTTTGCAGAATGAAACGTCCTTCCATCTTCAGCGCCGAGCCGAGCATTACCGTGAGCACAATGGCCTCGCCCAGCAGCTTGGCGACCGGTGCCGGATAATTGTGGCGCGTGAGTATTTCATCCACCATTGGCCCGAGCCGCACCACGCGGCCACGCAAATCCAGCGCCGCGACTTCGAACGGCATGATGGTGTCATCGGCGGACGTCGCCGCTGGAAGCCGGGTGGGAATTGCAATGCCGGGGGTGTTCATGTCTGGATTATTCATCACCGATATGTAGCGAGATAAAATCGAAAAACGACCCCCACCGATCTTTCGACCCCCACCCTGACCCTCCCCCTTTCAGGGGGAGGGGAATTTCACGGCAATGTCATCCTCCCTCTGCAAGGGGGAGGATTGAGGAGGGGGTCAGCGGCTTTCCGCGTGCAGGCACCAGGCGAGGATGCCCTTCTGCGCGTGCAGGCGATTTTCCGCCTCGTCGAACACGACCGACTGCGGCCCGTCGATTACCTCGTCGGTAACCTCATCGCCGCGGTGGGCGGGCAGGCAATGCATGAACAGCGCGTCCGGCTTGGCCTTCGACATCAGCCGGGCGTTGACCTGATAACGCTTGAGCAGATTGTGCCGGTGATCGACGCCCTCGCGGTCGCCCATCGACACCCAGGTGTCTGTGACGACGCAATCGGCGTCCTTCACGGCTTCTTCCGGGTCCTTGCCGATCATGATCGACGCGCCGGAGGTCTTAATCCAATCCAGCAACCATTTCTTAGGCCGCAATTCCGGCGGCGTTGCCACCCGCAACTGAAACTCAAAACGCTCGGCGGCATGCATCCACGAAGCGAGTACGTTATTGGCATCGCCGGTCCAGGCCACTGTGCGGCCGCGAATGGACCCGCGTTTTTCCTCGTAGGTCATCACGTCGGCCATCACCTGGCAGGGATGCGAGCGGCGTGTGAGCCCGTTGATCACCGGCACGGTGGCGTGACGCGCAAGCTCGCCTAGCGCTGCGTGATCGAGAATGCGGATCATGATGGCATCGACGTAGCGCGAGAGCACGCGCGCGGTGTCGGCGATGGTCTCGCCGCGGCCGAGTTGCATCTCCTGCCCGGTGAGCAGAATGGCTTCGCCGCCGAGCTGGCGCATGGCGACATCGAAGGACACGCGAGTGCGGGTCGAGGGCTTGTCGAAAATCATCGCCAGCGTCTTGCCCGCGAGTGGATTTGCGTCCGCCGCCCCGCTCTTGCGGCGCTCCTTCATGCTGCGGCTTGCCTTGAGCATGCCGTGCAGATCGCCCTTGGCGATGTCGGTGAGATCGAGGAAATGCCGCAGGCCGTTGGCGCTCATGACGCCACTCCCTGCTTGGCAACTTTTTTTTTCGCGCGCGCATGCGTGCGCGCAAGCCGCGCGCAGGCTTTGTCGATGCGCGACACGGCTTCCGCGATTTCGTCCTCGCTGATGATCAGCGGTGGAAGCAGCCGCACGACGTTATCGCCGGCGGCGACCGCGATCATTTTTTCCGCGCGCAATTCATCGACCATCTCGCCCGCCGGAGGCACCATGTGCAGCCCGATGAGCAAACCTTCGCCGCGCACTTCGGAGATCACCGAAGCGTAACGATCCTTGACCTCGGCCAGCTTCTGCTTGAGCAGCAGCGCTGTGTGGCGAACCTTGTCGAGGAAACCCGGCGCCATCACCACATCGAGCACGGCATTGCCCACCGCCATCGCCAGCGGATTGCCGCCGAAGGTCGAGCCGTGCGTGCCCGCGGTCATGCCCTTGGCAGCTTCCGTCGTCGCGAGACACGCCCCGACCGGAAAACCGCCGCCGAGCGCCTTGGCGATCGTCATGATGTCGGGCGCAATGCCGGTGCGCTCATAAGCGAACATATCGCCGGTGCGGCCGATGCCGGTCTGAATCTCATCGAAAATCAGAAGGAGAGCATGCTGATCGCACAACTGCCGCAGCGCACGCAGGAACGGCAGCGGCACGACGCGCACGCCGCCTTCGCCCTGGATCGGCTCGATCAGGATGGCGCCGGTCGCGGGACCGATCGCCTTCTTCACCGCCTCGATATCGCCGAACGGCACCTGGTCGAAACCATCGACCGGCGGGCCGAAGCCTTCGAGATATTTTTTGTTTCCGGTCGCGGCAACCGCCGCCAGCGTGCGTCCGTGAAAGGCGCCTTCGAACGTGATGATGCGGTAGCGCTCGGGCTTGTCGTTCGCCGACTGATATTTGCGCGCCATCTTGATGGCGCACTCAATCGCCTCGGCGCCGGAATTCTGGAAGAACACAGTGTCCGCGAAGCTTGCTTCGCAAAGCCGGTCGGCCAGCCGCTCGCCTTCGGGAATGCGGTACAAGTTCGAAACGTGCCAGACCTTTTGCGCCTGCTCCGTCAACGCCTCAATCAGATGCGGGTGCGCGTGACCGAGCGCGTTGACCGCGACGCCGCAGGTGAAATCGAGGTAGCGGTCGCCGCCGGCAGTGATCAGCCAAGCGCCCTCGCCCCGCTCAAAAGCGAGATCGACGCGCGCATAGGTCGGCAGCAAATGCGAAGTCACGGTCCACCCGTCAAAATTCGCGCAAAAGACGCGAACAACATGTCGAAATGAAATGTGCCGCCTCGCCGGGCGGCACAATCAAACATTCTAAATCCGGCCCCCCGCCTGTCAACACGGCCGGTGCGCCGATCCGGCTGACTCAATTATGCCGCAAGTGCCGATTCTAAAGGAACATGTGGACGATTAACCCCGGAGCTTGCTTAGCGCTTACAGCATATTGTAGCGTTTTTGGTACCAAGTACGACATCTCGTGTGACGAGCTGTTCCTAGTTCATTCCTGAAGCGTAAGCGTTCGGAGCCGATTGGCGCCAGACGACGGGGTTGGATTCCGCCAAATGCCCCCCGGGGCCGCAAAGCGCCGCCTGAGGAGAGCCTTATGAGCTGGACGGATGAACGGGTCGAACTGCTGAAGAAACTTTGGGCGGACGGATTGTCCGCCAGCCAGATCGCGGGCGAACTCGGCGGCATCACCCGCAACGCCGTCATCGGCAAGGTTCACCGTCTCGGCCTCTCGGGCCGCGCCAAAAGCCCCTCCTCGACCGCTCCCCGCCCGCGCAAGGCGCGCTCGTCTTCGCACATGATGCGGGTTCCGCGTTCCTCGATGCGCGGCAACACCGCGCTTGCCTATGACTTCGACATGGAGCCGGAGCCGGAGCTGATCGAGAAGCTCATTCCGGTCGAGCAGCGCCGCACATTGCTGGAGCTTACCGAAGCGACCTGCCGCTGGCCGGTCGGCGATCCGGGCAGCGTGGAATTTTTCTTCTGCGGTGGCGAGACGGGCGGCAGTGGACCCTATTGCAGCCATCACGCGCGCGTCGCCTACCAGCCGCCGAGCGACCGGCGCCGCGACAAGCGCCCGTTCCGGGGCTAACCCTCTAGCTGCTTTTTCCGAAGCGATCGTCGAACGCATAACCCGAACCGCGCACCGTGCGGATCGGGTCGTTGGCGTTGCCGCGGTTCAGCGCCTTGCGCAGCCTCCCGACGTGCACATCAACAGTGCGTTCGTCGATATAGATTTCACTGCCCCACACGCCATCGAGCAATTGCTGGCGCGAGAACACGCGGCCGGGCCGCTCCATCAGAAATTCCAGCAGGCGGTATTCAGTGGGTCCAAGCTCGATGGTGCGGGCGGCACGCGATACACGCTTCTTCTCGCGATCGAGCGCGATGTCACCGATGGTCAGCACCGCGGCGACGCGTTCGGGGTTCGAGCGGCGCAGCAACGCACGCACGCGCGCCAGCAACTCAGGTACCGAGAATGGTTTGACGATGTAATCGTCCGCTCCGGTGGCAAGGCCGCGCACTTTCTCGCTTTCCTCACCGCGCGCGGTGAGCATGATAATGGGGAGCGTCTTGGTCTCGGGGCGCGCGCGCAAGCGGCGGCATAATTCGATACCTGAGAGACCGGGCAGCATCCAGTCGAGCACAACGAGATCGGGCGTGCTTTCTTTCAGCCTGGTGTCGGCTTCGTCGCCGCGCGCGGCGGTCTCGACCTCGTATCCTTCCGCCTCGAGATTGTATCGGAGCAGCATGGTGAGCGGCTCCTCGTCCTCGACAATCAGGATGCGGGCGGTCATACGCGGGCCTAGCCGTCGGCCGCGGAGCGCAGCGCGGCGAACGAAGTTGTGTCGCCCTTCGGCCGCTGGTCCGCGATTTGCCGGCCTTCGATCATGTAATGCACGGTTTCGGCGATGTTGGTGGCGTGGTCACCCATGCGCTCGATATTCTTGGCGCAGAACATCAGATGAATGCAGAACGTGATGTTGCGCGGGTCTTCCATCATATAAGTGAGCAGCTCGCGAAACACCGAGGTGCAGACCGCGTCGATTTCCTCGTCTCCGCGCCACACCGCCATCGCCTTGTTAATGTCACGCCGCGCGTAGGCATCGAGCACCGACTTGAGCTGGCTTAGTACCAGGTGCGCCATGTGTTCGACGCCACGGATCAGCTTGGGCGGCGGAAATTCGCTGTTGAGCGCTATCACCCGCTTGCCGATGTTCTTGGCAAGGTCGCCGATGCGCTCCAGGTCCGCGGCAAGCCGTAATGCCCCAACGATCTCGCGCAGATCGACCGCCATCGGCTGCCGGCGGGCGATGGTGAGTATGGCCTTCTCTTCGATTCCGCTTTGCAGCGCGTCGATGGTGGCGTCGAGCGCGGTGACGCGTTGCGCCAGCGCGGTGTCGCGCTTGACCAGCGCATCGACGGAATCGGCAATCTGTTTTTCAGCGAGGCCGCCCATCTCGGCGACCATGCGCGCGAGATCGAGCAGATCGCTGTCGAAAGCCTTGGCGGTATGATCGGGCATCGTTGTCGTCCTTGGGCGGTTCAGCCGAAGCGGCCGGTGATGTAATCCTGCGTGCGCTGGTCGTTCGGGCTGGTGAACATCCGGCTGGTCTCGCCGAACTCGATCAGTTCGCCGAGATACATGAAGGCGGTGAAATCGGACACGCGCGCGGCCTGCTGCATGTTGTGAGTGACAATCACCAGCGTGTAATCGTTTTTCAGTTCGTCGATCAGTTCCTCGATCTTGGCGGTGGAGATCGGATCCAACGCAGAGCACGGCTCGTCGAGCAAAATCACTTCCGGCCGCACCGCGACGGTGCGCGCGATGCAGAGTCTCTGTTGTTGCCCGCCGGAAAGGCTAAGGCCGCTGGCGCCGAGCTTGTCCTTGACCTCGTCCCACAGCGCCGCGCGGCGGAGCGCATGTTCCACACGCCCGTCGAGTTCGGATTTTGATAACTGATCGTAGAGCCGCACGCCGAATGCGATGTTCTCGTAGATCGTCATCGGAAACGGCGTCGGCTTCTGGAACACCATGCCAATGCGCGCGCGCAGTAAATTGATGTCCTGCGATGGGCCGAGAATATCCTCGCCGTCGAACTTCACATCACCGACGGCGCGCTGGCCAGGATAAAGGTCGTACATCCGGTTGAGGATACGCAGCAGCGTCGACTTCCCGCAGCCCGACGGCCCGATGAAGGCAGTGACCCTGTTCCGGTACAGCGAAACGTTGATGTTCTTGAGCGCGCGGTTGTCGCCGTAATAAAAGTCGAGATTGCGGATCGATATTTTTTCCGTCATCTCGCCTGCATCCACGGCGGCGGTGTGCGTCGCGATCGGAACTCTCACGTTGGCGGCAGCGTTACTCATGTCGATTTTCTCGGTGCGGCGAGGATCCGGGCGGTGATGCTGAGCGTGAGCACGGCGAGCGTAATGATCAGCGCGCCGGTCCATGCCAGTTGCTGCCATTCCTTGTAAGGGCTGAGTGCAAACTGAAAGATGACCGCGGGCAAACTCGCGATTGGCGCATTCAGATTCAGGCTCCAGAACTGGTTGTTGAGCGCGGTGAACATCAGCGGCGCGGTCTCGCCGGTGATGCGCGCAATCGCCAGCAGCACGCCGGTGACCATGCCGGCGCGCGCCGCGCGATAGGCGATGCGCCCGATCATCAGCGAGCGCGGCAAGCCGATGGAGGCTGCCGCCTCACGCAGCGTGTCCGGCACCAGCAGCAGCATGTCTTCCGTGGTGCGAACCACGACCGGAATGACGATCACCGCGAGCGCGACGGCGCCGGCCCAGCCGGAGAAATGCCCCATCGGATAGACCATGATCTCGTAAATGAAGAGACCGATCACAATCGACGGCGCGCTGAGCAGAATGTCGTTGATGAAGCGCACCACCGTGGTGAGCCGGTCGTGGCGTCCGTACTCGGCCATGTAGGTGCCGGCGAGAATGCCGATCGGCGTTCCGATCAGCACCGCCAGTGTGGTCAGCAGCAAGCTTCCGACGATGGGATTAAGCAGGCCGCCAGCGGAACCGGGCGGCGGCGTCATCTCGGTGAACACGGCGAGCGACAGGCCGCTGAAGCCCTTCCAAAGCAGGACGGCGAGAATGAGCACCAGCCAGGCCAATCCGAACAGCGTCGCACCAATCGAAAGCGTCATGGCGATGCTGTTGCGGCGGCGGCGGCGCGAGTAGAGCGAGATGTTGGGGACCGGCATGATCAATTCCCAAGCTGCCGTTCGAGCCGCATCAGCATGTAGCGCGCGATCGCGAGCACGGTGAAGGTGATGACGAACAGGATCAGGCCCAGCGCTATGAGCGACGAGGTGTAGAGCGCGCCGACCGCTTCGGTAAATTCATTGGCGATGGTCGCCGAGATGGTCGTGCCGGGCGCGAGGATCGAGCCGGAAATGCGGTGCGCGTTGCCGATGACGAACGTTACCGCCATCGTTTCGCCGAGCGCACGGCCAAGGCCGAGCATGACGCCGCCGATGACGCCGACGCGCGTGAAGGGCAGCACCACATGGCGCACCACTTCCCATGTCGTGCAGCCGAGACCGTAGGCGGCCTCTTTCAGCACCGGCGGCACCGCGTCGAACACGTCGCGCGAAATCGACGCCACGAAAGGCAGCACCATGATGGCGAGGATCAGGCCCGCCGTGAGCACGCCGATGCCGTAAGGCGGCCCCGCGAACAGCGTCGAGAGCACGGGGATATCGCCGAACACGGAAATCAGAAACGGCTGCAGCGTCTGCTGCAGGAATGGCGCAAATATGAACAGGCCCCAGATGCCGTAAATGATGCTGGGAATGCCGGCGAGCAGTTCGATGGCGATGCCGATCGGGCGGCGCAGCCACATCGGGCATAATTCAGTGAGGAACACCGCGATCAGCAGACCCACCGGCACCGCGATCAGCATGGCTATGAATGACGTAACGATGGTCCCGTAAATCGGCGCGAGCGCGCCGAATTTTTCGGTAACCGGGTTCCATTGCTCCTCCCACAGGAAGCTGAACCCGAACGTGCGAAAAGCCAGCACCGAGCCGTCTATCAGCGCGAGGATAACGGCGGAGAGCAGCACGAGAACGAAAATGGCGGCGGTGCGGGTGATATGCTTGAACGCGATATCGCCGAGCCGAAGCCGCCGGAGCACCTGACCCCGGTTCAATGTCACGGACATCGTGACGGCTCCGCTATGTAACGCAAAGTCGGACACAGACACTTCCCCGCTCCTGACATCCGGCTCTCCCTGCGCCCTTCGGGCTTTGTCTGGAGAGCCACTCAAGCGGCCCGCTGGCCGCAAAACAAGTCACAAGACAAGCCGCCCTGTTGGTGGCGGTGGACAAGGAAAGAGCGCCCAAGACGGCGCCCTTTCCCATGCCATACCGGATCAGTTCGTCAGCGGCTTGCCGTTGGCGTCCTTGATCTCGGACGCCCAGTACTTCTCGATGTCGGTGACGACCTTGGCGGGCATCGGCACATAATCGAGTTCTTGCGCCATCTTGCCGCCCTTGGCGTAGGCCCAGGTGAAGAACTTGAGCGCTTCGCCCGTCGCCGCCGCATCCGCCGGCTTCTTGTAGACGAGGATCCAGGTCGCAGCCGTCATCGGCCATGAATTTTCGCCGGGCTGGTTGGCGAGGATCACGCCGTAACCGGGTTGCGATTTCCAGTCGGCATTGGCAGCCGCCGCCTGGAAGGCTTCCGCGGTCGGCGCCACGGTCTTGCCGGCCTTGTTGATCATCTTGGTGTAGGTCAGCTTGTTCTGCAGCGCGTAGGCGTACTCGACATAGCCGACCGAGCCCTTGGTGTTGGCGACGTTGTTGGCGACGCCTTCGTTGCCCTTGGCGCCGATACCCACCGGCCATTCAACCGAAGTGTTGAAGCCGACCTTCGTCTTCCACTCCGGGCTCACGTCCGCGAGATAATAGGCGAAGTTGTAGGTGGTGCCCGATCCGTCGGAGCGATGCACGACGACGATCGCCTGCGAGGGCAGCTTGGCGGATGGGTTGAGCTTCTTGAGCGCCGCGTCGTCCCAGGTCTTGATCTCGCCCATGAAGATCTTGGCGAGGGTCGGGCCGTCGATCACGAGCGAGCCGGGTGCAATGCCGTCGAGATTGACCACCGGCACGATGCCGCCCATGACCATCGGGAACTGCGCAAGACCGCTTTCATCCAGGTCCTTGCCCGAAAGCGGCGCGTCGCTGGCTCCGAAGGTGACGGTCTTGGCCTTGATCTGCTTGATGCCGCCGCCGGAACCGATCGACTGATAGTTCAGTCCGTTGCCGGTTTCCTTTTTGTAGGCGTCGGCCCACTTGGCGTAGATCGGATAGGGGAAGGTCGCGCCGGCGCCGGAGATATCGGCGGCTTGCGCGGGAGCGAGTGCTGCCGCGATAAAACTGGCGGCCACCCATGTGGTCCAATGTTTCAAGGGTTCTCTCCATTTTGTTTGCGGCCCGGCCAAGCTGCGGATGTGCGATCCGCGTTGCGCTTGACCAATGCCCGGATGCCGGGCGGCCGCGTGTTATTGGATACGCTCGACAAGACTGCGCTTCGGACCGGGGCAGAGACTTGCGTTCGATCAATCAAGCCCGAAGTCGAGGCGAGGCTTAGTCGTTGCATGCGAACGTTCTATGAGCGTTCGATGACAACGAAATGACAACTCAACTCGCTGATTTTTCTTTTAAATTTCGCGTTTACACGGAATCGCCGGTGCCAACGGCAGATGCACGGTGAAACTCGCCCCGGTGCCCGGCGTGCTCTCGATGGTCAAGCGGCCGCCGTGGCGGTTGAGCACATGCTTGACCAGCGCGAGGCCCAATCCGGTGCCACCCTGCGCGCGGCTGTCCACCACATCGACGCGGTAAAAGCGCTCGGTAAGGCGCGGCAAATGCTCGGGCGCGATGCCGGGGCCATAATCGCGCACTTCAACTTGCGCTTCCAGCTCACCCGATAAAGTCTCGCCGTGCCGCAAAACGATATCCACGCGCTTTCCGCCCGCGCCGTATTTGAGCGCGTTCTCGACCAGATTTTCAAACGCGCGGATCAGTTCGTCGCGGTCGCCGAGCACTTCGAGAGAGTTAGCAGCGACCGTGACCTTGATCTCGACGCCACGGTCGCGTGCCAGCATTTGCAATCCGTCCGCCACCTGACGCACGATCGGCGCCAGCTCGACCGGCGTGTCGGGACGCAAATGCGCGTTCAGCTCGATGCGCGAGAGCGACAACAGATCGTCGATGAGACGCGCCATGCGCGATGCTTGCGCCTGCATGATGACGAGAAATTTCTCGCGCACCGCCGTGTCCTCGCGCGCTGGGCCTTGCAGCGTCTCGATGAAACCGAGCAATGCGGCGAGCGGGGTTCGCAATTCATGGCTGGCGTTGGCGATGAAGTCGGCGCGCATCTCCTCGACCCGGTGCAGCGGCGTGAGATCGTTGAACGTCATTAGCAACAAGTCGGCATGCGCGCCTCCGGCCGGCACGACCGGCGTTACGGAGACCTCGAACCAGCGGTCGAGCGGCACGCGCTCGAAAATTTCCACCTGCTGGCGTTCTCCGCTGGATGCCGCGCGGCGGATGGCATCGACCAGTTCGGGCACGCGCAGCGCGATCAGCGCCGGCTCGCCCCGGCGCAACGCGGGCGCAATGGCGCTCGCAGGCGCATTGAGCGCAAGCACGCGGCCCTGACGATCGAGCGCAATGGCGGGGATGGGGAGTGCGCCGATCAGCGTTTCGACGGAAAATTCGCTCGGCGGCGTCGGCGGCTGCGACGGCGGTGAAGATGCCGGCTGATGTCCCGCGAGCGCGCGCCAGGCAGCGCGCAAGCGGCCCGGCCCATTTTGTCCGTTGCCGCGCGCACCGCTCTGCCCGTCCTCCGACATGATCAACCGGCGTCTTTTTTCTTCTTCGCCGCGGTTTTCTTCTTAGCAATTTGGCTCTTGATCGGCGCGGCGGCATCGATCGGCGGCGGTTTCGATAATGCCGGCCCCGCGCGCATGTTGATGAGAAGTTCGCGCGAGCCGAGGATCGCCAGCGACAGCGCGAACGGAACTACATAATAGAGCAGCCGGAACAGCAGCAATCCGGCGACCAGTTCCTCTTTGTCGAATTGCCAGAGCGCGACCAGCATGGCGGCGTCGAACACGCCAAGCCCGCCCGGCGCGTGACTGGCAAAGCCGAGCAGCGTCGCGGAAACGAAGATCACCGCCAGCGTGACGAAGCCGATGTTCGGCTCCTCCGGCAGCAGCATGTACATCGCGACTGCGCAGCAACTCAGATCGACGATGCCGATGGCGATCTGCAGCAGCGTCAAGGGACCGTTCGGCAGTTCGACCGTCCATTCCTGCCGCCCGATCACGCGCGAGCCGCGCCATACCCAGCCGATGTAACAGGCCAGCGCGGTGAGAATGCCGAACGCGATGAGGCGATTGATCAGAGGCGGCAATTGATCGACCGCGGTTGCCGCCTGCGGATGATAGGCGATGCCGAGGCCGAGCACCGTGGCATTGCCGAGCCAGAACGTCAGCCCCGCGACGAAGCAGATTTTCGCCACATCAATGGCGTTGAGCCCCCAGGCAGAATAAACGCGATAGCGCACCGCGCCGCCGGTGAACACGGTGGCGCCGACGTTGTGGCCGATGGAATAGCTGGTGAAGCCTGCTAGCGCGGCGATGCGATAGGGAATTTTCTTGCGGCCGATCGTGCGCAGCGCGAACAGATCGTAGAAGGTGAGCGTGAAATAAGCGGCGGCGACGAAGAAAGCCGCGATTGCGATGTCGCGCGGGGGCGTTGCCTTCAGCGCGTAAACGACCTCATCGACGTCGAGGCCGTGCAACATGCGAAACAGCACCACCACCGCAATGACGATGATGCCGACGCTCACGGCCAGCCCGATCCGATTCCACCCGATCTTCTCCCGGAGGAACCGCGCCACCGCGCGCAGCCAATTCAACATTCCTCGCTCCGGATCGTCTGGGCCGAATGAAAGCAGGATGCGTGGCCCGCAGCACGCGCGTTTTTCCCTAGCAGAACTGCCGGAACGGCGCGATGGTTTTTCATCCCGGCATCGTGCGGAATGCCCTGCCCAGAGGCCCGCCACTTTGCTAGTCTCGGCCCGAACGAGCAGGGGGACATCATGGCCGGCATCGATCATTCCTTTCCGCGGCGTACGGTTCTCGCAGGCACGGGTCTCGGCCTCGGCGCGGGGCTGATCTCCAGCATCATTCCTCAGGCACAGGCGCAGACGGCGCAGGCCGCGCCCGCCGGTCCCGACATCTGGAGCGCGGAATATTGGGCGAAGAAAGGCAATGTTTCGCTCAACCTGTGGCGCAAGCGCGCCAGCGCTCCGAAATCCGGCGAACCGGCGCTGCCCATCGTCTTTCTGGTGCACGGCTCATCGAATTCCACCCGCACCACCTACGACCTCGCCGTCCCCGGCAAGGGCGAATATTCCTTCATGAACGTGCTGGCGCGCGAGGGTTACGACGTCTGGACCATGGACCATGACGGCTACGGCCGCTCGGGCAGTTCCGGCAACTCCTCGGACATCGCCAGCGGCGTCGAAGACCTCGCCGCCGCGATGGACGTCGTCACCCGCGAGACCGGCCGCACTAAAATGCATTTCTTCGGCACATCGTCAGGCGCGATCCGCGCGGGCGCCTTCGCGCAGGCGCAGCCGGAGCGCATCGACCGGCTGATACTTTCCGCGTTTACCTACAAGGGCAAGGATTCGCCCGAGATGACGCGCCGCCGCGAGCAGCTCGAATTTTACCGCACCAACACGCGGCGCAAGCGCGACCTCGCCATGATCCGCTCGATTCATACGCGCGACGGACTTGCGTCGAGCTACGATCCGGCGGTTTCGGAAGCGATGGCCGAACAGGAAATGAAATTCGGCGATCAGGTGCCGACCGGCACTTATTACGACATGGTTGCGAAACTGCCGCTGGTCGATCCGAAGAAAGTGCTCGCGCCCGTCATGCTGACGCGCGGCGCGCGTGACGGCAATTCCACCAACGAAGACCTGATCGATTTTTATCAGCAGTTGCCGAACAATGATCGCCAGTTCGTCATTTTGCCGAACACGGCGCACAGCCCGCTGATGAGCATCAACCGCCATTTGATCTGGCACGTGGTGCGCGAATTTCTCACCATGCCGACGCCGCTGGCGGTTTAGGAAATAAAAAACGCGCGCAAGGCTTCCGCCGTCTCCTTTGGCGCTTCTTCCGACAGATAATGCCCGCAGGGCAGCGCCTGCGCGCCGCGAATGTCGCTAGCGTATTTCGCCCAAATCTCCGCCGGCTTGTGATTGCGCCCGACGCCGCCGCTCGCGCCCCATAACAACAGCAGCGGAACGGTGATCTTTCGTCCCGCATCGAAATCCTTCGTATCCATCTCCAGATCGACGCCGAAGGTGGCGCGATAATCCTCGCAGATGGCGTGGATGGTTTCCGGGTTGCGGAAGCAGCGCATGTATTCCGCGAGCGCCGCCGGATCGAAGAAACTCAGGCCCTGTTTGGTCTTCGCCAGTTTCCTCTGGATGAACCAGTCGGGATCGGCACCCATCATTTTCTCGGGCAGCGGCTCGGGCTGGATGTTGAAGAACCAGTGCCACGAAAACGTGCCCCACTGCCGCGTCACGTTATTGAGCAGATGGTGCTGCGGGATGATGTCGAGGATCGCCGCGCGCGTCACCTTGTCGGCATGATCGAGACACATGCGGTGCAGTACGCGCCCGCCGCGGTCGTGACCGGCGGCGTAGAATTTATCGAACCCGAGCGCGGCCATCACCTCGACCTGGTCCTGCGCCATGGCGCGGAACGAATAGCCGGAATGATCCTCGCCGCCCGGCGGCTTTCCGGAATCGCCGTAACCGCGCAAGTCCGTGCACACCACGGTAAAATCACGCGCCAGCGAGGGCGCCACCTTGTGCCAGTTCACATGCGTGAACGGGTTGCCGTGCATCAGCAGCAGCGGCGGGCCCTTGCCGCCGTGCACGGTGACGATGCGCGCGCCCTTGGCCGCGATTTCCGTGCGCGTGAAACCTTCGAAAAACGCCACGGTCAAATTCCGAAATACTCGGCGTATTTTTTCTTGATCTCTTCGGTCGCTTTTTCCTGCGCGATGGGATCGGATTTCATCAGCTTGATCTGCGCGAGCGGCTTGCGGCCGGATTTCAGTTTCACGTCGGGATGAAACGAGCGCATGCCGCCGGTGTCGGAAAGAAACTGCTGCGCCTGCTGTGAGAACAGGAAACTCATGAACAATTTGGCGGCGTTGGGATGGGGCGCGTCCTTCACGATCGCCGCGCAACCGGGAACGAACGGCGTGCCCTCGCTCGGATAAATCATCTCCACAGGCGAGCCTTTTTCCTTCTCCAGATTGGAAACATATTCCAGCCCGTCGGCGGCGATGGCGCGCTCGCCAAGCGCGAGTTTCTTCGGCGGCTCGGTCGCCGATTGCACCTGCAACACCTTTTGCTTGGCGAGCTTCTGCAGATAATCCCAGCCCAGATCGCGGCTGACCTGAAACGTGGAGGTGACGATGCCGCCGCTGTAGCCGGGATGCGCTTTCACCATCTTGCCGGTCCATTTCGGATCGAGCAGATCGGCGAAGCTTTTCGGTGCGTCGTCAGGCTTCACAAGATTCGTGTTGTAGGAAATCGGCATCAGTGTGAAGCGCACGCTGGCATATTGCCCGTCGGGGTCGCGCTGGTCGGCCGGCCATTTCACCACATCCGCCGGCACGAACGGCTCAAGAATGCCCTGCGCCTTGAAGGTGACGAACAGCGCCTGGTCGGAGCCGTCGAGCACATCCGCCGCATAAATCTTGCTCGAGCGTTCCTGCTGCACGCGCTGGAACATGCGCTCGCTGCCCGTGCGTTCGATCTGCACGGCGACGCCGGGATAGGTGGCCTCGAACGCCTTGCCCAGTCCCTCCGCCACTTTCAGGTCGATCGCGGTGTAGAAGACGACCTTGCCTTCTTTCTTCGCGGCTTCGACGAGCTCAGGCGTGATCTTCGTGGGCGCCGGAGCGGCGGCAAAAGCAACAGCCGTCGCGGCGATCAAACCCGCGACGGCTGGTATCAACGACTTGGCGCGCATGGTGGAACTCCCTATCCCGCCCCTGGCGCCAACTATAACCGATCCGGCTTTATTTGCGCGGCGGAATCTGGATCAACTCCGCCAGTTGCTCCTTGGTCAGTTGCGTCGCGGTGAATTTGAGTTCGACCGCGTCACGCACGATGGCATCGAGACCGGTGATCTTGTCCGGATCGATCGAGGACTTCGGGAAGAAATCGTCGCGTGTGCGCTTGGCCTTGGCCTCGGTGATTTTCAGCCAGTCCGAATAGACCTTCAGCGCCTGCGGATTGCCGTACATGTAATCCACCGTCTCGCGGTAGGCCTTCATGTAGCGCTCGATAATCGCCTTCTTGGCTTTCAGCGCATCCGCGTTGGCGATGAGAAGGCGAACGGTCTGCCCCTTGAACACCGCGGCGTCGTTGCCCGAAGCGATGATGCGAATCTGCTTGGCATCAAGCTGATCGAGACCGAACGGCGGCGCCGACCAGCCGACATCGACCTGATCGGACATCACCTGCGTGAGCGTGCCCGGAGGACCGCCGGTCGAGGTCAGCTTGGCTTTCAAATTGTACTGCTTCACGAACGCCGTCACGATGCCGTGCGTCGAGGAGCCGTTGGTCGAATAGGCCAGCGTCTTGCCGTCGGTGTCTTTGAGCGACTTGATCGGCGAATCCGCCTTCACGTACCAGTACAGATCGCCGGCGCCGGTCGTCTCCGCGCCAATGACGCGAACCGGCGCGCCTTTGGAATAAGCGCTCAGCACGCCCATGACACCCGCCGCAATGCCGAGATCGACGCTGCCGGAGATCACCGCCTGCTGGGTTTCGCCCGCGCCCTGCGTGTAGACGATTTCGAGCACCAGATTATGTTTCTTGAAAATCCCGGCGAGCTGTCCGACTTCCGACACCGAGGTGTCCCAGTTGCCGCGCTGGCCGACCGCGAGCTTGAGCGTGTCCTGCGCGACGGCAGAGCCCGCGACAAGCGAGACGCCGAGCGCTGCGATCGCGCCGGCGAATTTCAGTTTCATCATGTGTTCCTCCCTGTGCGTCTTCTCTTGTTGGCCGGTCAGGCAACGCGTTCCTGACCGTTTTGCGCCGCCGGCTTGTTATCCGCGCCGGCGTTACGCCAATTGGCATTCTTGGGCAGCATACCCTCGAATGAGCTAATCGTAGCATGCGGAATATGCGGTTCGGTACGTCCGATAGCGATGCCCTTCTCGCGCATGGCGCGGGCGGCGTCGACCATGATGCGGCGAAACTCCACAACCGCAAGATCGCTGGCGCCGAGCTGTTCCTTGGTGCGGTCGGCGATCGGCCCCATCGTCTCCCACATCGCGATGTCCTGATTGGGAATGCCGCGGATGCCGGTGAAGTCGCCGAGCTTCATGGCGTTGCGATCTTGGTTGTAATCGTTCGCACGCGTGCGGAAATTATTATAGCCGTCATCGATATCGATGCCGCGTTGCGCCACATTGAACTTGCGCCACGCTTCCTGATCGATGTTTCCGCTCTCGCGCCAGGCGATGAAGTGGAACGCGGTGTGGGTGTCGTCGGTCGGCGTGAGCACCGTCGCGACGTTGTAAGCGTTGTTGGGCGGGATCAGCGCGACGAACGGCGCGATGTAGACGGTCTTGCGCACATAATCATGCGTGTTCGCATTCAGGATCGGGCGCCGGATCGCGGCGTAATGGAAGCCGAAGCTGGTCTGCTCCACTTGCAGGCGCGGCGCCTTGTCGGTGGACGGCCGCAGCCAATGCGTCTCCACCGCCTTCGCGCTTTCGACCTTGGCCGGCTTCATGTCGGACGAATGCAGATGCGATGAGTGCGCGGAGTCGATCTGCCCTTCCAGGATTTGCGCCCAGTTGCAACCGACGTGGATCTTCACGATCGAGACTTGAGTCTCCGGCGTCGGCGCGAACGCGGGCCGTTCGAATTCCGGCATCGACGCCGCCGGGCCCATGTAGGTCCACACGAAGCCGCCGGCCTCGCGTGCGGGATAGGCTTTCATTTTAACTTTTTCGGCAAAGCCGCTTTCCGCCGGCTCCGACGCCATCTCGATCACGTTGCCTTCAACGTCCATCTTCCAGCCATGATAGAGGCAGCGCAGGCCGCACTCTTCGTTGCGCCCGTAAGCGAGCGACACCCGACGGTGCGGGCAATATTCATCCAGCACACCGAGCCGCCCGTCGGAATCGCGGAACACCACGAGGTCTTCGCCAAGCAGGCGGACTTTCACCGGCTTGCCGTCCGGCTCCGCCACTTCCTCGGAGAGACACGCGGGAATCCAGTGCCGCCGCATGACCTGGCCCATCGGCGCATCGCCCTCGACGCGGCAGAGCAGATCGTTTTCTTCCCTTGTCATCATCATGGCGGCGTCCCCTCGAAGGCGCGGCGCGCGCCTTAAATTATGTTAGGCTTCTAAGTATTTTAGTTTATAAGAATTCCGCCCTTGTTGTCGAGGCATTAGCGCAACACGTATTGTGCGCTGCACAGGCATATTGAGGAGTACGTTGAGACGATGCCGGACGTTGCCCAGCCGAACATGGCGCTGCTGCTTGCGCGCAAGGACAAGATTGCCGATGGAATCGAACAGCTCGAATTTCGCCATCCGGACGGAAACGAGCTGCCGGAATTCACCGCCGGCGCGCATATCGCCATCAAGGTCCCGAACGGACTGATCCGCAAATATTCTCTCTGCAACGACCCCGCCGACCGCAACCGCTATCTGATCGCGGTGAAGCGCGAGATGCCGGGACGCGGCGGGTCGAACAATCTACTCGACACAGCGAAAGTCGGAGACCGGCTGGAGGTCGCAGCCCCGGTGAACGATTTCCGTCTGCCGCCGCGCGCCGACAATTTTGTGTTCATCGCCGGCGGCATCGGCATCACCCCGATCATGGCGATGATCCGGCATCTGCAATCGCTTGAAGGCAAAAACTTCAAACTTTATTACTGCACGCGCTCGCCGGAGACGACGGCGTTCCTTACCGAACTGAGCGCGCCGGAATTCAAGGGCAAGGTCACGATCCATCACGACGGGGGCGATCCCGCCAACGCGCTCGATCTGTGGCCCGTGCTGGAAGAGCGCAGGAACCGCGAGCATCTCTATTGCTGCGGCCCGCGCCCGCTGATGCAGGCGGTGCGCGACATGAGCGGACACTGGACGCCCTCATCCGTGCATTTCGAGGCGTTCAGCGACGCGGAAACGCACAAGCCGACTGATACGGCATTCACCGTGAAGCTCGCGCGCAGCGGCGAAGTCATCGAGGTGCCCGCCGACAAAACCATCCTCGAAGCCTTGCGCGCGAAGGGACACGACGTGCCGAGCTCGTGCGAGAGCGGCACCTGCGGCACCTGCCGGAGCAAATTGATTGAAGGCGAAGCCGACCACCGCGACCTCGTTCTCACCGAAGATCAACGAGCCGGCAACATCATGATCTGCGTTTCGCGCGCGCGCTCTCCGCAACTCGTCATCGACCGCGAAGGGCTCAAGTGAGCGAACGCACGCTCCGCATCGGCGCCGCCGGGCTGGGGCGCGCTTTCACGCTGATGCTGCCTACGTTCCTGGCCGACAAGCGCGTGCAACTCGTCGCTGCCGCCGATCCGCGCGCCGAGGCCCGCAAATTATTTGCGAAGGATTTCAGCGCGCCGGCTTACGAGTCAGTCGATGAGCTGTGCGGAAACCCGGAAGTCGAAGCGGTCTATGTCGCGACTCCGCACCAGCTTCACGCCGATCACGTCCGTCTTGCCGCCACCAGGGGCAAGCACGTGCTGGTCGAGAAGCCGATGGCGATTTCCGTCGCCGAATGTCAGGCGATGATCGACGCCGCGCGCAAGGCGAAAGTTCACATCGTCGTCGGCCACAGCCACAGTTTCGATGCGCCTTATCTGCGCGCGCGCGAAATCATCGCGAGCGGCGCCGCCGGACAGGCGCGCATGATCACGGCCTTGAACTTCACCGATTACATGTATCGCCCGCGCCGCGCCGAGGAGATGGTGACCGCGCAGGGCGGCGGCGTCATCTTCAGCCAGGGTGCGCATCAGATCGACATCGTGCGGCTGCTCGGCGGCGGAAGGGTAAAGAGCGTGCGGGCGGCAACCGCATCGTGGGATTCAAACCGCCCAACCGAAGGCGCTTATTCCGCGCTGCTGAATTTCACGGACGGTGCTTTCGCATCCGTCGTCTACAGCGGCTATGGGCGTTTCGATTCCGATGAGTTCACCAACTGGATCGGCGAGATGGGTTCGCCGAAGGATCGCAGCCGTTATGGAGCGGCACGCAAGGCGCTGCAAAACACCGACGCCGCAAAAGAAGCCGCGCTGAAGGCCGCGCGCAATTACGGCGGCGCGGATTACAAGGGCGCGCCCGCGCCATCCGCCGAGCGGCTGCATCAGCATTTCGGCCTGCTGCTGGTGTCCTGCGAGCGCGCCGACCTGCGCCCGACTCCCGAAGGCGTGATGATCTATGCGGACGATACGCAGCGGCTCGACAAGGTCGCGGTGCGCGATGTCGCCCGCGCCGAGGTTATCGACGAGTTGTACCAAGCCGCCGTGAACAATCGCGCGCCGCTGCACAGCGGAGCCTGGGCCCTCGCCACGCTGGAAGTCTGCCTCGCCATGCTGCAATCCGCGCGTGAGGGCCGCGATGTCGAGCTGCAACACCAGATTGGCGTACCGGCATGAGCACGCCGAAAAAACTCGACAACACGCAAACCATTCTGCGGCACTGGCGCGAAGCGGTGCCGAACGACCGCCTTGCTCACCTGGTCAAGGACGCGACGCGAGCGCTGCTGCGCGCACTTCAGATGCGGCTGACGCAGCATTCCGTCACGCTCGGGCACTGGACCTTCCTGCGAATCCTCTGGGAGAAAGACGGCATCACCCAGCGCGAACTAAGCGAGCAAGCCGGCGTGATGGAGCCGACGACTTTTTCGGCGCTCAAGGGAATGGAAAAATTGGGCTACGTCACGCGCCGCCAACTGGTCGGCGACAAGAAAAAAGTTTTCATCTTCCTCACGCCGAAAGGACGACTGCTCAAGACCAAGCTCGTCCCGCTCGCCGAAGACGTGAACGAGATCGCGGTGCGCGGCATGCGTCCCGCCGATGTCGCCGTCACGCGCAATGTCCTGCTCAGCATCATCGAAAATCTCGCCGCCGATGAAATCAAGGCGATCGCGGGCCGCCGCATTCCCTCGACGCGCGAACTCGGCCGCCGAGTCGCGGACAGCAAGGCGAAGCGCAAGCGCGCCTGAACGCCGCGCCGGGAACCTTTCATCGCTCACATCGTTATCGCGGTTACCGGACACCATCCGGTTCGCACTCACGCGAGAGGAACGCGCGAGCACGGATATTCGCGGGCTTTTGGGCTTCATGTTTTACAGAATAAGGAGATAAATCATGCGTCATATCGCGCTTTTGGCCGCGGCCGCTTTTGTGATCGCGGCAACTGGTAACACCGTCGCCGCCCCCGCTTCCCCGGCCGGACTCTCGCAGGGCTCCGGCGCGCCGATCGTGCTGGCGCAGGCTCAGGAGAAAAAGTCCGAGCCGATCAAGCAGAAGATCAAGCGCATCTGGCGCAACTGGACCGGCTACAAGTTCGACGTCGCCTGTCCCGCGCTGATCCCGCTCTCGCACTCGACCTGCACCGAGACCGGCAAAAACCGCGAAGAGGCGCGCGCCAAGTGCCAGTCGCGCAACCCGCTCTGCGCGGTCAACTCGATCAGCCGCTAGCGAGCGATACGCAAGTCCGAACGGCGCGCGCTGGTTGGAAAATCAGCGCGCGTCGCTTTTTGCGGCACAGGCTTCGATCTCGACGAGAAAATTCGGCCGCGGAAGCTCCGTCACAACCATCAGCATCGAGGCTGGCCGCGCGCCGTCGAGAAAGCGCGTGCGCACTTTCGAATAAGCCGGAATGTCTTCCGCGCGCACGAGATAATTCGTGATCTTTACCAGATCGTGCACCGTCATGCCGGCGCTTTTGAGCTTGGCAACAATGTGCGTCCACGCCAGTTCGGCCTGGCCGGTGATGTCCGCCGGCAACGTGCCGTCCGGCAACAGGCCCGGCGTGCCTGCCGTAAAAAGCCAGCGCGCGTCCGGCGGCACTTCGATGGCGTCGCTGTAGGTGCCGATCTGACGCGCCACGCCGATGTCGTGAATCTTGTTGGTCATTTGGTTGTCCTTTCGAATTCCCGCCGTCACATCGTGGCGACGCAGTCCATTTCCACGTCGAACGGTCCGTGCCATGCATTCACGCAAACGAAGCTGCGCGCCGGATAATCGGACGGAAAGTAGCGCACATAAACCTCGTTGATCTTCGCGAAGTGCGCGGCTTCGGTGCAATAGACGCCGCACTTGACGACCTTGTCGAGCGACGAGCCCGCCGCGATCAAGCATTTCTTCATTTGCTCCAGCACGATCTCGGTCTGCCGCTCGACCGGCATGCGCTTGATCTCCCCCGTTTCCGGATCGTATGGCGGGATCAGCGACACGAACACGAGATCGCCGGCGCGCACCACCGGCGAGACCGGCGCCTTGCGCGCTTGCGCGTAGCTGGAAAACGGTTCGACGCGGATGATTTCTTTCTGCATGCCGCGATCATCCCAGCAACGCGGGAGAATGTCGTCGGTCATTGGTTAGGCGCGTGACGAACTATGCCTGCTTGCCGCGCGCCGCATCCCGGCGCTAACCTCACGCATGGTCGCCGCCGCCAACATGGTCGAAGTCGCAGCGCTCGTCGGAGACACCGCGCGAGCCACGATCCTCGCCGCGCTGATGGGCGGGCAGTCGCTCACCGGCAGCGAGCTTGCTTATATCGCGCGCATCTCGCGCCCGACCGCGAGCGAGCATCTGCTTAAACTTGTTACCGCGCGGCTGATCGCCGTCACCAAGCAGGGGCGCTTTCGTTACTACCGCATAGCCTCGCCGCTGGTCGCCAACATGCTGGAGAGCATCAAGCTGGTCGCCGCCATCGAAGTGCCGGCGCGCTATCAGCCGCGCTCGATCCAGGACGACGAGATGCGCTTCGCGCGCACCTGTTACGATCATCTCGCCGGCCAGCTTGGCGTCGCGATCGCCGATGCGCTCGTCGCCAACAAACACATCGTGCTGAGCGAGGACGGCGGCGAGGTGACGACTAAAGGCGAAAAATTCCTGTGCGAGTTCGGCGCCGATTTATCGCCGAAGGCGCGCGGCGGACGGCTGTTCTGCCGCCCGTGCCTCGACTGGAGCGAGCGCCGCTATCACGTCGCGGGGCTGGTGGGCGCGCAGATATTGCGCCGCTGCGAGGCGCTCGGCTGGGTCGCGCGCAAACGCGACACGCGCACGGTGAAGCTCACCGCTCAGGGCCGCGCGGGCCTAGTCAAAACTTTCGGCGCGAAATTGCCGGATGAGACGCAGAGACACATAAAAGGCGTGCGAACCGGCCGGTGAAAGGACTACGTTGTTTCCGACAGCTCCGTTTCGGGAGTCGCCAGAAAACGGAGTTCGTGTTGCAGCCAATCATTGCAGATGAGTCAGGAACCGGGGGCGCGGAACCGACACCTTCGATCCGGTGGGCGCTCGCCAGCCTTTCGCTTTCCATGTTGCTTTCCTCGCTTGGCACCAGCATCGCCAATGTTGCCTTGCCGACGTTGGCACAGGCGTTCAACGCCTCCTTCCAGGAAGTCCAGTGGATCGTCCTCGCTTATCTCCTCGCCATCACCACTTTGATCGTCAGCGCCGGACGGCTCGGTGACATTACCGGCCGCCGGCGGCTGCTGCTGGCCGGAATCTTCCTGTTCACGGTGGCCTCGGTCCTGTGCGGCCTCGCGCCCACACTCTGGCTGCTGATTGCGGCCCGGGCAGCGCAGGGCCTGGGCGCGGCCATCATGATGGCCCTCACCATGGCCTTTGTCGGTGAAACGGTTTCGAAGGAAAAAACCGGCAGCGCCATGGGGCTGTTGGGGGCGATGTCCGCGATTGGCACCGCTCTCGGTCCGTCGCTCGGCGGCATTCTGATCGCCGGACTCAGCTGGCGGGCCATCTTCCTCGTCAACGTACCGTTGGGCATCCTGACTTTTCTTCTGGCGTATCGCTATTTGCCCGTTGATCCCCAAGGTCCGAAGACGGACCGGCCCGGCTTCGACACGATGGGCACGCTGCTGCTGGCTCTGACGCTCGCGGCTTATGCACTCGCCATGACGATTGGGCGCGGCAGTTTCGGTCCGCTCAACATGGCTCTGCTGTTAGCTGCCGGCTTCGGAGTCGGCCTCTTCGTGCTCGCCGAGACGAGAGCCGCATCGCCTTTGATCCGATTGGCGATGTTTGGCGACCCGGTGCTGAGCGCGAGCCTCGCCACGAGCGCGCTCGTCTCGACGGTGCTGATGGCGACGCTGGTGGTCGGGCCGTTCTATCTTTTCGGTGCGCTCGGGCTCGACGCAGCTCTTGTTGGGCTCGTGTTGTCGGTTGGCCCGCTTGCCGTCGCGTTGACCGGTGTCCCGGCCGGCCGCATTGCCGACCGGTTTGGCGCACAACGCATGACCATCGTAGGGCTCATCGCAATTGCGGCCGGGTCCTTTATTCTATCCATGCTGCCGGCGGCGCTCGGCATCCCCGGCTACATCGCCCCCATCGTCGTCATCACCGTCGGCTATGCGCTGTTCCAGACCGCCAACAACACCGCCGTCATGACAGATGTCCGCCCGGACCAGCGGGGCGTCATTTCCGGCATGCTCAATTTATCGCGCAATCTCGGGCTCATTACCGGTGCATCCGTTATGGGCGCCGTGTTCGCGTTCGCATCGTCAGCGATCGACATCACAACGGCGGACCCTAAGGCCGTTGCCACCGGCATGCGGATCACGTTCGCGGTCGCAGGCGTTCTGATCGTCGCCGCGCTCGCAATCGCGGTTGGCACTTACCGCCGCACACGGGCGGTCTCCTGATCCGGGCGGCCAAGAGGCCGTCTCCCATGGAACCAAGGGCTGCGACTTAAGTTGTAAAAGTGCGCCCGCGGACGGGCCCCGAATTACGGGGCACGAGAGAGTTCCGACATCACCTCTGCGCGGGCAAGGAATGCTCATGGAGATTTCTATGAGGCGCGTGATGGTGCCGACTTTTTATCGAAAAAAGGCCGCGGAGTGCGCTCGCTTGGCAAAATTCTCGCCGGAGCCCGTTACCCGGCAAACCTATAAAATGCTGGCGCGCCAATGGTCGGCGATCGCCGCCTTCGACGAGCGTAATCCGCCACGGTTCAGACTCTTAAAACAGAGCGATGAATCGCTGGCTCACAGTCCGAGTCCTTAAGCGCGCCGCTTCCGCCAGCGTCAGACCATGAATCAAAACATTCTTTCGGGGAGCACGACCCATGTCCGCTGAAACCCTTCTCATCATTTTACTGATTGGCGCCATTGCCGGATGGCTGGCCGGACAAATCGTCCGGGGCACGGGCTTCGGCCTCGTCGCCGATATTGCTTTGGGAATCGTCGGTGCATTTATCGGCACCTGGCTGCTGCCGCAGTTAGGTATCCGCATTGGCTCCAGCATCGTCGCCGCGATCATCGCCGCCACCATCGGTGCGGTGTTGCTGTTGGTCATTCTCGGATTTTTCGGACGGGGCGGGCGAGTTTTCCAAAGCGGCGGCAACGCAGGCGGGCATCTCCATCTCACGCCGCCGACTGTTCCGGTCTTTATTATTTCGCTCGTGCTGGCTCTCGTCGCCTTGCTGGCATACTACGCGCGCATAAGAATGCCATTCATCCCTCCAGTGCGCGCTATTGATGTGCTCGCGATTGCTTATCTGGTGCTTCTCGCCGGCGTATTGTTTCGACGCATTTAAACTGAGCCGGACGAGAAAGCTGCCGTTTTTATAATTGGCGCGCCGGAAGGGATTCGAACCCCTGACCCCCAGATTCGAAGTCTGGTGCTCTATCCAGCTGAGCTACCGGCGCTTCTTTTTTACTTAAACGAGAAGAAGAAGATGGCGCGCCCGGAGAGATTCGAACTCCCGACCCCCAGATTCGTAGTCTGGTGCTCTATCCAGCTGAGCTACGGGCGCTGATACCGTCGCCGGGATTTCGGCACGGAACGAAGGCATAGCTATCGCCTTGGGTTTGCATTGGCAAGGGTTGGACCCGGCTGGCGCGCCGCCCAGGCAAGCGCCTCGTTCTCAACGCGGATGCGTATGTACAAGAGCGCCGCATTGGCGAGCGAAAACACGATGGCGATACCCCACAGGCCCAGCGCCAACGGGACCACCGCGATCTCCACAACGACGATCAGATAATTAGGGTGCCTGATCCAGCGGTAAGGCCCCCGCGCGAGCGGCTTTTCTCCCGGCACGACGATTACGCGCGTCGTCCAGCGCGCTCCCAGACTGGCGATGACCCACAGCCGCGCCACCTGCAGCAGAACGAAGACGCCAAGCAAATAAGGATCGGCTGCGCGGTCGTGGCCCATGATCCAGAGCGCCAGCAGCCAGAACGCATGCAGCGCGACAATTAAATAGTAATGCGATTGCCCAAACTCGGCGCCGCCGCGGCCGATGAGACGCAACGTGTTGTGCGTGGCGAAGGCAAGCTCGGCCAGCCGCTGCGTCACCAGAAAGAGAACAAGCCACGCGCCTTCACCCACGGGAACCCTCGATCGCCAGAAAACTCGCGGTGAAACCCGGCCCGAGCGCGGAGAGCACCGCCGGTCCCTTCAGGCCGCGCTTGAGCGCGCGCTCCAGCACGAACAGCACGGTCGGCGCTGACATGTTTCCGTAACGGCGCAGCACCTCGCGCTCGTCGGCTAGCGTTCCGCTTTTCAGCCCAAGCGCCGTCTCCACCGCGTTCAGCACCTTGGCGCCGCCGGGATGGCAGATGAAGCGCGGATTTTTCAGTTTGGCGGCTTTCATGAAGCGGCGCGCGGGCGCAGCGAGCCGCTGCTCGACGAATGCGGGGAGCGAGCGCGATAGCACGACGCCGAAACCTATCGGATCGACCGACCAGCCCATGATGTCGAGCGTGTCCGGCCAGGTGTGCTCTGCCGCCATGCCGATGCGAAGTTTCGATTTCGTCTTTCCCGCGCGCAGCACGGCCGCTGCCGCGCCGTCGCCGAACAAAGCGGTGGAAATAACATCCGCCTTGGTGCCGCGGTCGCCGCGAAACGACAATGTGCAAAGCTCCACAACAACGAGCAGCACTGTGTCACCGGGTTTCGCGCGCGCCAGTTTCGCCGCGGTGGCCAATCCGGAAACGCCGCCGGCGCAGCCGAGCCCGAATATGGGAACGCGCGCGGCATCGGCGCGAAATCCCAATTTTTCGCGGCGCGTGCTTCCAGACTCGGCGTCGCGATGCCGGTCGACGATACGGTGACGATCACATCGACATCGCGCGCGGCGATGCGCGCACGCTTGAGCGCCAGCTTCGCCGCCTTGACGAATAGATCGCCGGCGCCGTCGAGATAAGCCTGCGTGCGCTCGCTCCAGTCGTGCGGTTCCTCGAACCATCGCAAGGGACGCGCGGAATAGCGCCGATCGATGCCGGCATTGACGAACACATCCGCGAGCTTTGGATAGCGCGCGAGGCTTTTCGCGAACTTGCGCCCGGCGATTCCGATAACGGCGGATTGATCGAGTCGATGAGGCGGCACCGCCGTCGCTAATCCCAGCAGCGATACCATTGCGAAGACCTTATGGCCGCTCCCCATGCGGCGCCCAATTCATTGAACACCGTGCAGCGCCGTCTGTTCCAAAAATTTCAGGCTCGCGCGCGTTCTCCGCGGCGGGCGTCGAGCTCGACCGCGCGATCCGGGATGGTGATGCTGAACGTCGCGCCGATGGTGCCATCGACCAGGCGAATGTCGCCGCCATGCGCACGCACCAGTTCGGCTGCGATGGCGAGGCCGAGGCCCGAGCCGCCCGGCCGGGTCGAGCCCTGGAACGCCTCGAACAAATGCGCGCGTGCCTTGTCGGAAATCCCGGGGCCGGTGTCGGAAACCTCGATCACCGCCACCGCGCCTTCGCGCCGGCCGGTGATGCGGATCTGGTCGCGCGCGGGGTCGCGCGATGCGCGGCCTTCCAGCGCTTGCACCGCGTTGCGCGTGAGATTGAGCAGGATTCGAAACAGCTGATCGTGGTCGGCTTCCACCGTCATGCCGCGCTCAACGGCGACGATCCAGCGGATCGGCACTTCGAGCTTGAGACCGAGCGCTTCGTGCACTTCCTCAATCAGCGGATCGAGCGTGACGGTCTTGCGGTCGGGCGGAGCTTCCTGCGCCGCGCCGTAGGACAGCGTCGATTGGCAGAACGCGATGGCGCGCTCCAGCGCGCGCATCAGTTTGGGCGCGAAGCGCTGCACTTTCGGATCCGGCGAACTGGAAAATTGATCGGAAAACAATTGCGCCGAGGCCAGCAAGTTGCGCAGGTCGTGATTGATCTTCGACACCGCGAGCCCGAGCGCGGCCAGCCTGTTTTTTTGGTGCAGCATCGAGGCAAGATCGCGTTGCATGGTGGCCAGCTCGCTCTCAGCCGTGCCGATTTCGTCGCGGCGGCTTGAAGCGACAATGATGCGTCCCGGATTTTCCGGGTCGGCGCGGAACGCGGTCATGTTGGCGGTGATGCGGCGCATCGGGCGCACCAGCATGTAATGCAGTGCGAAGAACACCAGCATCGCGGTGATGCCGGAGATCACCAGCGAGATCAGCAGCACGTTGCCGGAAAACTTGAACATCGCCTGCCGGAGCGGGCCTTCCTCCAGCACGATTTCGAGAAAGTCACCGCCCATCGGCGCCGGGCCGACGGCGCGGATGATGTCGCTGTCCTTGCAGAAGAACAGGCTTTCGATCGCCTCATAGGTGGCGGTGATCGAAGACATGTTGCGCATGTCGACGTCGT
Source organism: Rhizobium sp. Q54 (assembly GCA_945907045.1). GTDB lineage: Bacteria > Pseudomonadota > Alphaproteobacteria > Rhizobiales > Xanthobacteraceae > Pseudolabrys. Next base: position 238,503 of record CAMDSH010000001.1, on the reverse strand, counting down.
GGTGGATCGAGGACGGCATCTCGGAGACAGCGAGCAGCCGGCGCTGCGTCCCCATTTTCATGGCGACGGCCTTGGCGCCGATGCTCTCGAGGATCTGCCGCGCCAGCGGCTCCGGCACCATTCCGCTCGGCGCGGCATCGAGCACGAGCGCGGCGGTGTGCGCGGCGGCAAGGCGATCGTTAAGCCAGTTGAGACGAAAATTGGCGATAGACGGCACGTAGATGAGCACTTCGGCCAGCATCACGAACAGGACCGTGAGCAACAACAGCTTGCCGGAGAGTCCGAAACGCGGTGCGTGCGCCGGACCCAATTCCTTTGTCCAGGCGGCGTTGTCCGTCATCGCTCGTGCCTTAAATCAGTCATCATCAGAACCGGATGTAATCACGCTATCTCGCGGTGTAATGGGCGCCAATCAACATCATATTAGGGCCATAACTGGGCCGGGCGGGGCCGCACGTCGCATTGACGGGCCGGAGGGCCTCCCTTATAAGCCGCGCAAATCCAGCGCTAACCCAATATATCCGGATTTCCAGCGCGGCCAGCGGAGAACCATTGCAGTGAAGCGGACCTATCAACCGAGCAAACTGGTACGCAAGCGCCGTCACGGCTTCCGCTCGCGCATGGCCACCAAAGGCGGACGCAAAGTGCTCCGCAAGCGGCGTGCGCATGGGCGCAAGCGGCTCAGCGCCTAACTTTGCGCGCAGCGCATCCTTAAGATTTCATGGAACGATTGAGGCAACGAGCGGACTTCCTGGCCGCCGCGACCGGATCCAAAATTCCGGCAGCGGCGTTCGTGCTGCAGGCGCGCAAGCGAAAAGACGATGACGAAGGGCCGGTGCGTGTCGGCTTCACCGTCACCAAGAAAATCGGCAACGCGGTTGTGCGCAATCGCATCCGCCGGCGCTTGCGGGAAATCGTCAGGCTCGCGGCCACGGCGCCGTTGCGCGCCGGATACGATTACGTGCTGGTAGGCCGCCGCGCCGCGCTCTCGCTGACGTTCGCGCGCATGGCCGAGGAATTCGACGGCGCATTGCGCCGGCTGCATGCGGGGCACGGCAAGGCAATACGAGCGTCCGTTTCATGAACGATCAGAAAAACACCATTCTCGCGGTCGTGCTGTCAGCCTTGGTGCTGATCTCATGGCAGTACTTCGTCGGCATGCCGCAGATGGAGAAGCAAAAACAGGAACAGGCGCAGAAACAAGCGCAGGTAACGCTGCCCGCGCAACCCGGACAGCCGGCGCCCGCTGCCGCGCAACCGGGCGGCGCACCGGTGATTCCGGGGCAGGCCGCGCCGCCCGCGGCGGTCATCGCCGCCACGCGCGCAGCCACGATTTCCGCGACGCCGCGCATTCGCATCGACACTCCGAGCCTTAACGGATCGATCGCGCTCAAGGGCGGGCGCATCGACGATCTTTCGCTGGTGAAATATCGCGAGACGGTCGATCCGAAATCGCCAGCCATCGTGCTGCTGTCGCCCTCGGGAAGCCCCGAACCGTTCTACGCCGAATTCGGCTGGGTCGCCGCCACCGGCACCACCGCCAAGCTGCCGGGACCGGATACCGTCTGGACACAAGCTGGCTCCAACGCGCTCGGCGTCGGCCAACCGGTGAAACTCACCTACAATAACGGCGATGGCCTCGAATTCGCGCGCACCATCTCGGTCGACGACAAATATCTTTTCACCGTCAAGGACGAAGTCGCCAACAAAAGCGCGGCTGCGGTCTCACTCTATCCTTATGCGCTGATCTCACGTCACGGCACGCCACAGGTGCAGGGCTATTACATCCTGCATGAAGGCATGATCGGCGTGCTCGACGACAAGCTGCAAGAGGACACCTACAAGAACATTGAAGACAAAAAGAAAATCGAATTCACGAAATCCAATTACTGGCTCGGCATCACCGACAAATATTGGGCCGCAACGCTGATTCCGCCGCAGAATGCGGCGATCAAGGCGGAATTCCTGAGCACGCTGACGGGCGCGCAGCGCATCTATCAGGCGGATTACCTGCTCGAACAACGCAACGTCGCGCCCGGCGCGACCGCCACCGCCGATACGCGCCTCTTCGCCGGCGCGAAGGAAGTCAATCTCATCAGCCAGTATGAGAAAGAGCAGAACATCAGCCGCTTCGATCTGATGATCGACTGGGGCTGGTTCTATTTCATCACCAAGCCGATGTTCATCGTGATGGATTATTTCTTCCGTCTGACGGGGAACTTCGGCATCGCCATTCTGCTGGTCACCGTGCTGATCAAGATCGTGTTCTTCCCGCTCGCCAATAAATCCTACGCCTCGATGGCGAAGATGAAGGCCGTGCAGCCGCAGATGACCGAAATCCGCGAACGCTTTGCCGACGACAAGGCGAAGCAACAGGCGGCGCTGATGGAGCTGTACAAGCAGGAAAAGATAAATCCAATCGCAGGCTGCCTGCCTATTCTGATTCAGATTCCGGTTTTCTTCGCGCTCTACAAGGTGCTGTTCGTCACTATTGAGATGCGCCACGCGCCGTTCTTCGGCTGGATCCACGACCTCGCCGCGCCCGATCCGACCAATCTGTTCAATCTGTTCGGCCTGCTGCCTTTCGACCCCACCGCGTTGCCAGTGTTCGGACACTTCCTCGCGCTCGGCGTATGGCCGCTGATCATGGGCGTGACCATGTTCGTGCAGATGAAGCTCAATCCGTCGCCGCCCGATCCGACGCAGAAGATGATCTTCGACTGGATGCCGCTGATCTTCACTTTCATGCTGGCGACTTTCCCCGCCGGCCTGGTCATCTACTGGGCCTGGAACAACACGCTCTCGGTGATCCAGCAGAGCGTGATCATGCGGAAGCACGGCGCCAAGATCGAATTGTTCGACAACATCAAGTCGCTGTTCGCCAAGAAAAAATCGGACTGACGTTCTGCTGTCGTCGCCCGGCAACCGGGTCCGGCCGTCGGCCGGCCCGACTGTAAACTTGACCGGGCGATCCAGTATCCGTTGACATACGTTGTTGTGCACGTCGCATGCGCCAGCCCGGCGATTACTGGATGCCCCGCCTACGCGGGGCATGACACAAAATGACCTCGGAATTTTCATCTCGAGAAATCGAAACCGGCCGCCGGCTATTCGGCGTGCAATGGGACTTCCTGTCGGCGGCGAGTTCGCCGCAATCGTTGCCCCCCATGCAGGGCGTCGAGATTGCCTTCGCCGGACGCTCCAACGTCGGCAAGTCGAGCCTGATCAACGCGCTCACCGGACGTAAAGCGCTGGCGCGCACCTCGCACACGCCCGGCCGCACGCAGGAGCTGATTTTCTTTTCGGCGGGCCACGGCCTCACGCTGGTCGACATGCCGGGCTACGGATACGCCGAGGCGCCGAAAGCCAAGATCGCGGAATGGACGGCGCTGATTCACGATTACCTGCGTGGCCGCGCCAGCCTCGCCCGCGTCTATGTGCTGGTCGATGCCCGCCACGGTCTGAAAGACGCCGACGACAGCATTCTTGGCGCGCTCGGCGAGTCAGCGATCAGTCATCAGATCGTGCTGACCAAAGCCGACGCAGTGAAACCGGCGGCGCTGACCGAGCGCATTGCAGGGCTAAAAGCCAAGCTGGCAAAGCGTCCTGCCGCCTTCCCCGAAGTGCTCACAACCTCGTCCCACGACAGTGCCGGCATTCCCGAACTGCGCGCCGCGATCGCAAGGTTGTTAGGGGAGCGGCGCGGTTAATACATTGTCGCGCCACGCGCTCTCGGCTAGAACCCTCTCGCATTCGAGATAAAGGCCCGCGATGAGCAAAGCCCCGAAGATCACGCCGCACGACGCCGCCCACGTCCTTTCCGAAGCGCTGCCACACATGCAGCGCTACGATGACGAGATCGTCGTGGTGAAATACGGCGGCCATGCCATGGGCGTCGAGGAAACCGCGCGCGCGTTCGCCCGCGACATCGTGCTGCTGGAACAGACCGGGATCAATCCGGTGGTGGTGCATGGCGGCGGCCCGCAGATCGAGGCGATGCTGAAAAAGGCCGGCGTTGAATCTCAATTCGCCGGCGGCCTGCGCATCACCGACGCCAAGACGCTGGAAATCGTCGAGATGGTGCTGGCCGGTTCGATCAACAAGCAGATCGTTGGTTACGTCAACGCCGCCGGCGGCAAGGCCATCGGCCTGTGCGGCAAGGACGGCAACATGGTGGTGGCGAAAAAAGTCGGCCGCCGCGTGGTCGATCCCGATTCCAATATCGAGAAGGTGGTCGATCTCGGCTTCGTCGGCGAACCGGACAAAGTCGATACCACGGTGCTCGACACCGTGCTTGGCCGCGAGCTAATCCCGGTGCTGGCGCCCGTCGCCGCCGGCGCCAATGGCGGCACGTTCAACGTCAACGCCGACACTTTCGCGGGGGCAATCGCCGGGGCACTCAAGGCCAAGCGCCTGCTGCTGCTCACCGACGTGCCGGGCGTACTCGACAAGGATAAACAGCTGATCGAGGATTTGACCGTCGCCGACGCGCGCAAACTGATCGCCGACGGCACCATTTCCGGCGGCATGATCCCGAAGGTCGAGACCTGCCTCTATGCGCTCGAACAGGGCGTCGAAGGCGTGGTTATCCTCGACGGCAAGGTACCGCACGCCGTATTGCTCGAATTGTTCACCGACCACGGCGCCGGCACGCTGATACATCCTTAAATCCAGCCACGGCGGAGTGGCGGGAGCGCTCCGAAGGGCAGATTATCTTCGGAAATGATTCGCTTGATCGCACTTCTGACGATCCTTATCGCGGCAACGCCCGCTCACGCCGAATTGTCGCTGTGCAATCGCACCAGTTACGTGGTCGAGGCGGCGATCGGCCTGGAAAATCGCGCCAGCGTGACGACGCGCGGCTGGTTCCATATCGAGCCCGGCCAATGCCGCAATGTGCTCGAAGGCCCGCTCGATGCCGAACTGGTTTATGTGCATGCCAGTACGCCGTCGGTGTACGGCGCAGCGCCATTGCCGCAGACGGGCCATGCCGATCTCTGCGTCGGCGAGCGCGACTTCACTATCGCCAGCGCACGCGGCTGCCGGGGCGGACAGCGCCCCGTGCGCTTCACCACCGTAAAGCCGACCGACACCAGCAAGGGGCCGATCGCCAATCTCGCGGAGGAATCCGATTACACCGACGAGCAGGCGCGGCTCGCGGGCATTCAGCGGTTGCTGGTCGTCTCCGGCTACGACGCCAATCCGATCGACGGCTTGTCCGGCGCGAAGACCGAAGCCGCGCTGGCGGCTTTTTTGCGCGACCGCAAATTGCCGGCGAACGCCGCGTCGCAGCCGAACTTCTTCAACGTGCTGCTGCAGGCCGCGCAGTCGCCGGACGGCAACGGTTTTTCCTGGTGCAACGAAACCAAGCTCACCGTGATGGCGGCGCTCGGCATCGTGGAGATGGGCGCCATCGTCACGCGCGGCTGGTACCGCATCGAACCGGGAAAATGCGTGAAGCCGGACGTACGCGGCGAGCCGCGGCGGCTTTACACTTATGCCGAGGCCGTCGACGAAAACGGTTTCCTGGTCAAGCGCGGCGAGCAACCGCTCGCCTGGGGCGGCAACGTTCAGCTCTGCACGCGCGAGGGAAAGTTCGAGCTCAACGATCACAACGATTGCTCGTCGCGCGGGCTGATGTCCGCCCCGTTCGCGGCCATCGATGTCGCAGGGCGCAACTCCACCACCGTTCGCTTCAAGGAACCTTGAGCGGATGACAGACGCGCCGCGCGGCTTCGGCCATGTCGAGACCTGGGTGTTCGATCTCGACAACACGCTCTATCCGCATCATCTCAATCTCTGGCAGCAGGTGGACGAGCGCATCCGCGCGTATCTGGTTGATTATCTGAAAGTCGGCGCGGACGAAGCAACGCGCGTGCAGAAGGATTATTACAAACGCTATGGCACCACCATGCGCGGGATGATGGCCGAGCATGGCATGATGCCGGACGACTATCTGGAATTCGTCCACCAGATCGACCACTCGCCGCTGGAGCCAAATCCCGCGCTCGGCGAAGCGTTGAAAAAATTGCAGGGGCGCAAGCTCATCCTCACCAACGGCACGCGTAAACACGCCGACGCGGTGATGAAAAAACTCGCGGTGCATGAGCACTTCGAGGACATATTCGACATCGTCGCCGCCGAGCTGGAGCCGAAACCTTCCGCCGTCACCTACGAGCGCTTTCTCGCGCAGCACAAGATCGATGCCGCCAAGGCTGCCATGTTCGAGGATCTCGCCCGCAATCTGGAAACGCCGCACGCGCTCGGCATGACCACAGTGCTGGTGGTGCCGGAGGGCACGCGCGAAGTCTTCCGCGAGGACTGGGAGCTGGAAGGCCGCGACGCCGCCCATGTCGATCATCTCACCGACGATCTCGTGGGCTTTCTGCAGCGGATAGCCCCCGGCGCTTGACTTCCCTCGCCCGGCCACCGACAAAACCGCTGACAAACAAACGCCGGAACGAACATGCCAGCCGCCGACCTCGCCAAAATCATCGACGACGCCTTCGAAAAGCGCGACAGCATCGGCCCCAAGACCAAGGGCCCGGTGCGCAAGGCGGTGAACGCCGCGCTCGAACTGCTCGACAGCGGAGCGATGCGCGTCGCCGAAAAGCAGGTGGACAATTCCTGGCGCGTGAACCAGTGGCTGAAAAAAGCCGTGCTGCTTTCCTTCCGCCTCAACGACATGAGCGTGATACCCGGCGGGCCGGGCAAAGCCGTGTGGTGGGACAAGGTCGATTCGAAGTTCAAGGGCTGGAGCGCGGCGCGTTTTCGTAAAGCGGGCTTTCGCGCGGTGCCGGGTTGCGTGGTGCGCCGCTCGGCCTATATCGCGCCGAACGCGGTACTGATGCCGTCTTTCGTCAATCTCGGCGCTTATGTCGATTCAGGAACGATGATCGATACTTGGGCGACGGTAGGCTCCTGCGCGCAGATCGGGAAAAATTGTCACATCTCGGGCGGCGCCGGCATCGGCGGCGTGCTCGAGCCGCTGCAAGCAGGCCCCGTCATCATCGAGGACAATTGCTTCGTCGGCGCACGCTCGGAAGTCGCCGAAGGCGTAATCCTGCGCACCGGCGCAGTGCTCTCGATGGGCGTGTTTCTCGGCGCATCCACCAAGATCGTCGACCGCGAGAGCGGAAAGATTTTGCAAGGCGAAGTACCCGCCTATTCCGTCGTCGTGCCCGGCACGCTGCCGGGGAAAGACGGCAGCCCCGGACTTTATTGCGCGGTCATCGTCAAGCGCGTGGACGAGCGTACGCGCTCGAAGACAAGCATTAACGAACTGCTGAGAGATTAAGTTATGACCGGCAGCGGACCGAACCAGAACAGCGCGTTGCTATTCGGTTACAGCGGCCGCATCGGACGTGCAAAATACTGGATGGGTCTTGCGGTCGCGCTGGCACTCGCCGCGGGCGCTCTTGGCTTCGGAGCAATGGCCATGAGCCCGACCGGCGGCAGCAGCGTGGTGCTGCTTGGCATCCCGCTGGTCATTCTGTTTGGCTGGATCTATTCAGCGGTCGCGCTCAAGAGATTGCGCGATGCAGGCGTATCGCGATGGCCGCGCCTGCTGCTGGTGCTCAGCCCGTTCGTCTGGGTCACGCTGACCGCTGAACTCATCAATTATCTCGGGACGGTCATCGCCGTTGTCCTGATCGGCCTGTTCGCAATTCCCGGCCTGCTTCCGTCAAAGCCCGCCTCCGCATAATGAGCGCCAGCCCCGCCGATCCGCTCACCATTGCCCGCGATCTCGTTCGCTGCCGCTCGGTGACGCCGGCGGAAGGCGGCGCGCTCGCGTTTCTTGAAAAGCTCCTCAAGGGCGCCGGTTTCAGCGTGCACCGCATGACCTTCAGCGAGCCCGGCGCGGATGACGTTGAAAATCTTTACGCCCGTATCGGCACCGCATCGCCGCACCTGATGTTTGCAGGCCATACCGACGTGGTGCCCGTTGGCGAGGAGAGCGCGTGGAAGCATCCGCCGTTCGGCGGCGAAGTCGCAGACGGACAACTTTACGGACGCGGCGCGGTGGACATGAAGGGCGGCATCGCCTGCGCGCTCGCCGCGGTGCTCGATCATTTGAACGCGCACGGCGGCAAGCCGAAGGGTTCGATCTCGTTTCTCATTACGGGCGACGAAGAAGGCATCGCGGTCAACGGAACGCCGAAACTGCTCAAGTGGGCGGCGGAACACGGCGAGAAATTCGACCACTGCATCCTCGGCGAGCCGAGCAATCAGGAAACTCTCGGCGACACCATCAAGGTCGGACGGCGCGGCTCGCTCAACGGCACGCTAATCGTGACAGGCCGCTCCGGCCACGTCGCCTATCCGCAGCGCGCGGAAAATCCGGTTCGCGGGCTGGTGACGCTGATCGCCGCGCTTAATGCCCAACCGCTCGATCAGGGCAACGCGCAGTTTTCACCTTCGAATCTGGAATTCACCTCGGTCGATGTTGGCAACAAGACCGTTAACTTGATTCCCGCCGAGGCGCGGGCGCGATTCAATATCCGCTTCAACGATCATCACACGCTCGACTCCCTGAAAAAACTGATGCAGCAGCGCGCTATTGAAGCTGCCGGCGGCAAGATCAAGTTCGCGTTTCAGTTCGAGCCGTCGAACGCCGGCGTGTTCGTCACCAAGCCCGGACCGCTCACAGACCTTGTCGCAAACGCGGTCGCCGACGTGACCGGGCGCAAGCCGGAACTCTCGACCACCGGCGGCACATCGGACGCGCGTTTCATCAAGGATTTTTGCCCGGTGGTGGAGTTCGGCCTTGTCGGCCAGACCATGCATCAGGTGGACGAACGCGTGCCGGTCGCCGACCTGACGGCACTCACCGCGATCTACAAAAAGATTCTCGACAAGTATTTTTCCTGAAAAATTCTAGTGCAGCTTGATGCTGGCCTTCTGCGCCAGATCGAGCCACTTCTTCACATCTGCGTTGACGAAGGAAGTGAACGCCGCTGGCGTGTTCGGCGCCGGTTCCGCGCCCTGTTCGGCAAGTTTTTGTTTAGCCTCGGGCAGCACCAGCACAGCGCCGATGTCGGCGGAAATCTTCGCCACCGTCTCACGCGGCGTCGCAGCGGGCGCGAACACGCCGAACCAGCCGAGCGATTCGTAACTCGGCAGGCCGGTCTCCGCGACCGTCGGAATATCGGGAAACAGCGCCGAGCGCGCCGGGCCGGTCGTCCCGATCGCACGCAGCGTCCCCACGGATATGTGCGACGTAACCACCAGAGCGGGCGAGAACATCACCTCGATGCGTCCGCCAAGCAGATCGGTCACCGCCGGGCCGGTGCCGCGATACGGCACGTGCAGAATGTCGATGCCCGTCATGTGCTGGAACAGCGCGCCGGACAAATGCGAGGCGGAGCCAACGCCTGACGAACCATAAGACAACTTGCCGGGATTCTTTTTCGCATAGCCGATCAGCTCCGCCGTCGTGCGTACCGGCAGCGACGGACTGACCACGAGAATGTAAGGCGGCGCCGCGATCAGCGAGACCGGCGCCAGTTCGCGGGTGATGTCGTAGCTGGTTTCTTTGCTCTCGCCGGCAACGGCCAAAATCGTTCCGGTGGAGGCCAGCAAAAGCGTCGCCCCATCGGCGGGCGAAGCCATCACCTGACGCGCGCCGATCAGGCCCGCCGCGCCCGGCTTGTTTTCCTGAATGACGGTGTTGCCCCAGCGCACCTGCAAATGCTGGCTGAGCACGCGGCCAAGCACATCGGTCGCGCCACCGGGCGGGAACGGCACAATGAGGCGGACTTGGGCACCGGGAGCGTTCTGCGCCCGCGCGGTCCACGGAACGCCAGCCAACAAGAGTGAAGCGGAAAACGCCCGGCGCGAAATCATGGAAAGAAGCGTCTACGGGAGCGGCTACGCCGTCAATAGTCCACGCGCATGAGATAAAGTCCTTCCGGCGGCGCCACCAGACCGCAGGCGGCGCGGTCGCGCGCCGCGAGCGCCTTGGCGAGATCGTCGGCGCTCCATCTGCCCTCACCCACCATCGCCAGCGAGCCAACCATCGAGCGCACCTGATGATGCAGGAACGAGCGAGCGGACGCACGCACATTTATCTCCTCGCCCACGCGTTCAACATCGAGCCGGTCGAGTGTCTTCACCGGCGAATTGGCCTGACATTCGGTGGCGCGGAAGGTGGTGAAGTCGTGATGACCGACCAGCCGCTGCGCAGCCACGTGCATCGCTTCGGCATCAAGCGGACGCGCCACGCGCCATGCGCGGTTGGCTTCGAGCGCGATATCCGGGCGGCGATTGAAAATGCGATAGAGGTAATGCCGCTTCATCGCCGAGGTACGCGCATTGAAATCGTCCGGCACGTTTTCCGCCGAAAGAATCGCGACCGGGTGCGGCCTTAAGTAAGAGTTGAGCGCATCGCGTACCGTGTCGGTTTCCCACGCCTTGGCGAGATCGATATGCGCCACTTGGCCACGCGCATGCACGCCGGCATCGGTGCGCCCCGCGCCCTGTACCAGTACCTTTTCGCCGGTGAAGGATTCCAGCGCCGCCATCAGCACGCCCTGCACGGTGTGGCCGCCGGGCTGGTTCTGCCAGCCGGCAAACGGCGTGCCGTCGTATTCGATGGTGAGCTTATAGCGCGGCATGAGCGGCTTTAGCCGAGAACGCGGCCGGACGCGACCGGCGTGCCGCGCAAAAATTCTTCCGCCTGCATCGGCTGCTTGCCGGCGCGCTGCACTTGGCAAAGCCGCACTGCGCCATCGCCACAAGCAATCGTGAGCTTGTCGTCGAGCACGCTGCCCGGCTTGCCCGAACCTTCACCCTTGGTCGTGCGCAGAACCTTGACGCGAACGCCGTCCACTTCGCACCACGCGCCGGGAAACGGCGACAGCCCGCGGATGTGGTTATGCACCTCACGCCAGGACTTTGCCCACACGATGCGCGTCTCGTCCTTGGAAATCTTCGCTGCGTGCGTGACGCCCTGCGCCGGCTGCGGCGTAAACTGAAGCGTGCCGCGCTCCAGCGCGGCGAGCGCGCGCGGCATCAGGTCGGCGCCCAATCGCGCCAGCGCGTCGTGCAAATCGCCCGCCGTCATGTCCGCGCCGATCGCGATGCGCTCGGCCATCGCCATGTCGCCGGTGTCGAGGCCCTCGTTCATCTTCATGACGGTGGCTCCGGTTTCCGGATCGCCCGCCATGATGGCGCGGTTGATCGGCGCCGCGCCGCGCCAGCGCGGCAGCAGCGAGGCATGCAGATTGAAACAACCGAGCGGCACCGCATCGAGAATGGCTTTCGGCAGCAACAACCCATAGGCGGCCACAACAGCCGCGGTCGCCTTGTGCGCGCGGAAGGCGGCTTCCATCTCCGAGCCCTTGAGCGAAGCCGGCGTTGCTACCTGCAAATTAAGCCGCCGCGCCTCGCGTTCCACTGGCGTCGGCTGCAGCTCCATGCCGCGGCCCGCCGGTTTCGCCGCGCGCGTATAAACCGCCGCGATGTCGTAGCCGCGCGATGCAAGCTCAAGCAGCGTTGGCACCGCGAAGTCGGGCGTACCCATGAAGACGAGACGCATCAAAGACCGCGCGAGGTCGGCTCAACCCGCGGCGCGGGCTTGCCGTCGGCGTGCTTCGCCGCCTTCTTGTATTTCTTGATGACGCGGTCGCGCTTGAGCTTGGAGAGATGGTCGATGAACAGAATGCCGTTGATGTGGTCGATTTCGTGCTGCAGGCACGTCGCCAGCAATCCGCTCGCCTCAATCTCGTGCGGCTTGCCGTCGAGGTCGAGATATTTGACCTTCACCGAAACCGGCCGCTCGACCTCCTCGTAATATTCCGGGATCGACAGGCAGCCTTCCTCGTACACGGCTTTCTCGTTCGAGGCCGAGATCACCTCCGCGTTGATGTAAACCTTCGGCTCCTTCGGATCGTCTTTCTTGGCGAGGTCCATGGTGATGACGCGCATCGGCACGGCCACCTGAATGGCGGCAAGCCCGATACCCGGCGCCTCGTACATTGTCTCGAACATGTCCTCGACCAGCTTGCGCAGATCCTTGTCGAATTTCTGCACCGGCTCGGAAACGAGCCGCAGCCGCTTGTCGGGCAATGTGATGATGTCGCGTAAAGCCATGCGCGGCGATGTAAGGGCAAGGGGTTGATAGGTCAATGGAACCCGGCGTTCCTGCTTGAGGACCGGGGGTTATCGCCCTACCGTTCGCCCTTCGTTCGCGAAGCCGGACGAATCGAGGTAGAAACTCCGCATGACCGAAACCGTCCTCATTGCCACCGCCTGTCTGATCGCGGGCGCCGTCATCGCCACTCTCGCTGTTCTTCTCCTGCGCCCCCGCGCCGCCGAGCCCGACCGCGGGGCGGAGCAGCAAGTGATCGAGCTATCGGGCCGGATGCAGGCCATGACCGAGATGCTCACGCGCGCGCAGGCGCAGCTGCAGCAGACCGTGCACGAGCGGCTCGACGCCGTAACGGCAAACCTCGGGCTGTCGATGCAGTCGTCGACCAAACAAACCGTCGACAGCCTGCAGAAGCTTAACGAGCGCATCGCCGTGATCGACGGCGCGCAGAAGAACATCACTGATCTTGCGACGCAGGTTAATTCGCTGCACAGCGTGCTGGCCAACAAGCAGTCGCGCGGCGCCTTCGGGCAGGCGCAAATGGAAGCCATCGTCGCGGACGTGTTGCCGAAGGGCGCCTATGCGTTCCAGCACACGCTGTCGAACAAGACACGGCCCGATTGCGCGATTTTTTTTCCGGACGCGGGACCGCTCGTCATCGACGCTAAATTCCCGCTCGAAGCGCTGACCGCGTTGCGGGGCGCAACGAACGAAGACGAGCGCAAACAGGCGATGCAGCGCGTGAAGCAGGACATCACCAAGCACGTCGGCGATATCGCCGAGAAATACCTGATCCCCGGCGAGACGCAGGACATCGCATTGATGTTCATTCCGTCGGAGTCGGTTTACGCGGAATTGCACGAGCGTTTCGACGATGTGGTGCAGCGCGCCCATCGTGCCCGCGTCATGATCGTCTCGCCCACGCTGCTGGTGATGGCGATTCAGGTCATCAAGCAAGTGCGCAAGGACGCGCAGATGCGCGAGGCCGCCGATCAAATTCGCACCGAAGTCGGCCACATGATGAAGGATGTGCGCCTGCTCAACGAACGCGTCCGCAAATTGCAAACGCATTTCGGACAAGCAAACGAGGATGTCGCGAATATTCTGACTTCAACCAGCCGCATCGAAAAGCGCGCGACGAATATTGAGGACCTGGAATTCGGCGGCGACAATCCCGTTACGGCGGAGATCATCCCCGCGCCGATCCCGCGCAAGCTCGGTACGGGCGAATAACGCGTGGCGGCCCCGCCCGACTCCGCGCCCGCGCGCACCGGCTTTTTCGATTCGCTCGCGGTCTATTTCAAACCGCGCGTGCTGATCGTCCTGTTTCTCGGTTTTTCGTCCGGCCTGCCGCTGGCGTTGTCCGGCTCGACACTGTCGGTCTGGCTGGTGGAGCGCGGCGTCGATCTTGCCACCATCGGACTGTTTTCGCTGGTCGGCCTTCCCTACACCTTTAAATTTTTGTGGGCGCCGCTGGTCGATGCGCTCGACGTGCCGGTGCTGTCCGCGATGCTGGGGCGGCGGCGCGGCTGGCTGGTATTCACGCAATTGATGCTGATCGCGACAATCGTATTCCTCGGTTTCTGCGATCCCATCACATCGATCCGGCTGATCACATTGGGCGCGGTGCTGGTCGCCATCGCCTCGGCCACGCAGGACATCGTGGTCGATGCCTTCCGGGTCGAGAGCCTGGAGACGAATGAGCAAGCCGCCGGCATGGCAGGTTACGTCGCCGCCTATCGCATCGGCATGCTCGCCTCCGGCGCTGGCGTGCTCGTGCTGGTGGCCTGGCTCGAGTCCATTGGTGTCGCGCGCGAGACAGTGTGGATGTGGGGCTATATCGGCGCGGCGGCGTGCATGATCGTCGGTCTCGCCGCAACGTTGCTGGCGCGCGAACCGGCCGCGCCCGCCAAGCCCAAGGAAGAAACCACAGGCAATCCGCTGCATCGCATCGTCGCGACCGCCACAGGCGCGTTCGGCGAGTTTTTGAGCCGCGAGAGCGCCGTCGCCATTTTGCTATTCGTCGTGCTGTATAAATTCTGCGACGCCTTCGCGGGCGTTTTGACCGCGCCCTTCGTCATCAGCATCGGCTTCGACAAGGCGACCTACGCCGCCGTTGTGAAGGGTGTCGGGCTCGCCGCCGCGCTGATTGGCGGCTTCGCCGGCGGCATGATCGCGCGCGCGCTCCCCTTGTCGACCAGCCTGTGGATCGGCGGCATTCTGCAAATGGCGTCGAACCTGACGTTTTGCTGGCTGGCGATTGTGGGGCTCAGCCTGCCGGCGCTGACCGCAACCATCATTGTCGAGAATTTCACTGGCGCCATCGGCACGGTGATTTTCGTCGCCTACCTGTCCGCGCTCTGCGGCAACCGCGCGCACACCGCGACGCAATTCGCGCTGCTGACCGCGCTCGCCGCGGTGGGACGCACGACGCTCGCGTCCGGCGGCGGCTATGTCGCGGAAGCCAGCGGCTGGGCATTGTTTTTTGCGATCACGGCGCTATCCGCAATCCCGAGCCTGATTTTGCTGTGGTGGTTGCAATGGCGCGGCCATTTCGCGCAGTTTGAGCCGAAGAAAACCTGAACGCTAACGAGCGAACGGTTCTTCAAACCGCCATTTTGTCACGACTGCATCGCCGATGTGCCATGCCGTTTGCGAACAGAAGAACTCCTCGCCGATCACAAAAATTTTCTTGCCGATCTGGCGGGCCAGACGCGCGGCCTTCTCCTTATCCTCCATGACGACAAGATGAAACGTCTTCGGAGTGCCGTTGCAAAATTCGTCTTTGACGGCGAAATCACGCGGACTGCCGATCACGATCTGAAACGCATTGATCGGCGTGCCGTTGGGATGTTGGGTTTGCACATAGCGCAGCCGCCCGCTGATGACGTCGCCCGGCTTAAGCGTCTCCTGCGCTGGCGACAGCCCCATTGCCATCAGCAATGCAAACCCTGCCAGCAACGCCGCATATATTAGCCGTGATCGATGTGCCTTGAGCATTGAAGGCAAACTCGCGGTCAGCGGCGCGGGAAAATCTGCCAGCGGCGGACGTTATTGAAAGGCTGTCCGTCACATTTTTCTTTGAAAAAATAAGTCTTCAGCTTGAAATCGTTTCCGGTCCATGCCCATTCGCCCATCGATCCGCAATCGCCGATGCCGCGCCCTTTGTGAAAGCTGGCGATGATTTTCTTCTCGGGGTCGAAATCGGCTTCCGATAGGCTCTGCATGATCTCGAATTTTTTCCCATTCCAGCCCTGGAACGTCAGCAACCGGACCGGTCCAGCGCCATCGGTCACAAGAACAATGGCGCCGCTCTGATAGGCCGCGCGCCAGCAATTCACCACGAACAGCTTCTTGCCGCCACCGAGATCGAAAGATTCCGATGACGACGCCGCTTCTTCCAGCGGCACAGTGCATTCGACTTTTTTGAAGGCGTCCTCAAGCGCGGCGCGCGGCAAAGAGTTGTCTTGCGCCAGCGCGGCCGGAACCCCGAGAAGCATTGCTGCTGCAACAACACGCATAATGCCGTTCATCAGAATAACGTACGCTGCCGCATCGCCGCCGACAACGTTCCCTCGTCGAGATAATCCAGCTCGCCGCCGACCGGCACGCCGTGCGCGAGCCGCGTCACCTTCACGTTCGCGTTGTGCAGCAGATCGGTGATGTAATGCGCGGTGGTCTGCCCGTCGACGGTCGCATTCAAGGCCAGGATCACTTCCTTTACCGCACCGTCATGCGCGCGCGACACTAGAGAATCGATGGCGAGGTCCTGCGGGCCGACGCCGTCGAGCGGGGAGAGCGTGCCCCCCAGCACGTGGTAGCGCGCACTCACCGCATGCGCGCGTTCGAGCGCCCACAAGTCAGCGACATCGGCCACCGCGACGATGATGGATTGATCGCGCCTGGTGTCGGTGCACACCGTGCAGGGATTTTGCGTGTCGATATTCCCGCACACGCCGCACACCTGAATCTTGTCCATTGCAACCTGCAAGGCGGACGCCAGCGGCGCCATCAGGAGTTCGCGCTTTTTGATGAGGTGCAGCGCCGCGCGACGCGCCGAACGCGGCCCTAACCCCGGCAGGCGCGCCAGCAACTGAATCAGGCGCTCGATTTCGGGACCGGCAACGGCGGCGGGCATCAGAACAATTTCATTCCCGGCGGCAGCGGCAGACCTCCGGTGAGAGCCTTCATCTTGTCCTGCATGACGTCCTCGGCTTTGCGGCGCGCATCGGCGTGCGCCGTCACCAGCAGGTCTTCCAAAATTTCCTTTTCCGAAGGTTTGAGCAGGGAATCGTCGACCTTGATCCCCTTCATCTCGCCTTTGGCGGTGAGCCGCACCGTGACCATGCCGCCGCCGGACGCACCCTCAACCTCGATGGTGTCGAGTTCGGCCTGCAGCTCCTGCATCTTGGATTGCAGCTGCGAGGCCTGCTTCATCAGGTTCATGAAATCCGCCATGACTTAACCCTCCCGTTCCATATCGGGCGGCGGATCGAAGGTTTCGTTCTTGGCGAGATCGGCGTAGCCCGCGTCTTTCTGCGTGACGGGACCGATTTTTGCGCCGGGGAATGTTTTCAATACCGCCTGAACGAGCGGATCGTTCATCACGCCGAGCTTCACTTCAGCGTCGCGCGCGTCGGATTGCGCCCGCTTGGTCGGCGCGCCCTGCTCCACCGAAACCACGACCAGCCAGCGCTTGCCGGTCCAGGAGGCAAGCTTTCGGGAAAGGTCATGCGCCAAGGTCTTCACGGCGCTCGCTTCCAGCGCAATTTCCAGCCTTCCGTCCTCGAAGCGCACCAGCCGCACATCGCGCTCCAGCGCGGTCTTGACGGCGAGATCGCGCTTCTCGGCGGCGAGCGCGATCAACGCTTCAAAGGTTGCAACGCCAAGCGTCGGCACCGCCGGGGCGGCATCCATGCGCACAGCCGGATCGCCGGCGGGTTGCGCGATAGGTTGCACGGATTGCGCCAGAGCGGAGCGCGGCGCGCCGCGCGGTGCTTCATAACGCGGCGCATAGGCCGCGCCGGCGCTCGCCGCAGCCCCGCCGCCATTGCCTTGCGGACGCGCAGATGCGCCTTCCTCGCCAAGCGAGCGGATCACTTCATCGGGCGTCGGCAGATCGGCGGCATAAGCAATACGGACCAGAACCATTTCGGCGGCGGCAATCGGCTTCGCCGCGCCCTGCACTTCACCAATGCCCTTGAGCAGCATCTGCCACACGCGCGCGAGCAAGCGCATGGAAAGCTGCGTCGCAAAGGCGCGGCCGCGCACGCGCTCGGCTTCAGACAATGAAACATCGTCGGCGACCGCAGGCACGACTTTCACGCGGGTAACGAAATGCGTGAATTCGGCCAAATCGGAAAGCACTATGGAAGGATCCGCACCAATCTCGTATTGTTCGCGTAATTCTTTGAGCGCCGCGGCGACGTCGCCCTTCAGCAGCGCCTCGAACAGATCGACGATACGCACGCGGTCGGCAAGGCCGAGCATCTGCCGCACGTCTTCAGCGCGCACCGGACCGGCGGCATGAGCGATCGCCTGATCGAACAGCGAGAGTGAATCCCGCACCGAGCCATCCGCCGCGCGCGCAATCAGCGCCAGCGCCGCAGGTTCAGTCTCGACCTTTTCCTTCTTCGCGATGCCTTCGAGATGCTGCACCAGCAGCGCGGCATCCACCCGGCGCAAATCGAAGCGCTGGCAGCGCGAGAGCACCGTCACCGGCACCTTGCGGATTTCCGTGGTGGCGAAAATGAACTTGGCGTGCGGCGGCGGCTCTTCCAGTGTTTTGAGCAAAGCATTAAACGCCGCGGGCGAGAGCATGTGCACTTCGTCGAGGATGTAGACCTTGTAGCGCGCGGAAACCGGCGCGTAACGGATGGCATCGTTGATGGCGCGCACGTCCTCGACGCCGTTGTGCGAGGCGGCGTCCATTTCCAGCACATCGATGTGCCGGCTTTCCATGATCGCCTGATCGTGGATGCCCGGCTGCGGCATGTTGATGGTCGGACCCTTCACCGAGCCATCCGGCAATTCGTAATTCAGCGCGCGGGCGAGAATGCGCGCGGTCGTTGTCTTGCCGACGCCGCGCACGCCGGTGAGGATCCATGCTTGCGGGATGCGCCCGCTCTCGAACGCGTTCGAGAGCGTCCGCACCATGGCGTCCTGGCCGATCAGGTCGTCGAAGGTCGAGGGACGATATTTGCGCGCAAGGACGCGATAGCCGGCCTCAGGGGTTGCCGGCGCGGGATCGGATTTGGGCTTCTTGGCGCTGCTCATCGTTCCAATCCGCCGCCCGCGTGAAGCCGCGATTTGCATCGAGGGAAAATGGTGGGAGGCTGACGAGCGACCCGATCCGTGCTCGTTAGGGCTGCTTCCTTCCGGACCTGACCCGGTTGGCGAGTGGCTCGTCCACCGCCAACCTCCCGTTCCTATATCGGTCCAATGGGGGGTGGATTGCAAGCGGCGGACGAACGGCTCTGCTAGCTTCCCCCGCAATTTCTTGGTGGAGATTCTTCAATGATTTCCGGGGTTCCGAAGGACTGGGCGCTGCATCCGCAGCTTGAGCGCGACACAGCGCCCGTCGGCGATCTGCCTCTGACGCGCGTGCTGCTGATGAACGATTCCAATTACCCTTGGGTCATCCTGGTGCCGCGCCGGCCACATCTGGTGGAACTCACCGATCTGGACGAGGCCGCGCGGGTGCAGCTGATGGCTGAAATCGCGCGCGTCATGGACGCGCTCAAAAGCGCGGCTGCTTGCGACAAGCTCAACGTCGCCGCGCTGGGCAACGCCGTGCCGCAACTGCACGTGCATATCATCGCGCGCAGCAAGACCGACGCCGCATGGCCGAAACCTGTGTGGGGTGTCGCGCCGCCAATTGCCTACGAAACCGCCGCGCGTGAACGCCTGATCGAGACGTTGCGGCACGGGCTTCAAATTTCAAAGCTTTGAGATTAGGGTCGAATTGCCAGTCTGGAGAACGCCATGACCTTCCGCATCGCCGTCGTGCAACCGATCACCAATCCAATCGGACAGGACGAAAAGAACATCGCCGATGCCGTCCGCTTCATCGAGCGTGCGAAAGCCGAGGGCGCGGATTTCGTCTGCCTGCCGGAAACCTATCCCGGACCGTGGCGGATGCCGGCGAGCTTCGATCCCACTTCAGCGATGGCGCAAGCCGCCGCGAAACACGCCATCCACATCATCTTCGGCACCATCGCGCCGCTCGACGCCGTCAAGGCGACCGCCCACAATTTGATCTGCATGGCCTATCCCGATGGCAAGGTGGTGCAATACCGCCGCACGCATCCGAACGGGCCATGGATCTATACCGGCGGCGAGTGGTGGGAGTTCCAGTACGTCGCCGCCAATGAATTCCCGGTGTTCGACACCGTGCACGGCAAAGTAGGCCTCGCGATGTGCAGCGAGGCTTACATGCCGGAGGTAACGCGCGCGCTGGCGCTGCGCGGCGCGGAAATCATCTTCATGCCAGCCGGCACCGACAAGCGGCGGCTGTGGGCGACCTGGCGCAATCTGATCTGGTCACGGGCGATCGAGAACCTCGCGCTGGTGGTGACGACACAGAATCTTTTCAGCCACGCCGAGCGCGGGCTTGCGATGATTGCAACACCTGAAGAGATCGTGTTCGAGAGCACTGTGGCAGGATTGTTCACCGTGGACGTGAACCTCGACCGCCTGCGCGAAATGCGCGCCAGCACCGACACCATCACTTCGGCGCGCAATTACGGCGCCAAGCAGGGCGTGCTCGGCCCGCAATGGCAGCGCCCGGAATTGTATGACGCGATACATCCGCGTGCGCAGCGCGAAGCGGCGGAATAAGGACCGCGCGCCGCCGTTCATGCCCCCTCGCCCCGACCTCGGACCCCAGCCCCGTCTCGGCTATGCCGAAAGCCGCATCGAACGCGCCGCCGAATTGCGCAGCGATGCAAAGGCCGTGGCCGCGCTCGCATCGGATTCGCGCGCGGGCGCTTACGTCATCGGCATCGATCTCGTCGTTCTGAAAAAAGGCAGCACGCGCCACGAGCCGCTGTTCACGCTTGATGAAGCGCGAGCGCTTGGCCCCATCACTGAAACTGTTTTTCTCGGTCATCTGGATGGTGTGGGGCGCTTCGGCATCGGCCTGACACTGGCCACGGCGGAGGCGATTAAAGCGCGCGACGATCTGCACGTCACGGATTTGCGCAGCATCGCCGTGCAGGGCCTGGTGGACGCCGACCATCTGCCGCCGATCGCCGAAGCCAAAGCCGTGCTGCACTGGCATGCGCGGCATCGCTTTTGCCCGAATTGCGGCGCGGCCACGCAGCCGGTGCAAAGCGGCTGGAAGCGCGATTGCCCGCAATGCAAGACCGAGCATTTCCCGCGCACCGATCCGGTCGCGATCATGCTTGCAATAGACGGCGAGCGCTGCCTGCTCGGCCGTAGCCCGCGTTTCGTGCCGACGATGTGGTCGTGCCTTGCGGGCTTTGTCGAGCCGGGCGAAAGCATTGAGGACGCGGTGCGCCGCGAGACGCGCGAGGAAGCCGGTATCGCCTGCGGGCGCGTGCGGTATTTCCGCTCGCAGCCGTGGCCGTTCCCGACGTCGCTGATGATCGGCTGTTACGCTGAAGCGTTATCGACGGACATTGTTGTCGATCGCGAGGAGCTGGAAGACGCGCGCTGGTTCAGCCGCGACGAGACCGCCGCGATGCTGCTCGGAAAGCATCCGCAAGGTTTGACCGCGCCGCCGGGGGTTGCCATCGCGCATCACATCATTCGCGGCTGGGTCGAGAACGGAGCCGGCGTCCTTGGCTGAAGCCAGACGAGGACACGCGATCCTCTGCGCCGGCATTGCGGTGCAGGACATCATGATGCGGGTGGATGAATTTCCCGCGCCAGGCACGAAAGTTTCCGCCTCGGATTTCATCGTCACCGGCGGCGGTTGCGCGGCCAATGCGGCGGTCGCGGCGGCTCGGCTCGGCGCGCGCGCGGGTTTTTCCGGTCCGCTCGGCGACGATGAAGTGAGCGATCGCATTATCGCCGATTTGGGCCGCGGACATGTGGACTGCGCGGGCGTGGTGCGCGTTAAAGGCGCGACTGCGTCGGTGTCGCTGATCCTGATCGATGCAGCGGGCGAAAAATCCATCGCCACCCGGCGCGGCGTGAACCTTGCCGCCGCGCGGCCCGCCGATCCGGCTCTGCTGGTATCTTCAGCCGACGCCGTGCTCGTGGATAACCGTTTTCCCGAATTCGTCACGCCGATTTGTCAGGCCGCCCGCGCGCGCGGCATTCCTGTCGTGATCGACGGCGACAAGGCGACGAAAGCTGACGATCAACTGCTCGCGCTCGGCACGCACGTGGTGTTTTCGTCGGAAGGGTTACGCGGTACGGTCGGCGGCGGCGATCTCGGCGCGGCGCTCATGCAGATGGCGAAGCACCTGAATTGTTTTCTCGCCGTCACCGACGGGCCGGATGGCATGCTCTGGCTCGAGGGCAAGAAGCTGCACCGCCTGCCGGCGTTCAACATTACAGCCGTCGATACTCTCGGCGCGGGCGACACGTTTCACGCCGCGTTCACGCTTGGCGTACTGGAAGGACGTGAGATGCCGGACATCATGCGTTTCGCCAGCGCGGCAGCGGCGGTGAAATGTTTGCGCTTCGGCGGCAACGCAGTGACGCCGACGCGCGCCGAGACCGACGAATTTCTCAGGAAAAATAGCTGACACTATTTCTTTTGCGCCGACGGGCATGGCGCGCCGCAGGGCGCGCAGGCGCCGGCAAAATCCTCCGGCGAGACCGCGCGGCCGCTCGACGGGCTGGAGAGATGATCGGCCAGCACGGCCGCAAGCCCCAAGACCAACACGCTGATATAAACGAACCGCATCACACACTTCCTTGGCGCATGATCTTGTCCGACCTTCCTTCACCCGCCGAAGCGGGCTTCGCGAAGGCTGGAAACCGGTTCCCATTTTTCGGGATCATGCGCTAATCCTTTGACAATCCGAACGCGGGGCGCAGCCTGATGCCGACAAGGCAGCCGCCGAGCGCCGCGCCAAACCACACCCAGCCGTGCAGCGAGCCGGACGCAACGCCGCCGACGAAGGCGCCGATGTTGCATCCAAAACCGAGCCTCGCTCCCCACCCCATCAGCAATCCGCCGATGGCCGCGGCGGCGAGCGATTTGAGCGGTGGCCAGGACGCGCGCGCGAACGGCCTGGACGCCGCGGCGGCGGTCATGGCGCCGAAGATCATGCCGAAGTCAGTCAGGCTCGATGTATCGGACAAAACCGAATCGGCGAGCGCGCGCTTTGGCCCGGCCCATTGCCAGAACGGCGCGCTGGAAACATCGAACCCGATCAGGCTGGCGAGCTTGGCGCCCCACACCGTAAAGCCGAACGTGACGCTCCACGGATGCCCGCCCGCCACGAACACCGCGATGGTGAGAAGGCCGATCAGCGCACCGCCGATGACCAAGCCACGCCGCGGCCACACGGACGCGCCTTGCCACCGCGCCACGGCGATAATCAGCACCGCCGCCAAAGCCAGACTCGCCAAGGTTACGGCAAGCCCGCCCCACGGCCCAAAATATTTTGACGCAATAACCGGATCAATGCCGCCCAAGGCCAGCGCCGCCGGCAGATGCAGGCTTCCCACCACGCTGCCGATGATGAAGCAGGCGAGCGCGATCAGCATTCGCCCGGAGCCGCCACCCGCGGTGTAAAGCGTGCCGGAGCCGCAGCCGTTGGCGAGTTGCATGCCGATGCCGAAGACAAAAGCGCCGATCACCAGCGAGGGGCCGAGTGGCGCAATGGCGCCGCCGAAATTGGGAAAAATCGCCGCCACCGGCACGATGACAACCGCCGCGACGGCGATAATAAGCAGCCCGCCGAGCAAGCCGCCCGCCTCGCCGCGTACTAGAAAACGCCGCCATGCGGCGGTGAAACTGAATTCGGCTTTCAGGAAAACAACGCCAAGACCGAAGCCGCCGAGGATCAGCGCTGCGGAAGCCGGCTGCCCGTCGAGCAACACCAGCGCCATCAGGATCGCGGTGGCGGCCAGCCCTGCGCCGAGGAACAGCCAGTCGATACCCGCCAAGGCCGCGCCCGCGCGCGTGTCCGTCATCATAGCCGTAGTCATAAATGTTTCGCCTGAATACCGCGCGGCTTCACGAACCAAAATCTCAGGAACCCAAATCTCAGGAACCCAAATCTCAGGAACCCAAATCTCAGGAGCCCAAATCTCAGGAGCCCATGCCGAGCGTCTTCTTCAGATCGTCCCACTTCGTGCGTGCGGAGTCGATTGGGCGGCTCGCGTTGCTCGTCCACTCGACCATTGAGCCGGCATAGAGCTTCACGTTCTTGCGGTCCAAAACTTCCGACAGCACGAACCAGTCGGTCGCGGCCCAATGTCCGGTGTTGCAATAACTCACCGCCGGGCCGGGCGGCAGCGTGGCCGCGATGGCCGCAAGTTCGGCCTGCGGCTTGAGCCGGTTGGTTTTGGAATCGTAGAACGTCGCGCTGTCGAGACTGATCGCGCCGGGAATGTGTCCGTACGCTTTAGACGCCGGAGCTTTTTCCTTGCCACTAAAGAAAGAGGCCGGCCGCGCATCGATCAGCGTCGCGCCGCCCGACTGTTCGATCTTCTCGACTTCCGGCGCTTCGGCGAGCGCGCGCTTGTCGAGCGATGCGGTGAAAATTTTCGGCGATGGCTTGGCAGCACCGCTTTCGGTCGCGTTGCCGGCGGCTTGCCATGCAGCGATGCCGCCATCGAGAATCGAGACATTCTTCAAGCCGACAACCTTGAGTGTCCAATAGGTGCGCGCAGCGGAGCCGAAATCCGTCGCATGCACGCCGGCCGGAACGATGACAACGTGGCTGTCTTCATCGATGCCGGTTTCGCCAATCAGCTTTTCCAGCTCAGGCACGGTCGGCAGCATGAACGGCACATTGCCGCGGGTCACGCGCCAGCCTGCCTTGTCGTAGTCGCTGTGCACGGCGCCGGGGATATGCGCCTTGGCAAAGGCTTCCGCGCCGCCGCCATCGATGGCCGAGCGAATGTCGAGCACGACCACGTTGGCGTCGTTGAGATGCGCTTTGAGCCACGCGGCGGAAACCAGCGGCTCGGCATTCGCCGCCGCGGCCTGGCCGGCGATGGCGGAAACCAGCAAAGCCACTGCGCCAAGATGGCGGAAAATTCGGGAGAGACGCACGAGGGAGGAAACCATGTTGCGTGACCTTGGAAAAACCCGGAGAACGGCCGGCTGATTTTTCTTGAAATAGAATATTTTTCTCTATAAATACAGATGGTGGCTTAAAAAAGTAATTTCTTCTAAATTTATCAACCAATGCAGATGACTTCGACTAACCGCGAAGGGATTGAGAGAATGGATGCCATCGACCGGAAAATCCTCGCCGTGGTGCAGACGGATGCCTCGCTGTCCGTGGCTGAGATCGGCCAGCGCGTGGGCCTTTCCTCGACGCCGTGCTGGAAGCGCATGCAGCGATTGGAGGCCGATGGCGTCATCCTGCGCCGCGTCGCCCTGATCGATTCCGACAAGATCGGCCTCGGCGTCACCGTCTTCGTATCGATCGAAACCGGCGACCATTCGCACGAATGGCTCACGCGCTTCGCCAAGGTGGTGGAAGCGATGCCGGAAGTGATGGAGTTTTACCGGATGGCAGGCGACGTCGATTACATGCTGCGCGTCGTCGTCACCGACATTCAGGGCTACGATACTTTTTACAAGCAATTGATCGCGACGGTGCCGCTCAAGAACGTCACGTCGCGTTTTGCGATGGAAAAGATCAAATCGACGACTGCGCTGCCGATACCGCCTGCGGCGGCGGCATGAGCGCCGTCAGGTGGCGGTGCGGGTGATCGTGTCGGAAAGCCGCGGACGCATATAAAGCAGATCCGCAAGGCTCAGCGTCCCGGTGATGAACTTTCCGATCGTCGGCGTATAGCCGTACGAAACTTCTGAGAAAATCAGCGTCGTGCTCGGCACTGCCAGAGCCGACGGCAGCGTGACCGCCGAACCCACCGTGCGGGCCGTGCCGTTACGCGTGTCGCTCCACGCAACGGTTGCTCTTCCGGCGGAGTCGATCGTCACGCAGGATATGGTGATCTTGAGCGTGCTGGTGCCGTAGGGCGACATCACCGACGTCGAGGCGTTAAGAATATTGGTCATGTCGGCATTGGTGATGGTCGCCACCTGCGAAGCCAGATCGGCGACCGTCCGCGTGGTCAGCGTCACCTTGCGATCGATGCTGACGGCCTGCGAGATTTCAACGCCGCCGAGAAAGAGCGTCACCATCAGCGGCAGCAACATGGCGAACTCGATCGCCGAGACGCCGCGCTTGTCGCGCGCGAAACGGGCGAATACGCCGGCCTTGCGGACGCGGAAAATTTTCGCAAACCGGGAAGTCTTGGATTTCATGGCATGCCCTTTCATTGATAGGGCTCGTTGCGGAACGCCGCGGTTGCGACCAGCAGGCGCTTGTTGCCGGAAAGATCGTTGAGGCTAAGCCCCAACAGCGAAACGTACACAGGCCACTGGTAATAGAGGCGCACGACGACGATATCGCCCGGTCCACCCGGGTTGTAGCCGAAGCCGGACGTTTGGAGCGTGCCGCTCGTCACCGGGCTCGTCACGTTGACCGAGGCAAACGACGTATAGGTCTGCACATCGACGTAAACGCCGCCGGCGCAATCGAACAGGCCGTAAATCTTCGAACAGACTTGGGTCTTGAAAGTCGATTGCGTCAGGCTCTGCGTCTGCGCCTGGCCGGTCATGATCAGGCGCGCGGAGTCTGCGACAGCCGCCTCCAGCGTCTGCCCGGCGAAAAATACGATCGCGGTTTCCATGATCGCGAAAACGAGCGCGAGAAACGGCAACGCGACGAAACTGAATTCGACCGCGGCTGCGCCATCCTCCTGCCGGAGCAGACGGCGCACTTGGCGCGTGACGGACCAGCGTCCCGTCCGCTTTGCGATTTTCGTCCTGACAATCTTGAACATGGCCAATCGCTCTGATCGATAAGGGCGTACGCCCCGTGTAACTGATAGCAAAAAGGCGTTTTCGATTTATTGCGGCCAATGCAAACAAAATGGACGGCGGCGTTAAGCTCCTGCTAACGACGTTCGCCCCGGTTGAACCGCCGCTCCCGGCGGCAAACGAAGTTGCGAGCTATTTGGCGGCGGCGTTGCCCGACGCCTGGCCGTTGCGGGTGCCGGTCTGCTGCAACACGGCTCCGAAATAGGCCGGCGAGTCGCCAAGCGTTATGCGGCGCTCGCAATCCGGCAAGCAGCTGTAGGATTCACGCTCGACGCCGCGGAATACGAAGACGACATTCTCGCCGGGCCCCACCACCTGTACCGACCGCTCGAGCAGAATTTTTCCGCCGCGGTCGAGGATCACCATGTTGGTGTAGCCAAATCCCTTGCCGGTGATGATGAGCGTACCGCCCGCCTGCAGCGTGACGTCGGCGATCAGCGGATTGCCGACCACGATGGTGGCGGTGCGCTCCGGCAGCTTCATGATGCGGGCTTGATCGACGATAACCGTTACCGTGTCGGCGGCTTTCGCCGGCTTCGACAGGATTGCCGCCGCGGCGAGAAGCGCGCAGGCGAGCACAAGCAATTCTTGCAGTCCGCCACGCCCGGACACCGCAGACATCGGACTCTCCAACACACTACAAAACGCAACAACTACAAAGCCTATGGAGTTGACTGCAAATAGGTGAACGAAGTGCAAATGCGCTCATTCCGGCGAATGGCCGGCGCGGCGTCATGCGGCCGATAACGGCTTTCAGTGCTTGAAGGGGTAAATCATCTGCCCGCCGAACGTCGGCGGAAAAGCGGGGTCCGCCACGCCATAGGCTTCGGGCAGCGCATTCTTCGGCATGTGGAAAGTGCCGAACATCATGTCCCAGACCGGAAACGTCCCGGCAAAATTCTTCGAACCGCCTTGCTCGGCCGCGGTGTGATGCCAGCGGTGAAACACCGGGCCGGCGAGCACGTATTGGAACGGCCCGAGCGTCCAGTTCAGATTGGCGTGGACGAAGGCGGAATGCGCGATGGTGAAAGGCCCGACATACAGCATGACGTTGGGCGAAATGCCTGCGAGCAGCAGCACCACGTCGACAGCAACGCTGCCGAGAAAGATGTTGACCGGGTGGAACCGCGCCGCCGAGATCCAATCCAGCTCCTCGGAGGAGTGGTGGACGGCGTGATATTTCCACATAGCGGGCCGATGGAAGCCGCGGTGCGTCCAATACAGCAGGAAATCAGAGGCAACCACAAAGATGATGACCTGAACCCACAATGGCAGCGTTGCCAGCGGCCCGTGACCGTTTTCGTAGAATTCCACCAGCGCATCGGCGCCGTGAATGCCGAAAAACAGCGCCGCGCCGAGCACCAGCAGCCCGATCCGCACAAAACGTGCGATCAGCGGGATGAAGAACCAGTAGGTCAGGTCGGTGATGATTTCGCGCTTGCGCCACCAGGGCCGGCCGGGATTGCAGGCGGAAAAGTGCGTGAGGGCCGCGAACACAATGCCAAGGGCGATCGAAATGGGGACGATTTTGACCAGCGTTTCGCCGACCGACTGGACGAAGGAAAACAGTTCTTCGGACATTGTTCGCGCCTGAATGAGTAAAAGCGGCGCCTCGATATCGAGCCATCGCGGTTAATATCGAGTGAATAATACCCCTGCCGTGCTGGAGCGGATCGTAGTTGCGGAAGGCTCAACGCATTTCGACTGCGTAAAATTTTATGTGACAGCCAGTAATAGTTTCGTCTGGCAATGAAGTTCAATGCATTGGCCGATCGAGAACTATCATGTACTCCATCATTCACTTTGACGATTTCTGTGTAATCGCAATGTAATAAGAGGTCCCAATTTAGAATAAATTGATTTTTAACCGTGACTTTCTTGTCTAAATATCTTGTTAACTACGATCGCTGTACCCATCAATACCTTATGTTTCATCGGTGACATTAACCGCCATGCAAGACCTGACTGGTAGTTTTTGCGCAGTCCGGGCGAGCCGGAAACTTAATTCGGTCACTGGACCCCGCTCAGACAGCCACGTGTGGACCTAAGGAGCTACCGATGAAAAACCTCGTTTCGCGTTTTGTGAAGGATGAGGCGGGTGCCACCGCCATCGAGTACGGCCTGATCGCCGCTGGCATTTCGGTCGCGATCATCGCGGTCGTCAACGGCCTCGGCACCAAGCTGAACACGGCCTTCTCCAGCATCTCGACCCAGCTCAAGTAATCGAGCGCGTCGTCAACGCTAAAAAGGCTCCGGTCAATTGCCGGAGCCTTTTCGTTTGGGCCGCAGGATGTGGCCGTGCTTTACGATTTATTCGAATTCGCCCTGTAAAAACTTGGCTCTCGGCATCTTGGTCCCCATACGGAGAGTTCAATGTCTACGATTATGCGTTTTGTGAAAGATCAGTCCGGAGCCACCGCGATTGAGTACGGCCTCATCGCCGCCGGCATCTCGGTTGCCATCATCGCGGTCGTCAACGGCCTCGGCACCAAGCTCAACACGTCGTTCTCCAGCATCTCGACGCAGCTCAAGTAATCGAGCACGCGCCACTGGTTAAAGGGCTCCGGTCAATTGCCGGAGCCCTTTTGTTTGCGCCTTAGGCCGTGAAAATGATCGAAAAATTCTAATCTCTTGCACCACCTTTTATTCGAGTACGCCCCGTAAAAGGCCACGGTTCCCGCATTTCTTTTACGGAGAGCCTTGAATGTCCAACGTCATTTGCTTTTTTTGCGATGAATCCGGCGCTACCGCGATTGAGTACGGACTGATCGCCGCCGGGATCGCGGCTGCCATCATCGCGGTCGTCACAGGTCTCGGCACCCAGCTCAACACATCGTTTTCCAGCATCTCCACGCAACTCAAATAAGCCGGCTGCGCTATCGCAACGAAAGCCCTGGCCGGTGGCCGGGGCTTCTTCGTCTTTGCGGCATCTTTGCCGGCTTGCCGGCCAGCGAGGTTTACGAATCGTAAACGTCCGCGCTAACCGAACGGCAATCTAACGCGGCCTAGGTTGTCGCAGCACTGCACCAAAGGATGATTCATGCTCACCGAAGCAATCAGGCTGCTGCTTTTTCCGACCCTGATGGCGTTCGCGGCGTCGAGCGACCTGCTCACCATGACCATATCCAATCGCGTCTCGCTGGCGCTGGTCGGCAGCTTCTTCGTGCTCGCGTTTGTAACCGGGATGAGCCTGACCGATATCGGCTATCATCTGGCCGCCGCGTCTGTTGTGCTGCTGGTGACTTTCGGCTTCTTTGCGCGCGGCTGGATCGGCGGCGGCGACGCCAAACTGGCTGCCGCGACCGCATTATGGTTCGGCTTCGATCACCTGCTCGATTATCTCATCTACGCATCGTTGTTCGGCGGCGCACTCACGCTTCTGCTGATTCAATTCCGTCTGTGGCCGCTGCCGGGCATCCTCGCCAAGCAGGAATGGCTGCAACGCCTGCATGAGAAGAACGGCGGCGTTCCATACGGCATCGCGCTCGCCGCGGCGGCGCTCGCGGTCTATCCCGAAACCGCCTGGATGAAGCTGCTCGCTCTCTAGGCGCAATCTCCCGCTGACGCCGACCGTAACGGGCGCGCAACGCCCGCGTTTCCATCGAGCAATAATCTATTAACTCGATTTGGATACGCCCCCTTAACCATACCTTGACCTTTAGCTGCTGATATTGCGGCGCGCGGCTGCAGTGGCCGCCATGTGAGTTACGGCGGCCGGACGGGCCGTCGCGTCATGTAGAAAGTGAAGCGTTATGAAAGCCGCGCGTATCGTTGTGCTGGGCGTTGCCATTGCCGCGGGCGGCCTTGCTGCCCTGCTGGCAGGCGGCAGCCCGGAGCAAAAGCCCGAGACGGTGGCGATGCCCGCCACCCCGCAGATGGACACTGTCGATATTCTGGTCGCGCGATCGGATATCGGCATGGGCCAGACCGTCTCCGCGGGAGAGCTCCAGTGGCAGCCGTGGCCAGCCTCCACCAGCAGCCCGAATTTCATCAATAAAAATAGCCGGCCGGACGCCATCGAGGCGCTTGCCGGATCGATCGCACGCGCGCCATTCGTCATGGGCGAGCCGGTGCGCGAAGCCAAACTCGTCAAGGCGAAGGGCTCCGGCTTCATGGCCGCGATCCTGCCCGCGGGCATGCGGGCGATCTCGACTGAAATCAACGCGGAGACCAGCGCCGGCGGCTTCATCCTGCCGAACGACCACGTCGACGTCATCCTGTCGCGCCGTAACAAGGACGCGGACAAAGGCGGCAGCGACGGCCAGGTCAGCGAGACGATTCTCACCAACGTGCGCGTGCTGGCGATCGACCAGAACGTCGAAGAGAAAAACGGACAGAAGGTGGTGGTCGGCAAGACCGCAACGCTCGAACTGGCGCCGCAGCAGGCCGAGACGCTCGCGCTCGCGCGCCAGCAAGGTTCGCTGTCGCTCGCTTTGCGCAGCATCGTCGATAGCGGCTCCACCGTGCCTGACACTGCCAGCGATACCGGCACGTCAAATCGCGGCGCCGTCAATGTTGTTCGTTACGGCGTGAGCACCACGGCGACTGCGAAATAATTCGCCGAAGGGGACTTAAGGCTTCATGGGGAAACGGGACATGGCTAAGGGGAAACTGATCCGCACCGCGGCGCTCGCGGGACTGATCGCAGCAGCCGGTTTGGCTCCGCTGCCTCCGGCATCCGCCGCGGATCCACGCACGCCGGTCATCCAGGTGGCGGCGAGCGAGGCGACATCGCGCTTCGTGCCGCTCGGCATCGGCAAATCGGTGGCGATCGACCTGCCGACCGACATCAAGGACGTGCTGGTGGCCGATCCGAAGATCGCCAACGCCGTCATCCGTTCTTCGCGCCGCGTCTACATGATCGGCGTGACCGTGGGCCAGACCAACATTTTCTTCTTCGACAACGACGGCAAGCAGATTGCCGGTTTCGATATCGCGGTGACGCGCGATCTCAACGGCGTGCGCGGCGCGCTCAAGCAGGCAATGCCCGACGCCGATATCCGCATCGAAGGCGTCGGCGACGGCATCATGCTCTCCGGCAGCGCGCCGAGCCCCGGCGACGCGCAGCAAGCTTACGATCTCGCCTCGCGCCTCGTCGGCGACGGCACCAAGGTGGTCAACGGCATCACGGTGCGTGGACGCGATCAGGTCATGCTCAAGGTGACCGTCGCGGAAGTGCAGCGCGACGTGATCAAGCAGCTCGGCATCGATCTCACCGGCAGCGTCGGCTACGGCACCAATGTCGTCAATTTCAACACCAGCAACCCGTTCTCGGCCTACGGCCAGTCGCTGTCCGACACCAGCCTGACGGCAACCCCGTTGCGCGGCGTTTCCGCGACGCTCAAGGCGATGGAACGCGCCGGCGTGATCCGCACCTTGGCGGAACCGAACCTCACGGCGATTTCCGGCGAGACCGCCACGTTCGTCGCGGGCGGCGAATTTCCGGTTCCCGCCGGCCTGTCGTGCGACACGACGAAATCGCCTCCGGTCTGCCAAGCGCAGATCGACTTCAAGAAATTCGGCGTCAGCCTGGTGTTCACGCCCATCGTGCTCTCGGAAGGGCGCATCAGCCTGAAAGTGCTGACCGAAGTTTCCGATCTCTCGACGGAAAACGCGATCACCTTGCAGGTTCCCGGCTCCGCCACCTCGCTGACAATCCCCTCGATCCGCACCCGCCGCGCCGACACTACGGTTGAGATTCCCTCCGGCGGCGCGCTGGCGATGGCCGGCATGATCCAGGAACAGACCAAGCAGCAGATCAACGGCGTGCCGGGGCTGATGCAAATTCCAGTGCTCGGCGCTTTGTTCAAGAGCCGCGACTACATCAACCGCCAGACCGAACTGATGGTCATGGTGATGCCCTACGTCGTGCGCTCGGTCGCGCAGAAAGACCTCTCGCGGCCCGACGACGGCTTCGCCGACCCCAGCGATCCTTCCAGCGTCTTGCTCGGACGCCTCAACCGCATCTACGGCGTGACCGGACAAGTCGATCCGAAACGCATCTATCGCGGCAATTACGGATTCATTCTCGATTGACCGCCCGCAGGAGACGATCGATGACCCGCTCTCGTTCCGCGATCGCCAGTTCCGCGATCGTCAAATCGCGATTCTTGTCTCAGGCGGCGCGCGCTCTGCTGGCCGGCGGTCTCGCCGTCATGCTCGCGGGTTGCTACACGCAACGCGAGGTGAAGCGCTATCCATCCGACGATTATCGCGAGCGCCACCCGATCGAACTCAAGGAAGGCGACCGCACGGTTGAGATATTCCTCGGCCGCAATCGCGGCGGCTTGACGCCATCGCAACGCGCCGACGTACTCGCCTTCGCGCAAAGCTGGCGGCGCGAGGCCACCGGCGGCGTCGTCGTCGACGTCCCGGACGGAGATTCGACGAAACTCGCCGCGCAGGATTCGCTGCGCGAGATTCATTCCATTTTCGCGGCCAACGGCATCCCGCGCAACGGCGTCGCCATGCGGGCTTACCAGCCGGGCGGCTCGGCGCTTTCCAGCATCCGACTGAATTACTCGAAGCTGACCGCAACGGCTGGCCCGTGCGGATTGTGGCCCGCCGATCTCGGTCCCGCCGCCGACCCCGCTTATACCGAAAACCGCTCGCACTGGAATTTGGGCTGCGCGCAGCAGCGCAATCTCGCGTCGATGGTCGACAATCCGGCCGACCTCGTGCAGCCGCGCGGCGAAACGCCGGCTTATGCCGCCCGCCGCACGGTCGCGATCGACAAATACCGCAAGGGTGAGAGCCCGTCGGGCACTTACGACAAATACGACTCGGGCAAGATCAGCGATCTGGGCAAATGATAAAACACGCGTATCAAGCCGCCGAAACGGCGGAAGCAGCACCTAGCGAAACCATCGCCGCCGACGAGCACATCGCTCCGGCGCCTCGCGTTTCGATTCAGGCGTTCTGCGAGACGGTAGAGACCGCCGCCGCCGTGCAGGCCGCCGGCGAAGACCGCCGCCTGGCCAAGGCGCACGTTAAAATCCAGATGGGCGGCGCGACCGCCGCCGCGGAAGCCTATCGCAATTCGCCGACGCCGAACGTCATCATCATCGAATCGGAAAATCGCGGCGACGAAATTCTCGGCAGCCTCGATCAGCTCGCTGAAGTCTGCGACTCCGGCACCCGCGTAGTCGTAATCGGCCGCGTCAACGACGTCGTGCTGTATCGCGAACTGACGCGCCGCGGCGTGAGCGATTATCTGATCGGGCCGATCGGCACGCTCGATGTGGTGCGCTCGATCTGCGGATTGTTCTCGGCACCGGACGCAAAACCGGTCGGCCGCATCATTGCCGTGGTCGGCGCCAAGGGCGGCGTCGGCGCATCGACCGTCGCGCACAACATCGCCTGGGCGATCGCGCGCGATCTTTCGCTCGATGCCGTGGTCACCGATCTCGATCTTGCTTACGGCACCGCCGGGCTCGACTTCAACCAGGACCCGCCGCAAGGCATCGCCGACGCGGTATTCTCGCCCGACCGCATCGACACGGCTTTCATCGACCGACTGCTGTCGAAATGCACCGATCACCTGAGCCTGCTGGCGGCGCCGGCGACGCTCGACCGTGTTTATGATTTCGGCGCGGAAGCATTCGATTCGATTCTGGATTCGCTGCGCGCGACAATTCCCTGCATCGTGCTCGACGTGCCGCACCAGTGGAACGGCTGGACCCGGCGCCTGCTCGTCAGTGCCGACGATATCCTGATCGTCGCCGGCCCCGATCTTGCCAATCTGCGCAACGCCAAGAACCTGTTCGATCTGCTGCGCGTGGCGCGGCCGAACGACCAGCATCCGCATTATTGCCTCAACCAGGTCGGCGTGCCGAAGCGGCCGGAGATCAAGCCCGGCGATTTCGCCAAGGCGCTGGAAGCCGATCCGCTGGCGGTCATCCCGTTCGAGCCGCAGATGTTCGGCACCGCCGCCAATAACGGGCAGATGATCGCGGAGATTTCTTCCGGCCACAAAACCGCGGAGATGTTCCGCCAGCTGGCGTCGATCTTGACCGGGCGCTCGGAAGTGAAGCGCACGAAGTCGAGCCTGCTCACGCCGCTGTTGAGCAAACTGATGAAGCGGCAAGCTTCATAAGAAGAAGTCTGAGTATTGTCCGGAGACGCCCACCTTGTTCGGTAAGCGCAGCACTTCAAGCGTCGATGTCCGCGGGCCCGCTCCCGCGGCGCCTGCGCTGCGTCCGGGCGCGCCGCCCGCTCCCGCGCCAGCAGCTGCGCCGGCGCCGCCGCGCCCCGCGCCTTCCGCCACCGACAACGGCCGCACGCCGTTTCCCTCCGACGGCCTCGGCGCGCCGCTGGTGGGAGCGCCGACCGCCGCCGTCAACAGCGGCCCGAAGTCGGCGGCAATTCCCTCTGCCGTCGATTCACGCCGCTCGGAAACTTATTACGAGGTCAAAGGCACTATCTTCGGCGCCCTGATCGAGGCGATCGATCTCGCCCAGCTGGCTCGGCTCGACGCCGATTCGGCGCGCGAGGAAATCCGCGACATCGTCAACGAGATCATCGCGATCAAGAACATCGTGATGTCGATTGCCGAGCAGGAAGAGCTGCTCGACGACATCTGCAACGATGTGCTCGGCTTCGGACCGCTCGAACCGCTACTCTCGCGCGACGACATCTCCGACGTGATGGTGAACGGTTCCGGCACGGTTTACATCGAAGTCGCGGGAAAAATTCAGAAGACCGGCATCCGCTTCCGCGACAACCAGCAGCTGCTGAATATCTGCCAGCGCATCGTCAGCCAGATCGGCCGCCGCGTCGATGAATCCTCGCCGATCTGCGATGCGCGCTTGCCGGACGGCTCGCGCGTCAACGCAATCGTGCCGCCGCTCGCCATTGACGGCCCCGCCCTCACCATCCGCAAATTCAAAAAGGACAAGCTGACGCTCGACCAGCTGGTCAAGTTCGGAACCATCACGCCGCAAGGCGCGGATATTCTGAAAGTCATCGGCCGCTGCCGCGTCAACACGCTGATCTCCGGCGGCACCGGCTCCGGTAAAACCACGCTGCTCAACTGCATCACGCAATTCATCGACGACGACGAGCGCGTCATCACCTGCGAAGACGCGGCCGAATTGCAGCTGCAACAGCCGCACGTGGTCCGGCTGGAAACCCGCCCGCCAAACCTGGAAGGCGAAGGCCAGGTCACCATGCGCGAACTGGTGCGCAACTGCCTGCGTATGCGCCCGGAACGCATCATCGTCGGCGAAGTCCGCGGACCCGAAGCGTTCGATTTGCTGCAAGCCATGAACACCGGCCACGACGGCTCGATGGGTACGCTGCACGCCAACAACCCGCGCGAAGCTCTCTCGCGTCTGGAATCGATGATTACGATGGGCGGCTTCTCGCTTCCCTCGCGCACCATCCGCGAAATGATCTGCGCCTCGGTTGACGTTGTCGTGCAGGCCGCACGCCTGCGCGACGGCTCGCGCCGCATCACTCACATCACCGAGGTGATGGGAATGGAAGGCGACGTCATCATCACGCAGGATTTGTTCCTTTACGACATGATGGGCGAGGACGAGAAGGGCAACATCATCGGCCGCCATCGTTCGACCGGCATCGGCCGGCCGCGGTTTTGGGATCGCGCGCGTTACTACGGCGAAGAGAAAAATCTGGCGGCTGCGCTCGACGCCGCCGAGATTGCCAACGAGCCCTTGCGGGCTTGACGGCGGAGCACACCGGCATGCAACCGCTCGCTTTGTTCTTTCTGGTCTCCGTCTCAATCGGCGGTATCGCCTGGGTATTCATCTATCCGACGCTCTCCGGCGAGAAGAAAGCCGAACAGCGCCGCGCCAGCGTCGCCAAAGCGGATCCGGCCGCCGCGCGCGCCGGCGCACGCACCGGCCAGAAGTCGCGCCGCGACATCGTCGAAGGCACGCTGAAGGAACTCGAACAGCGCCACAAAAAGAATAAGAGCGCCCCGCTGTCGTCACGCATCACCCAGGCCGGGCTTACCTGGTCGAAGCAACGGTTCATGATCACCGCCGGCTGCCTCGGCTTCGCGGCGTTCATGCTGGTATTGCTGATCGGCGCCGGAATTCTGCCCGCGCTGGCGCTCGGTTTCGCCGCGGCTTTCGGCCTGCCGTTCTGGCTGCTCTCGTATCTCAAGAAGCGCCGCGAGACGAAATTCCTCGACACCTTTCCGGACGCCGTCGACATCATCGTCCGCGGCATCAAGGCCGGCCTGCCGCTGCTCGATTGCATGAAGATGATCACCAACGACGCTGCTGAGCCGGTCAAATCCGAATTCAAGGCAATCGTCGAAACCCAGGCCGTCGGCATGCCGCTGGGCGAAGCTTGCGGCAGGCTTTTTCAGAATATGCCGGTCCCCGAAGCCAACTTCTTCGCCATCGTGATTTTGATTCAGCAGAAGGCCGGCGGCAATCTCTCCGAAGCGCTTGGAAATCTTTCGCGCGTGCTGCGCGACCGCAAGAAAATGAAGGCCAAGATTCAGGCGATGTCGATGGAGGCGAAGGCTTCCGCATCGATCATCGGCTGCTTGCCGCTGGCGGTGATGGCTCTCGTCTACTTCTCAAGCCCGCAATACATCTCGCTGTTGTGGACCGAACCGCTCGGGCGCGTGATGCTGGCCGGCTCATTGATCTGGATGTCGATGGGCGTGCTCGTCATGAAAAAAATGATCAACTTTAACTTTTGAACCGGCACCATGCTTGAATTAATCATCAGCGCACTCAACGTCCGGACGGTGACGATGATACTCGCCGCCGTCGCCGCCGGTGCGACCGTGCTGACATTGGCGATGCCGCTGATCGCGCCGGACACGCTCAACAGGCGCATGAAGTCGGTCGCGCTCGAGCGCGAAAAGCTGCGCGCGCGCGAACGCGAGCGGCTGGCACGCGGGGAAAAGATCAATCTGCGCAAGTCGCCGAAGCAGTACATGCAGACGATCGTCGAAAATTTTAACTTGACCAAATGGGTGGGTCAGGACGAAGCGCGGCTGAAACTGGTACAGGCCGGCTATCGCGGCCAGGCGCCTTACGTCACTTATTTGTTCTTCCGCATGGTGATGCCGATCGCGTCCGTGATCTTTGCCGCCGTCTATTTGTTCGTCATTCTCGACTTCGATCAGCCGACGATGGTGAAGGTCGGCATGTGCATTTCCGCAGCCTATGCCGGCATGCATATTCCGCTGATGTTCCTGAAGAGCAAAATCCAGCGCCGTCAGCTTTCCATCAAGCAGGCATTTCCCGACGCGCTCGATCTGCTGCTGATCTGCGTCGAATCCGGCATGTCGATCGAGGCCGCCTTCAAGAAGGTTAGCGAGGAGATCGGCACGCAATCCATTCCGCTGGCGGAGGAGCTCACGCTCACCACCGCCGAATTATCCTATTTGCAGGAGCGCCGCCAGGCTTACGAAAATCTGGCCAAGCGCACTGACCTCGAAGGCGTGAAATCGGTTTGCATGTCACTGCAGCAGGCCGAACGCTACGGCACGCCGCTGGCGAGCACCTTGCGCGTGATGGCGCAGGAAAATCGCGACATGCGCATGACCGAAGCCGAAAAGAAAGCCGCTGGCCTGCCGCCGAAGCTGACCGTGCCGATGATCCTGTTCTTCCTGCCGGTATTGTTCGTCGTCATTCTCGGGCCGGCGGCGATCAAGGTCATGAGCATTCAATGACCGCGCCGCAAAGCGCCGTCATCGTGTCCGTTCGCAACTGATCGAAATTACTTTTTAAGTGCCGGCGCCGGGCACGGGCTTGCCCGCGCGGCCGATCTTCTTGCGCTGGTTTTCTTCCGACAGCATCTGCCGCAAGTAAGCGACGTTGGCCGACGCCTCGTCGGGGGGCAGATCGGCGCGTGCGATGTTCTCGGCTTCGGCGAAGCGGCCCTGCAGGCCGACGACGAGCGCGAGATTTTGCCGTGCCTTCGGCGCGACGCCGGGCTGTTCGATCGCGCGTCGCAACGTTGTCTCGGCGCGCTTGAGGTCTTTCGAGAGCGCATACGACAGGCCGAGATTGGACAACACCGCCGGATCGTTCGGCATCATCTTCAACGCGCTTGCGTAATGGCGCTGCGCGTCGGCGTGGCGGCCCATCTGGTCGAGCACCGCGCCTTGCGCCGAAAGGATACGCCAGTCGGGCTGATCCGGCGTATGCGCGCGGCCCAGCACTTCGAGCGCCTGCGTGTAGCTGCCGACGTCGGCAAGCGCACGGCCATAAGCGCCGAGCAAA
Source organism: Rhizobium sp. Q54 (assembly GCA_945907045.1). GTDB lineage: Bacteria > Pseudomonadota > Alphaproteobacteria > Rhizobiales > Xanthobacteraceae > Pseudolabrys. The sequence goes on along the minus strand of CAMDSH010000001.1, from coordinate 200,150 downwards.
GTCTTGTTTTGCGGATTCTGAATCGAGGCCTGCTCCAGCACCGCGGCGGCTTGCGCGCGCTGGGCGGTGGCGCGCAGCGCCTGGGCGTATTGCATCGCCGCTTCCGGATCGCCCGGATTGGAGCGATAGCGCTCGCCCCATTGATCGGCTTCCTTGCGCCAGTCCGCATCGCTGCGCGGACCGGAGGAGGATGCGAACGATCCTGTGGTGTCGGTGCCGCCCGTGGACGAGCACCCGGCCGCCGATAGCGCGAGGATCCCGGCCAAGGCAGCCGAGGCGAGGAAACGCGCAGCACGGGGGGAATGCGGGCGCATGGTCGGCCAGCAATAAAACGTTAACCCTAATGAGTGGTTAATGCCGCCTTCACCCCCGCCCGGGGCCGTGGTAGCAGGGCTTTTAGACCGACAGGCGGCCAACCATGCATCCCATTTTCGTTGCGCGCGGCGAAGCTGCCGGCAGCATTCCGGTCTGGTTTGCCGGAACGGACACGCTCGATGCCGTTCTCGTCAAACTTGACGCGCCTGCGCGCACCTTCACGAGGGCGGCGGGATTCGAGGCTAAAGGCGGACGGCATCTGATTTTGCCCAAGCCCGACGGCGGGATTGCCGCCGTGCTGTTCGGCATCGAGACCGCCAAGGCGGCGAAGGATTTGTTCCTGCCCGGCCGCCTGTCCGGCCTGCTGCCGCCCGGCACGTACCACTTTGCCAATGCGCCGCACGATGCACGGCTCGGCGCACTGGCTTTTGCGTTGGGCGCCTATCAGTTCACGCGCTACCGCAAGGCCAAGGCGCATGGCACTCGCTTGGTGCTGCCCGACGGCGTGGACGGCGACGAGATAACGCGCATCGCCGAGGGCGTAGCGCTGGCGCGCGATCTCATCAACACGCCATCGAACGACATGGGGCCGGCGGAGCTGGAAGACGCCGCCCGTGCACTTGCAAAACAACACGGCGCGAAGATAGCCGTCACCATCGGTGATGATCTCGTCAAGAATTTTCCCCTCATTCATGCGGTCGGCATGGCCTCGCCGCGCGCGCCGCGGCTGATCGACATGACATGGGGCAAGGATAGCGATCCAAAAATTACGCTGGTCGGCAAGGGCGTGTGCTTCGACACCGGCGGGCTCGACATCAAGAACGATAGCGGCATGCTCAACATGAAGAAGGACATGGGCGGCGCAGCTTGCGTGCTCGCGCTCGCGCACATGCTGATGTCGCGCGGCTTGAAAATACGCCTGCGCGTGCTGATCCCCGCCGTGGAGAATTCCATTTCCGGAGCGGCGTTCCGCCCGCGCGATATCTATAAATCCCGCAAGGGCATCACTGTCGAAATCGGCAACACCGACGCCGAGGGCCGCCTCGTTCTGGCCGATGCACTCGCGCTCGCTGACGAAGAAGCACCGGAACTCATTGCCGACATGGCGACTCTCACCGGGGCCGCACGCGTCGCGCTCGGCCCCGATTTGCCGCCGTTCTACACCGGCGACGACAATCTCGCAGGTGAGCTCGCAACGCACGCCACCGCCGAGAACGATCCGCTCTGGCGGATGCCGCTGTGGGAGCCGTACGACCAGTTGCTCGATTCCAAGATCGCGGACATGAACAATGTCTCGTCTGGCGCTTTTGCCGGCTCGATCACGGCGGCGCTGTTCCTGCAGCGTTTCGTTGGGCGCGCGAAAGCGTGGGCGCATTTCGACATTTTCGCTTGGGTTCCCGCAGCAAAATCCGGCCGGCCCGAAGGCGGCGAATGCCAGGCGGCGCGCGCGCTTTATGCGTTGCTCGCCGCGCGTTACGGCTAGCGCATGATCCCGAAAAGTGGAAACCGGTTTTCGGATCAGATCATGCGCCAGGAACGAATCTGATGGACCCGCGCATCAATCCATTCCGCCCCGATCTCGCGGCTGCGCATCTCAAGGGCAAGGTCGAAGCGAAACATTTCGCAGAAGGCACGCTGTACGAGATCGTTCACGGACAGGCGCCACTGCGGCGCGCGCCCGCGCACGATGCCGCGCTCGACACTGAGGCGCTCTATGGCGAGCGCGTCACCGTCTATGACATCGACGAGGAAGGCTGGGCCTGGGGCCAGTTGGAGACCGACGGCTATGTCGGCTATTTGCCCGCCGCCGCACTCGCGCGTCCGGGTGCTGCATCGACGCACAAGATCGCAGCTTTACGCACACATGGGTTTCCCGGCGCGGATATAAAGCTGCCGCCTTATGTCGCGCTCCCCTACGGCGCACGCGTCGCCGTTGCACATCAGCAGCAGCCTTTCGCCGTGACGGCGGCGGGACTTTTTTTGCCTGCCAGCCATCTCACACCGCTGGCCGCGAAAGAAACCGATTTCGTCACGGCGGCCGAAAAATTTCTCGGAACGCCTTATCTATGGGGCGGCAAGACGACGCTGGGCATCGACTGCTCCGGTCTGGTGCAAATCGCGCTGCAAGCGGCGGGCATCGGTTGCCCGCGCGACAGCTATATGCAGGAAGCGATGCCCGGAAAGCCCGCGTCCCTCGACAGCCTGCAGCGCGGCGATCTGATTTTCTGGAAGGGCCACGTCGCCATCGCGCGCGATGCAAAGACAATCATTCACGCCAACGCATTTCACATGGCGGTCGCGATTGAGTCTACTGTCGAAGCGGTTTCACGCATCAAAAAGTCGGGCAGCGAAGTCACCAGCGTCAAGCGGCTCGCATAGCGCTCAACACGCGACCTTGCCGCAGGCGCGCACGGCGGCGACGACTTTTTGCAGCGGCTTCAACCCCGGATGGCCGAGAATGGCGACGCCGTTGATGACGTAAGCCGGTGTCGCGACGATTTTTGCCAGCGTGCCAAAATCGGCATTCTGCCGCAGCACGTTCAGAGATTCCTGCGTGTTGCCAAGTGCGGCGACTTTCTCCGGATCGAGACCGGCTTCCTTCGCCGCCGCCAGCGTGCGCGCGCCATCGATCAATCCCCGGCCGGCGTAAATGCGGCGGTGAAATTCGAGATATTGCGCGGGCGTCGCCAGTTTCGCAGCGCCGATCTCGATCAGCGCACCCTGCACCGATTGCACCGACAGAACGGCATAAGGCACAAACACCAGTTTCAGCTTCTTGTCGGCGCGCACCAGCGCATCGACATCCGCCGCCGCCTCGCGGCAGAACGGACAGTTGAGATCGTAGAATTGCAGCAGCGTGACGTCGCCTTGCAAATTGCCGACCGGCACGACGCCGGTGAGCTTCGCAAGTTGCGCGGCAGCCTCGGCGCTGAGGGTGTAATTCGTGATCTCGTCGCCATCCTCGGCGCGGATCGGGTATTGCGACGGACCGAATTGCGCGGCCATCGCGCCGGCGGTTAGCAGGCATAGCGCCGCGACAGCCGGCAAAAGCCGTTTCATTGCGCCACCACGCCTTCCGGCGCGATTTCAAGCTTGAACGCCGCTGCGAACAACGCGCGGGTGTAGGCGCTCTTCGGATTCTTGAACAAGTCAGCCGCCGCACCCTCTTCCACCACCTTGCCGTTGCGCATCACCACAAGCCTGCTCGCCAGCGCGGCGACGACGCGCAGGTCGTGCGAAATGAACATGTAAGTGAGGTTGCGGCGCTTCTGCAGATCGCGCAGCAGATCGACCATCTGCGCCTGTATGAGCATATCCAGCGCGCTGGTCGGCTCATCGAGCACGACGAAGGTCGGCGCCAGCACGACGGCGCGGGCAAGCGCGATGCGTTGGCGCTGGCCGCCGGAAAACTCATGCGGATAACGGAAGCGCGATTGCGGATCCAGCCCGACATCGTTGAGCGCGCGCACGACTTGCGCATCGCGTTCGTTCTCGGACATTTCCGGATGCTGCACGCGCAAGCCTTCCTCGATGATGTCTGACACCGACATGCGCGGGCTCAGCGAGCCGTAAGGGTCCTGGAAAACGATCTGCATGTCGCGCCGGAAGGGGCGCATCTGTTTGAACTTGAGGCCCTGCAATTCGTGGCCCATGAACACGATCGGCCCTTGCGAGGAAATCAGACGCAAAATGGCAAGGCCGAGCGTGGTTTTTCCCGAACCAGATTCGCCGACGACGCCGAGCGTCTCGCCCTTGCGAACCTCGATGCTCACGCCATCGACCGCCTTGATGTGACCGACGGTCTTGCGCAATACGCCGCGCCTGATCGGAAACCAGACTTTCAAATCCTTGGTCTCGACGACAACCGGCGCGTCCGGCATCGGCGGCGCGGGATCGGGCTTCGGCTCGGCGGCGAGCAGTGCGCGCGTGTAAGGATGTTCGGGCGCGGTGAACACACGCTCGACCGGTCCCTGCTCGACGATCTTGCCGTGGCTCATGACGCAGACTTTGTCGGCGAGCTTGCGCACGATGCCAAGATCGTGCGTGATGAACAGCATCGACATGCCGAGGCGCGTTTGCGTCTCTTTCAGCAGTTTGAGAATTTGCGCCTGCACGGTGACATCGAGCGCGGTGGTCGGTTCGTCCGCGATCAGCAAATCAGGCTCGTTCGCCAAAGCCATCGCGATCATCACGCGCTGGCGCTGCCCACCTGAGAGTTGATGCGGATAACTCGCCAGCCGGCTTTCCGGATCGGGAATGCCGACATGGCTGAGCAACTCGAGGATGCGAGTGCGCGCAGCCTCGCCGGTAAGAGCGCGGTGCAGCAGCAGGATTTCGCCGATCTGCTTTTCAATCGTGTGGAGCGGATTGAGCGACGTCATCGGTTCCTGGAAGATGATGGTGATGTCGTTGCCGCGCACGCGACGGATTTCGTGCTCGGGCAGATGCAAAAGTTCCTGGCCCTTGAAGCTGATCTTGCCGGTTGGATGATGCGCTGAAGGATAGGGCAGCAGCTTCATCACCGAGAGCGCGGTGACGGATTTACCCGATCCGGATTCACCGACCAGCGCCACCGTTTCGCCTTTGGCGATGTCGAACGAGACGCGATCGACGGCAAGCACTCCATGCGCGCCCTGCCCGAAGGCGACGGAGAGATCGCGGATGGAAAGAAGGACCTCGCTCATCGGAATGTCTTTCGCGGATCGAAGGAGTCGCGCACCGCCTCGCCGATAAATATCAGCAGCGAGAGCATCAGCGCGACAGCGCAGAAGCCGGTGAGACCAAGCCACGGCGCCTGCACGTTGGCCTTGCCTTGTGAAAGCATTTCGCCGAGCGAAGGCGAGCCGGGCGGGAGGCCAAAGCCAAGAAAATCGAGCGCCGTGAGCGTCATCACCGACGAGGAGAGAATGAAGGGAAGAAACGTCATGGTCGCCACCATCGCGTTCGGTAGCAGATGGCGGAACATGATGACCGCGTTCGACACGCCGAGCGCGCGCGCCGCCTGGATGTATTCGAAATTTCGCCCGCGCAGGAATTCCGCGCGCACCAGCCCGACCAGCGATACCCAGGAGAACAGAAGAAGGATTCCGAGCAGCACGAAGAACCCCGGCACCAGCACGGAAGAAATAATCAGCAGCAGATAGAGCGATGGGATCGATGTCCAGATTTCGATGAAACGCTGGAACAGCAAATCGGTCCAGCCGCCGAAATAGCCTTGCACCGCACCGGCGGCAACGCCGATGACGGAAGAAATCACTGTCAGGATCAAGCCGAACAGCACCGAGATGCGAAAGCCGTAAATCAACCGCGCCACAAGATCGCGGCCGACGTCGTCGGTGCCGAGCCAATTGTATTCAAGCTCACCGCATTTCGCGAAGTCATGTTTGGCGGCGAATTCGCAATCCTTCTCGTTCAACAGCCATGTCGGCTTAGACGGGAACGGCGACGGCGGCTTGCTCACCGGCGTGTTGTAGGAATAGCGGACCGGCGGCCAGATCATGTAGCCGTTTTTCTTGGCGATCAGGCCGAGCAAATATTCATCGCGATAATCAGCCGCAGTGCCGAACAAATTCGAGTCATTGGGTTCGCCGAAGGCGGTGTCGGGATAGGTCACGAAAGCGGGAAAGTACGACTTGCCGTCCACATGCAGATAGATCGGCTTGTCGTTGGCGATCAGTTCGGCGAACAGCGAGAGCACGAACAGCGCGATGAAAAACCACAACGAGATATAGCCGCGCCGGTTGGCCTTGAAATTCTGCCAGCGCCGCTTGTTGATCGGCGACAGGCTGAAAAAGCCGCGCGGTGGCGGCAAGGCCGCCTTATCCGGAGATTCAATGCCGGCGCGGGTGTCCACTCACACCTCCCGCGTCTCGAAATCGATGCGCGGATCGATCCATGTGTAGGTCAGGTCCGAGAGCAGGTTCACCACCAGCCCGACCAGCGAGAAAATAAACAGCGTCGCGAACACCACTGGATAGTCGCGGTTGAGCACGCTCTCAAAACCCAGCAAGCCAAGACCATCGAGCGAGAAGATCGTCTCGATCAGCAGCGCGCCGGTGAAGAACGCGTGCACGAAGGCGCCGGGAAAACCGGCAATGACAATCAGCATGGCGTTGCGGAAGACGTGGCCGTAGAGCACCTGATTTTGCGTGCAGCCTTTGGCGCGCGCGGTGAGCACGTATTGCTTGCGAATTTCGTCGAGGAAGGAATTTTTCGTCAGCAGCGTCATGGTGGCGAAAGCAGAGAGTGCCATCGACAGAATAGGCAACGTGAGGTGCCAGAAATAGTCGATAACTTTTCCCCACCAAGGCAGCGTCGAGAAATTCTCCGAAGTCAGCCCGCGCAACGGGAATACGTCCCAGAACGAACCGCCCGCGAACAAAATGATCAACAGGATCGCGAACAGGAATCCGGGGATCGCATAGGCGACGATGATGACACCGGAGGTCCACACATCGAAGCGCGAGCCGTCGTCGATCGCCTTGCGGATGCCGAGTGGAATCGAAATCAAATAAGTGAGCAGGGTCATCCAGATGCCGAGCGACATCGATACCGGAAGTTTTTCCTTGATGAGTTGCAACACGCTGACATCGCGGAAGTAGCTCTTGCCGAAATCGAAGCGGACGAAATTCCACAGCATCAGCAAAAATCGCTCATGCGCCGGCCTGTCGAAGCCAAATTGAATTTCCAGCTTCTTGATGAATTCGGGATCAAGCCCCTGCGCGCCGCGATATCTCGAATTACCCGCATCGATCTGCGCGCCACCCTGCACCTGCCCGCGCGCGCCGAAGTCGCCGCTCGGCGAACCGGAGATGCGCGAAGTTGCGCCGGTGTCGGAACCGGTGAGTTGAGCAATCACGCGTTCGACCGGCCCGCCGGGTGCGAACTGCACGACGACGAACGAGACGAGCAGAATGCCGAGCAGCGTCGGCACCATGAACAGAAGACGGCGGATGATATAGGCGGTCATGCGGTGAACTTATCCCGGACGGTCAAGCTTTGCCGCCTTGTCGCGGTCATACCACCAAGTCTCCGGGATGCCGCGGAAATAACGCGGCTTGGCGGCCGGCCGGCCGAACGTGTCCCAGTAGGCGATCCAGTGCGACGCTTTGTACCAGTGCGGTATCCAGTAGCGCCCGGCCCGGATCACGCGGTCGAGCGCCTTGCAGGCGGTGACCAGTGCGGGCCGCGTATCGGCGGCGATGATTTTCTCCACCAGCGCGTCGATCGCCGGGTCGGCGATGCCGGCAAGATTCTGCGAACCCTTGGTCACAGCCGATTGCGAGGAGAGATAGCTGCGCAACCCGTCGCCCGGCGTTTCCGAAAAACTGAACCGTTGAACCGTTATGTCGAAATCGAAATCGTCCACCCGCGCTCGATATTGCACCGGATCGACGATGCGCACGGTGGCGTTGAAGCCGAGCGTGGTGAGATTCTTGATATAGGCGAGGTGATGCGGCTGGAACGTCGGCTCATCGATCAGAAATTCCATGCTCATGTGTTCGCCTGAAGAGAGCACTCGCTTGCCGTCCTGGACCGGCAAACCCGCTTCCTGCAGCAAGCGCGAAGCCTCGCGCAACCATTTGCGATCCTGCCCCGAACCGTCGCTCACCGGCGGCATGTAAGGCTCGGCGAACACTTCGTCCGGCACCTTGCCGCGGAACGGCTCCAGCAAAGCCAGCTCATCGCCTTCCGGTTTTCCCTGCGCCATCATGGCCGAATTCTGGAACACCGAATGCGTGCGCTTGTAGGAGCCGTACATGATGTTCTTGTTGGTCCACTCGAAATCGAAGGCGTTGATCAGCGCCTCGCGCAGGCGGCGGTCCTTGAACTTCTCCCGCCGCATGTTGATGAACCAGCCCTGCGCGCCGGACGGCGTGTCGTCGGAGAGTATCTCGCGCTTCACGCGTCCATCCTTGATCGCCGGAAATTCATAGCGCGTCGCCCACACGCGCGAGGTGAACTCCTCGCGGAACAGATAGTTCTTGGCGGTGAAACCTTCGAAACCAACTTCGCGGTCGCGGTAAAATTCAAACCGTACCGCATCGAAATTGTTCATGCCGCGCGAAACGGGCAGATCGGCGCCCCACCAGTCCTTCATCCGCTCGTATTCAATGTAGCGCCCGACCTCGAAGCGTCCGACTTTGTACGCCCCGCTGCCGAGCGGAACGTCGAGCGTGGATTCCTCGAACGGACGCTTGCTGTAATAGGCGCGCGAAAAAATCGGCAATCCCGCGACGAACAACGGCACGTCACGGCCGCGTTTTTCGGCAAACCGCACGACCACGGTCGCGTCGTCAGCGGCCTCGGCGCCTTTGCAGTCGCGCATGAGCTGCGTGATGATCGGATGGCCTTTTTCCTTCAGCGTGTTGAGCGAGAAGGCGACATCGTGCGCCGTCAATTTCGTGCCGTCGTGAAATTTAGCCTGCGGGCGCAGCAGGAACCTGTAGGTCAGTCCATCGGGAGAAATCCGCACCGCGCGCGCCGCCAATCCATACATCGCGTCGGGCTCGTCGCCGGAGCGCACCATCAATGTCGCAAAAGTCAGCTCCATGCCTTGCGCGGCATCGCCCCGCAGGATGTAGCTGTTGAGCGAATTGAAGGTGAGGAAATTCTGGTTGAATTGCCGGCTCGGGCCGATCTGCGAAAACACGCCGCCCTTCGGCGCTTTCGGATCGACGTAGCCGAAGTGAGTAAAATCCGCCGGATATTTCAGATCGCCGAAGGCCGAGATGCCGTGGCGTTCGGCGTCCTGCGCGAGCGAGAAGCGCGGCGAAACACCCGCAGCCAATGCGCCACCGGTCAGAGCAAGCGCGGCGCGGCGGCTTAATTTCTGCATGCTCACGACCGCGGCGGCACCTTGGCCGCCTTTTGCGCGTCCCACCACCAGATCGCCGGCCATCCCGACATGCCGTATTTCGGCAGCAGTTCGGGACGGCTGAAACGGTCCCAGCGCGCCGAGCGCACCTTGCCGTAGGTCCATTGCGGCACGACGTAGAAATTCCACAACAGCACGCGGTCGAGCGCCTTGGTGGCGGCGACCAGATCGGCGCGATCCTTGGTGAAGATCACGCGGTCGATCAGCGCGTCGATGGCAGGATTCTTGATGCCGGGAAGATTGCGCGAGCCGGGCTGATCGGCGGCGGCGGTTCCCCAGAAGCCGCGCTGCTCGTTGCCGGGCGAGAGCGACTGGCCCCAGGCGGCAACGACGATATCGAAGTCCCATTGCCGCAGGCGGTTTTCGTATTGCGCGGAGTCAACCGTGCGCACGCTCGCAGCAATACCGAGACGCTCAAGCGCTGGCTTGTAGAACAACACGAAGCGCTCGCTCGCGGGGTCTTCCACCAGAAACTCCGCCTTGAGCTGCTCGCCGCTCTTGGCATCGACGAGTTTCTGATCGCGTACTTCGTAACCGGATTCCCGCAGAAGACGCGACGCTTCGCGCAGATTGGCGAGCACCGCCTGCGGATTGCCGCCGACCGGATTGGTGTAAGCCGTGGTGAAAACTTCCGGCGGCACCTTGTCGCGCACGGTCTGCAGAATTTCCAGCTCCTTGCCTTCCGGCAGACCGGAAGAAGCAAGCTCGGTGCCCTCGAAATAGCTGCCGATGCGCTTGTATTGGCCAAAGAATATCTGCTTGTTCATGTCCTCGAAATCGAACGCGAAATTGAACGCGCGCCGCAAGCGCCGGTCGGAAAATTTCGCGCGCCGCGTGTTGAACGCGAAGGATTGCATCACGCCGCTGTTGCGGATCGGAAATTCCTCCAGCAGCACACGCTTGTCCTTGACGGCGGGAAAGTCGTAGGAGGTCGCCCAGTTTTTCGCGCTGTTCTCGGTGCGCCAGTCCACCGTGTCGGCCTTGAACGCCTCGAGCGCGACAATGGAATCGCGAAAATATTCGTAACGCAGTTCATCGAAATTATTGCGCCCGAGATTTACATTGAGGTCCTTGCCCCAATAATCCTTCACGCGTTCAAGCACCAGCGAACGGCCGGGCGTAAAATCCTTCACCCGGTACGGCCCGCAACCGAGCGGCGGCTCCAGCGTCGTCGCCGTCACGTCGCGCTTCTTGCCGGATTTGTCGGTGCCTTCCCACCAATGCTTCGGCAGCACGGGAAGCTGGCCGACGATCTGCGGCAGTTCGCGGTTGCCGGGGCCGTCGAACGTGAACCGGACTTCGCGCGCGCCCACCTTCTCGAACTTCACCACGTGGCGGTAATAGGCACCGAGCTGCGGGCTGTTTTTCTTGATCACATCCATCGAGAAGATGACATCCTCCGGCGTCACCGGACGGCCGTCGTGCCAGCGCGCCTCGGCGCGCAGCCGGTAGGTCACCGTGGAAAAATCCGCCGGATGGCTGACGGATTCGGCGAGCAGCCCATATTCGGTCGACACCTCGTCGAGCGATTCCGTCATCAGCGTGTCGTTGATGAGATTGACGCCACCGGCGAGCGAGCCTTTCACGCCGGAGACGACCATGTTGAAATTGTCGAAGGTGCCGAACGCGATCTGGCGCGCGACGCCGCCTTTGGGCGCGGCAGGATTGACGTATTCGAAATTCTTGAAGCCGGGCGCATAACGCACGTCGCCGAACAGCGACAGGCCATGCTTCCATTCAGCGGTTTGAGCCAGCGCCGCAAGCGGACCGGCCGCGTTCAAGGCTGGCGCGGCGAGCGCGGCGGCGCCGCTGCGGATCACGGATCGGCGAGTCAGTTTCACGGATTTGCTCCCGGCATAGCGAGGCATCGTGGGGGATTATGTCGGTTTTTGGATCGGCTGACAGCTTGGCGCGGGAAGGCGATCCACATCAAGCTTCACTTTCCCGTGGGCGGACGGCGGATCGCCGCAGCCCGAAAACGAAACGGCCGGGCTTTGGGCCCGGCCACGATAATTCCGCGAGGCGATAGACCCTATTTCGCAGCCGCCTTGGGCAGCGGCGCAGGGCTGTCGGCCAGCGTGTGCAGATAATTGATGACGTCGGCGCGCTCGCTGTCGCGCGTGATGCCGGCGAAGCTCATGTTGGTTCCGGGGACGAAGGCTTTCGGATTGAGCAGATAGGTGTTGAGGTCCTGGAACGACCAGCTTCCCGCCTTGCCCTTCATGGCGGCGGAGTAATTAAAGCCAGCCTCGGATGCCCGCGTGCGGTTGACGATACCCCAGAGATTGGGGCCGACGCGGTTGGGACCGCCCTTGGTGAACGTATGACAGGCGCCGCACTTCTTGGCGGCGGATTCGCCCTTCTCAGCGGAGGAAGTTGCCAGCAGCACCTCGATCGGCTGGGACGGCTCTTTCGGCCCGGCTTTGTCTTCGGCGACGTGTTCCACCACGGCGATGTCGTAGCCCGGCTTGGCCGGCTTCACCGGCGCGAAAATGGCGCTGGCGGCGATATTGAGCGTCAGCAGAACCAGACAGGTGCCGAGGACGGCGCCCAGGATCTTGTTGAGTTCGAAGGAATCCATCGGAAATCGGCTCCCGAAGCGATAATGCGCGGCACCAGGACAAACGCCGCCGGGGTCCCGGCGACGGCGGCAGAGATAACCGGTTTGCCTTGGCTCTGGCAACCCGTATAAGCACGGCGAACCTGCGACATTCGTTCAAGCTGCGCGGAGCGACGGGCCCGTCATATGGCCGACGAACACCGCATCATCATCATCATTCCCGCCCGCATGGCCTCGGCCCGGCTTCCCGGCAAGCCGCTGGCCGATATCGCCGGCCTGCCGATGATCGTGCATGTCATGCAACGGGCGGAAGCCGCCGGGGCGGGCGCGGTGGTGGTGGCGACCGATTCGCAAGCCATCGCGGCGGCGGTGGAAAAGTCGGGCGGGCGGGCAGTGATGACGCGCGCCGATCACGTCTCCGGCTCCGACCGCATCTTCGAAGCGCTGGGCAAGGCCGACCCGCAGGCGCGCGCCAGCATCATCATCAATGTGCAGGGCGACCTGCCGACCATCGAGCCCGCCGATATCCGCGCCTCGCTGGGCCCGCTGACAGACCCCAAGGTCGATATCGCGACGCTCGCCGCAGAGATCAAAATCGCGGGCGAACTGACCAACCCGAACGTGGTCAAGGTATCGGGCAGGCCGGTAACGACCGGACGCTTTCACGCGATAAAATTCACGCGCGCCAACGCCACCGGGCCGGGGCCGCATTATCATCACATCGGGCTTTATGCCTATCGCCGCTCGGCGCTGGAGCGTTTCGTCAAGCTGCCGCCCTCCGCCAACGAGCAGAGCGAAAAGCTGGAACAATTGCGCGCGCTCGACGCCGGCATGCGGATCGATGTTGCCATCGTCGGCAGCGTGCCGCTCGGCGTCGATACGCCCGAGGAACTGGAAAAGGCGCGCAAGATGCTGGCGGGCAAAAGTTGACTCCGGCACGAAGGACCGCGTAACGGGACATTATGGCGGCGAAGAAAACCATCGTATTCCAGGGCGAGCCGGGCGCGAATTCGCATCTCGCCTGCAACGCCGCCTATCCGGACCATGAGCCGGTGCCCTGCCCGACCTTCGAGGACGCCTTCGCGGCATTGACCTCCGGCGAAGCCGATCTCGGCATGATCCCGGTCGAGAACTCAATCGCCGGGCGCGTCGCCGACATTCACCATCTGATGCCGGATTCCGGCCTGCATATCGTGGCGGAATGGTTCCTGCCCGTGCGCCACCAGTTGCTGGCGCCGAAGGGCGCGACGCTCAAGGGCATCAAGACGGTCGAGAGCCACGTGCATGCGCTCGGCCAGTGCCGCAACATCATCCGCAAGCTCGGCATCAAGGCTATCGTCGCCGCCGACACCGCCGGCTCCGCGCGCGAAGTCGCCGAGCGCGGCGACAAAAGCTGCGCCGCCATCGCCTCGCGCCTCGCCGCGGAAATCTACGGCCTCGACATTCTCGCCGAGGACATCGAGGACGAAGCGCACAACACCACGCGCTTCATCGTGCTCTCGCGCGAAGCAAAATGGGCGAAAGCCACCGGGCCGGTGATTACGACGTTCGTGTTCCGGGTGCGCAACGTGCCGGCCGCGCTCTACAAGGCGATGGGCGGCTTCGCCACCAACGGCGTCAACATGACGAAACTCGAGAGCTACATGGTCGAGGGGAATTTCTTCGCCACGCAGTTCTATGCCGACGTCGAGGGCCACCCCGACGACCGCAACATGGCGTTCGCGTTCGAGGAGCTTGCCTTCTTCTCCAAGGAGATGAAAATTCTCGGCGTTTATCCCGCGCACGCCTTCCGCAAGACCTTCAAGGAAGAGAAGGCTTAAGCGTCAGCGCTTGCGCTGCCGCACGGCAATCACCTCGTCGGCAGCAGCGGCGCCGGTGAGCCAGCCGCCATGCGCGGTGGAGAAATCGTTACGCGAGCAGGCTTCCCCGGCAAAAAACAGACGATCATTTACTGGCGCTGCGAGGATGGCACGGCAATCCGTCTTGCCGGGCTTTGCGTAGGAGTACGATCCGCGCGCAAAGGGATCGGCGCCCCAGGGGTGAATTTGAACGGGCTTTATGCGGCGAGCAAAATCGCTGCCGAACAGCGCAACAAGTTCAGACACGGCAAAATCGAAGAACGCGCCCTCGCCCGCCGCTTCCAGTTCAGCCGCATGGCGTCCGCCGAAATAGGCTTCGATCAGCGGGCGGCCGAAGGGGCGCAAGTGATAGGTCGCCGTTCCGGTGCGATCGTTGTCGCCCCACAGGCGGCTGTCCTTTTCGAATTCCTCCGCGCTGTCGAGCGACATAAACAGCTTGTCGGCGAGACCTAGCGGCAGATTTTCCGCGGCCTGCGTTTTCTCCGGCAGGGCCGGGGCGAAAAGATTTTCGCTTTCGGCAATCACCGTGCTCGGCAGCGTCACGATGACCTGATCGGCATTGAATACACCCTTCGCGGTTTCGATCTTTAGCCGCTTTCCGCTGTGGTCGATGCGGCGCACGGGATTGTCCAGCACGATGGACAAATCCACACCGGCGCCCGCAATCGTCGAACCGTAACCCTCGATCACGCGCCAGTTCACACCGCTGTCGTCGTAGTTGTCGAAATCGCGAACCGAAACGCGGTCGGTCTCCGCGCCGCTGATGTAGGTATTTACCCCGTTGATCAGATTGTTCCAGCGGCAACCCGGCTCCAGCAGCGCCGACGCCGCCGTGTCCGGTTCATTTTTCGCGGCCGCGCTTATGCGCTCGTGGAATGCTTCCAGCGCGTTGCGATAGCTGATCTGTTCTTCCAGCGAAAAGCCGATGGTCAGCGCAGGCCGCATCCAGGGCGGCGGCGTCCTGTCGACGGTATGGCCTTGTTCTTCGGCGACCTTCACCCACGGATTACGGTCGGCGGAATGCAGCCAACCGCAGCCGAGATCGAGCGCGAAGCCTTGCGCGTTCACGGTCCATGCCCGCCCGCCGAGACGTGAACGCGCCTCGATCACAAGGCATTCGATACCGGCTGCGCGCAGCCTGCGGCCCGCCGCAACGCCGGCCGCGCCGCCGCCAATGACGGCAACCTGCGTATCGCCGCCCGTCATGAATGTTCCCGCTCGTAGCGCGCGACGAATTGCGGCGAGAGCTTGCGCAGCCGTTCGATATCGATGCGGCCGGAGCGCGTCACATAGCTCATCGCGAAATCCATCGGCGCGAGTTGCATGTGCTCGGCGAAATGCTCATACCACGACGCGCTGGCGCCGGCGCCGGTGACGATTTTTTCCAAGATCGGCCGCCGCGCGGCTTCGAACGCCGGCAGCGCCACAGCAACATCGTCCCCTTTATCCGACAGCGCCTTGTCGAGCGCGATGGCGTCTTCCATCGCGAGGCGGGTACCGGAGCCGATGGAAAAATGCGCGGTATGCAACGCATCGCCGATCAGCACATGTTTGCCGTGATGCCAATGCGCGTTATGTACCTGCGGAAAGCGCCGCCAGATCGAATTGTTGGATATCAGCGAATGACCGCCAAGCGCATCGGCGAAAACCTTCTGGCAGAGCGCGCGGGATTCGTCGTCCGCCATTTTCGCAAACCCGGCGCGGGCGAAGGTGGCGTCATCGACTTCGACGATGAACGTGCTGCGCCCCGGCGCGTATCGATAATGGTGAGCGTTAAAATCGCCGATCGGCGTGTGACGGAACGTTTGCGTGAGCGTGTCGAAAACCTTGCTGGTGCCGAACCAGGCGAAATGATTGGCGAGATAATTCACGCTCGCGCCGAACGACTCGGCGAATGTGCGCCGCACCAGCGAATTGACGCCATCGGCGCCGACAATCAGATCGGCGCCCTCGAATTCATCCAGCGATGTAACGGCGCGTTCAAATTGCGGGTTCACACCTACAGAACGCGCTCGCGCCTGTAAAAGTTGCAGCAATTTCAGCCGCCCGACGGCGGCAAAGCCGATGCCGTCGATGACGATGCGCTCGTTGCGCGCAACCAGTGTGATGTCGCTCCACGATTCCATCTGCGGCGCGATGGCCGCATGCGTTTCCGGATCGTCGTCCTTGAGGAATTCCAGCGCGCGGTCGGAGAACACCACGCCGAAGCCGAAGGTAGCTCCCGCCGGATTCTGCTCGACGATATCGACCTGAATATCGGGACGGCGGCGCTTGAGCAGATAGCCGAGATAAAGCCCCGCGGGCCCGGCGCCCAGAATGACAATTTTCATGCCCTAGTCTCTCAGACCGCTCGTCCCCGCGAAAGCGGGGACCCAGAACTGGATTCCCGCTGTCGCGGGAATGAGCGGGGAAAGATGCGCTTCAAATCGTCTGATTGTATTTGCCCACTTCGGGATGCGTGCGCAGCACGGCGTCCACCGCCTTGAACATCTCGCGCATGCGCGCCTCCGACACCGGGCTTTCGACCACCACCACCAGCTCCGGCTTGTTGGACGAAGCGCGCACCAGGCCCCAGGTGCCGTCCTCCGCCGTGATACGCACGCCGTTGACGGTGACGAGATCGCGGATCGGCTGGCCGATGATCTTTTCGCCCTTCGCCTTCGCCGCCTCGAAATATTTCACCACCGCGTCGACCACGCCGTATTTCTTCTCGTCGTCGCAATGCGGCGACATCGTAGGCGAGCCCCAGGTCTTCGGCAGCGCGTTTTTCAGGTCCGCCATGCTCTTTCCCGGATTGCGGTCGAGCATGTCGCATACGGCGAGCGCGAAGATCAGTCCGTCGTCATAGCCACGGCCGTATGGCTTGTTGAAGAAGAAATGCCCCGACTTCTCGAAGCCGGCGAGCGCGCCGATCTCGTTGACGCGGCGCTTCATATAGGAGTGGCCGGTTTTCCAGTAATCGGTTTTCGCGCCGTTGGCTTTCAGCACTGGATCGGTCGCGAACAGCCCGGTGGATTTCACGTCGGCGACGAACAGCGCGTTCTTGTGCTGGCTCGACATGTCGCGCGCCAGCATCACGCCCACCTTGTCGGAAAAAATTTCATCGCCGGTGTTGTCGACGACGCCGCAGCGGTCCCCGTCGCCGTCAAAACCGAGCGCGACATCGGCTTTATGCTTGAGCACCGCATCGCGCATGGCGTGCAGCATCTTCATGTCTTCGGTGTTGGGATTGTAATTCGGGAAGGTGTGATCGAGCTCGCAGTCGAGCGGCACCACTTCACAGCCCACCGCGGCGAGCACCTGCGGCGCGAAAGCGCCCGCCGTGCCGTTGCCGCAGGCG
The DNA here is from genome assembly GCA_945907045.1 of Rhizobium sp. Q54. GTDB lineage: Bacteria > Pseudomonadota > Alphaproteobacteria > Rhizobiales > Xanthobacteraceae > Pseudolabrys. The sequence continues at coordinate 183,198 of CAMDSH010000001.1, read as the reverse complement.
CAGATGACTTTCAGCTTGCGCTTGAGCTTCGGGCGCTTGGTGAGGTCGGCGATGTAGCGCGCGGGAAAATTTTCGACGAAGGCGTAAGACCCGCCGCCTTTGAGATCGAAGCGTGAATTCAACACAATATCTTTCAGCTTCGTCATTTCGTCCGGCCCGAAGGTGAGCGGCCGGTTGGCGCCCATCTTCACTCCGGTCCAGCCATTGTCGTTGTGCGAGGCGGTGACCATCGCGACGCACGGCACGTCCAGCTCGAACTGCGCGAAATACGCCATCGGCGTCACCGCGAGGCCGATGTCATGCACCTTGCAGCCGGCGGCGAGCAGGCCGGAAACCAGCGCCATCTTCACCGAGGCGGAATAGCCGCGAAAATCGTGCGCGGTGACGATCTCGGGTTTCACGCCCATTTGGCGGATCAGCGTGCCGAGCCCCATGCCCAGCGCCTGCACGCCCATCAGGTTGATTTCTTTTTCCAGCAGCCAGCGCGCGTCGTATTCGCGGAATCCCGTCGGCTTCACCAGCGGCGAGGACTCGTAGTCATAGGTATTGGGCGACAGCGCAGATTTCGGCTTGGGAAACATCTAGGCCCTCGGGCGGCACGCGCAAATCAGCGCGCCGAGGCATAGCCTAAGCGCCCCTCGCGGGAAAGCTTACTGTTCGAGGACCATCTTGCCGTTGGCGTATTCGAACCGCCGCAGGCGGGAGAGGAACGAGAGGCCGAGCAGATTTTCCCGCAATGCCTCGTCGGGCAGAACCAGCCCGGCAACGTCGAAAATGCGGATGCCGCCGACATCGACCGAATTGAACTGCGCGCGGGCGGCCTTGATGCTGCCGTTGGCCGTGGAAACCGTCGCCGTATAGTCGCTCGGCGAAGGGTGGATGCCGAGCCGGGCGGCGTCGGATTCCCGCATGGCGATAACCGAAGCGCCGGTGTCGATCATGAAATCGAGGCGGCGGCCGTTGATGCTGGCCTCCACCTGAAAATGGCCGCGTGCGTCACGCGGAACGGTCATCGTCCGCCCGTTAGCTGCCGTCTGCGCGGCGGGCGCTGCGCCCACGGTCGCGGATTTTGCGCTCATCGCAGGCGAGGATGCCTGCAACATGTTCTTGTCGGCAATCTTGGCGACCACGCCGCCGAGGACGAGCAGCACAGCGGCAAAAAGCATGATCTGGCGCATGGCGGACAAAATCCTGACGTTGACGGGCGATCTCAGCATGGCTTTGCAAAAACCGGCTTAATGCGTGACGCGGCCGCGTACCCGTTTTCCCGGATGGTGAGCGGGCGGTTAAACGCGCCGCATCAATTTGAATTATTCGCCACGGCGCTTGGCGCGGCGGGTGGCCGGCGCGGTGGTCGGATCGTCCGGCCAGGGGTGGCGCGGATAGCGGCCCTTCATTTCGGTTTTCACGTCCGCATAAGAGCCGCGCCAGAAGCCGGGCAGATCGCGCGTCACCTGCACCGGGCGGTGCGCGGGCGAAAGCAATTCGATCACCAGCGGCACGCGGCCTCCCGCGATGGCGGGATGTTTGGCGAGGCCGAATAGTTCCTGCACGCGGATCGAAAGCTTCGGACCCTCCTCCGCCTCGTAATCAATCGGCACGCTGGAGCCCGACGGCGCGGCGAAATGCGTCGGCGCTTCGGCATCGAGCCGCTTGCGCAAATTCCACGGCACTTGAGCTGTAAGAGCTTGCGCCAGATCGTCGGCGGAAATTTGCGCGAGCGATGTCTTGTCGAGCAGCATCGGCTCAAGCCATTCGGCGATTGTGCTGGCAAGTCCCGCATCCGAAAGATCGGGCCATTCGTCGCCTTCCGAACGGCGCAGAAACATGACGCGGTTGCGCCATTGCGCCAGCGGCTTCGTCCACGGCAGACGATTGAGGCCCAATGCGAGAATGCCTTTGGCCAATTCGCGCGCGCTGTCGGCGTCCGGTTTTACCGGCACCGCCTGTTCGGCGAGAACCAGCGCTCCCAATTTACGCCCGCGCCGCCCGCGTAAGCTCGCCGAGGCTGCGTCGAAAGATACTTCGTCGCGACTCTCGATGTGCGCGGCATAGCGCGCCTCGATCTCAGCAAGCGGCATCGCCGCCGCCAGCACGATGCGGCTTTGCGCCGCCGTGCCGGTGAGTTCCGCCACCGCGATGAACGGCTCGCGCGCGAGCGGGGACGCAACGTCGATATTCGCGCCGCGCCCGTTGGCGAGAAGGAATGCGCCCTTGCCGCCGCCGCGACTTTTTGCGATGCGGTCGGGATAGGCCAGCGCAAGAAGAGCGCCCACGCTTTCTATACCTCCCCCTGCAAGGGGGAGGTCGGATCGCGCAGCGGTCCGGGTGGGGGTCCCTTCCATGTTGACCCCACCCCGGCCGGCCACGCCGGCCGACCCTCCCCTTTCAGGGGAGGGAGAAGAAAGATCAGCCCACCGCTTCGCCATCCCGCGCGCGTCCTCGGCGCGGCGGGAGCGGTCGCGTCGAAACTGATCGAGACGATGGCGCAAATCGGCGTCGTCGCCGCCCAGTCCGCGCTCGGTGAGTACTGCGGCGATCTCCGCGCCGAGCAGGCCTTCACCCGCAGCCGCCGCGTCGACCACCATGCGCGCGAGCCGGGGTGGCAGCGGCAATTTGCGCAGTGCTTTTCCTTCCCCGGTGATGCGCCCGTCAACATCGATCGCGCCCAGCTCAATGAGCAATGCCTTCGCCTCGGTAAGCGCGGGAGCCGGCGGAGAATCGAGAAACGAAAGCTTCGCCGGATCGTTGACGCCCCACTGCGCAAGATCGAGCAGCAGCGAGGACAGATCGCCGGACAGAATTTCAGGCCGGGTGAAAGCTTCCAGCGAACCGGTCTGCGGTTCGTCCCACAGCCGGTAGCACACGCCCGGTTCGGTGCGGCCCGCGCGGCCGCGCCGCTGGTCCGCCGCCGCGCGCGACACGCGCACGGTTTCCAGCCTTGTGACGCCGACATCGGGCTCGTAACGCGGCACGCGAGAGAGGCCGCAGTCCACCACGATGCGCACGCCCTCGATGGTGAGCGAGGTCTCCGCGATGGACGTCGCCAGCACGACTTTCCGCCGTCCAGCCGGCGCGGGCGAGATAGCGCGGTCCTGCGTCTGCGCATCAAGCGCGCCATAAAGCGTCACGATATCGACCGATGCATCGCTGATGCGTTCTTTGAGCATCGTCTCGGTGCGGCGAATTTCGGCGGCTCCGGGAAGAAATACCAACGCCGAGCCCGCATCCGCCCGCAGCGCGCGCGCCACCGCGTCGGCCACCTGCCGCTCGATTTGCGTCTGCGTATCGCGTCCGAGATAACGCGTCTCGACCGGAAAGCTGCGGCCCTCGCTCGCCACCACCGGCGCATCGCCATGTTTCTTGTCGTTAAGGAGCTTCGCCACGCGCGCGCCGTCGAGCGTCGCCGACATCACCAGCAGTTTGAGATCGTCGCGCAGTCCCTGTTGCGCGTCGCGGGCAAGCGCGAGACCCAGATCGGCATCGAGCGAGCGTTCGTGAAATTCGTCGAACAGCACGGCGGCGACACCCGTGAGCGAAGGATCGTCGAGAATGAGCCGCGTGAAAATGCCTTCGGTGATGACTTCGATGCGCGTTGCTTTGGAAATTTTCGAGCCGAAGCGGACACGCAGACCAACTGTTTGCCCGACATCTTCCTTGAGAGTCGCCGCCATGCGCGCGGCGGCGGCGCGAGCGGCCAGCCGGCGCGGTTCCAATACGAGGATTTTCTTGTTTGCCGCCCATGGCTCATCCATGAGCACCAGCGGCACGCGCGTGGTTTTGCCGGCGCCGGGCGGCGCGACCAGCACGGCGGATTCGCGCGCGCGCAAAGCGGCGGTCAGCTCCGGCAGCGCCTGATCGATGGGAAGCGGGCTATCGAATGCGCGCATCGGTCAATGCGCCACCATTTTGGCCGCGGTCATTTCGCCGGCCGGCCAACGCTCTCGTAGACGAAGCCGTGGCGGGCGACATCCTCGGCCCGGTAGACATTTCGCAGATCGATCAGCACCGGCTGCGTCATCGCCTGCTTCAGCCGCGCAAAATCGAGCGCGCGAAACTGCTCCCATTCGGTGACGATGACCAGCGCCGCCGCGCCCTCGGCGCACGAGTAAGGACCGTCGCAATAGGTCACGTTCTTGAGCATCGATTTCGCCTGGTTCATGCCGACCGGATCGTAGACGCGGACCTTCGCGCCCATCTCCTGCAACGCGCCGATCAGCGGGATCGATGGCGCTTCGCGCATGTCGTCGGTGTTCGGCTTGAAGGTGAGCCCCAGCACCGCGACGGTTTTGCCTTTCAGGTTTCCGCCCAGCGCCGCGGAAACTTTCCCCGCCATCGCAGGCTTGCGCGCATCGTTGACCGCGACCACAGCTTCGACGATGCGCTGCGGCGCGTTGTGATCGCGTCCCGTTTTAAGCAGCGCGAGCGTGTCCTTCGGGAAGCACGAGCCGCCGTAACCCGGACCGGCGTGAAGAAATTTCGGGCCGATGCGATTGTCGAGGCCGATGCCGCGCGCGATCTCCTGCACGTTGGCGCCGACTTTTTCGGCCAGATCGGCAATCTCGTTGATGAAGGAAATCTTCGTGGCGAGGAACGCATTCGCCGCGTATTTGATCAGCTCGGCGGTACGACGGTCGGTGAACATGATCGGCGCGCGATTGAGATAAAGCGGGCGGTAGAGTTCCGTCATCACCTCTCGGGCGCGCGCCTCATCAGTGCCGACCACGATGCGGTCGGGATGCTTGAAGTCCTGGATCGCTGCGCCCTCGCGCAAAAATTCCGGATTCGACACCACCGCGACATCAGCCTTGGGCCGCGCTTCGCGGATAATGCGCTCGACCTCATCGCCGGTGCCGACCGGAACCGTGGATTTGGTGATGACGACCGTGAAGGTGGAAACCGCGGCCGCGATCTCGCGCGCGGCTTCATGAACGAAGGTCAGGTCGGCGTGGCCATCGCCGCGCCGCGACGGCGTACCCACCGCGATGAACACGGCGTCCGCCGCCGCCACGGCGGGGGCAAGATCGGTGGTGAACTTCAGCCGCTTGGCCGCGACGTTGCTGGCGACGAGATCGGAAAGCCCCGGCTCGAAAATCGGGATCTCGCCGCGATTAAGCGCAGCGATCTTGTCCGCGTCCTTGTCGACGCAGGTCACCTCGTGGCCGAAGTCGGCGAAGCAGGCCCCGGAGACGAGGCCGACATAGCCGGTGCCGATCATGGCAACGCGCATGGTGTCCGTCGCAAATATGGTTAACCAATTCCGACCCCTCGGGCCGGCGCGCGTCTCATAGCAGAGGCAATTTGTGGTGGCGAGGGCGGACGTTGGGCTTGGGTTACGGCCTGGGTTTATTCCGCCGCGTAAAGGGGAAAGAAACGGCTTTTTCCGACAATGCCGGAATGAACGCCACGCATCCCCGCAGCACCCGCATCGACTGGGTCGACTACGCCAAGGGCTTTTGCATTGTCATGGTGGTGACGATGCATTCGACGCTCGGCGTCGAGATGGCCTTCGGTCATGAAGGCTGGATGCATGCGCTGGTCGCCTTGGCCAAGCCGTTCCGCATGCCGGATTTCTTTTTGATCTCCGGGCTGTTCCTGGCGCTGGTGATCGAACGGCCCTGGCGCACCTATCTCGACCGCAAGGTCGTGCACTTCGTCTATTTCTATCTGCTGTGGACCGCAGTCCAGTTCGCCTTCAAGGCGCCGGGGCTGATCTCCGGACACGGCGTGGCGGCGACATTCGGATTTTATCTTGAAAGCTTCATCGAGCCGTTCGGCACGCTGTGGTTCATCTATCTGCTTCCCATTTTCTTTGTCGTCACCAAGCTCACGCGCTCCGTGCACCCAGTTCTGGTCTGGCTGATCGCCGCCGCGCTGGAGATCGCACCCATCGAAACGGGATGGACCGTGATCGACGAGTTCGCCGCGCGGTTCGTTTATTTCTACACCGGCTATGTTCTCGCGCCGCACATCTTCAAGATGGCGAAGAGTGTGCAGAAGCAGCCGATGAAAGGCGTCGTCCTCCTCTTCCTTTGGGCCATCGTGAACGGCTTCATGGTGTGGAACGGTTATGCCGATTGGCCGTTCGTATCGCTGGCGCTCGGACTGATCGGCGCCGCCGCGGTTGTCCGCTTCGCGGCGCTGCTCTCGCTGCACGATGCGTTCCGCCCCTTACGTTATTGCGGCGAGAATTCCATCGTCATCTATCTTGGCTTCTTCCTCCCGATGGCGGCGATGCGAACCTTCCTGCTCAAAAGCGGATTGATTACCGACCTCGGCACGATCTCTCTCATCGTCACCGCCGCAGGCGTGCTCGGCGCGCTGGCGATGTACTGGGCCGTGCGCTTAACGCCGCTCAGGTTCCTGTACGAACGTCCGGCGCGTTTCTGGCTTTCTCCCAAGGAAGCATCCAAGCGCGAAGCCGCAGCCGGCGGAATGATTCACAGCAAGCTCATTCCGCATTGATAAAGCCCGGCTGACGGCCCACATTCGGGCCATGCCAGCTTCCGCCAAGCCTAAAAAATCCACCCCCGCCGCATCGCCAGCGAAATCGCGCCCGCTCAAGAAGGGCGACCATCTCTTTCTGGTCGACGGCTCCGGCTACATTTTCCGCGCCTATCACGCACTGCCGCCGCTCACCCGAAAATCCGACGGCCTGCAGGTCAACGCCGTGCTCGGCTTCTGCAACATGTTGTGGAAGCTGCTGCGAGACATGAAAGCGGACGAGCGGCCAACTCACTTGGCAGTTGTGTTCGACAAATCGGAAAAGACGTTCCGCACCGAGATGTACAAGGAATACAAGGCGAACCGCGACGCGCCGCCGGACGATCTCATTCCGCAATTTCCGCTCATTCGCGAAGCGGTGCACGCCTTCGACATCCCGTGTCTCGAACAGGCCGGCTTTGAGGCCGACGACCTGATCGCCACCTATGCGCGCCTCGCCAACGAGGCGAAGGCGACGACCACCATCGTGTCGTCCGACAAGGATTTGATGCAGCTCGTGAGCAAATCGGTGGTGATGTACGACACCATGAAGGATCGCCGCATCGGCCCTGCCGAAGTGGTGGAGAAATTCGGCGTCGGCCCCGACAAAGTGATCGAAGTGCAGGCGCTGATCGGCGATTCATCCGACAACGTTCCCGGCGTTCCCGGCATCGGCGTCAAGACCGCCGCGCAGCTCATCGGCGAATACGGCGACCTCGAAACGCTGCTCAAGCGCGCCGGCGAGATCAAGCAGGACAAGCGCCGGCAGACCCTGATCGACAACGCGGATTTGGCGCGGCTGTCCAAGAAGCTGGTCACGCTCGACCAGAACGTGCCGCTGAAAGTTCCGGTTGACGATCTTGCGGTGCACGAGCCGGATTACAAACATCTCGTCGCGTTTCTCAAGGCGATGGAATTTTCCACGCTCACCCGCCGCGTCGCGGAAGCCTCCGACATCGACGTGTCCGAAATCGAGGCGGATGCGAAGCTGGTGTCTTCTTCTATCCCTCCCCGGCAAGGGGAGGGTGGCGACGCGCAAGCGGCGCCGGGTGGGGTCACCACGCGCGGTTCGACCCCCACCCGACCGCCTTCGGCGGCCACCCTCCCCCTTTCAGGGGGAGGGAAAGGGGAAGCTGCACTCACGCCGATCTCGTTCGCCGCCGCGCGCGCGGCGAAATTGCACGGAGCCAAAATCGACCGCTCGAAATATGAAACCGTGCAATCGCTCGACCGGCTGAAAGCCTGGGTCGCGCGCGCACACGAGACCGGTTTCATCGCCGTCGATACCGAGACCACCAGCCTCGATCCGATGACCGCGCAGCTTTGCGGATTTTCATTCAGCGTCGCGCCGAACGAAGCCTGCTACGTGCCGACCGGCCATCGCCAGGGCGGCGAAGGCGGCGCGGACGGCTTGTTCGCCGGCGGGCTTTGCGAAGGGCAAATTCCGGAAGCCGATGCGCTGAAAGTCATCAAGCCGATGCTCGAAGACAAGAGCGTGCTGAAGATCGGTCAGAACCTGAAATACGACTGGCTGGTGTTCGCGCAGCGCGGCATCGAAATCGAATCCTACGACGACACCATGCTGATTTCTTACGTGCTCGACGCCGGCAAGGGCGGGCACGGCATGGACGATCTCTCGGAGAAATGGCTCGGCCACAAGACGATCCACTTCGGCGAGGTCGCCGGCACCGGCAAGGCGCGGATGACTTTCGATCTGGTGGCGATCGACAAGGCGAGCGAATACGCCGCCGAGGACGCCGACGTGACGCTGCGGCTGTGGCTCGCGCTCAAACCAAGGCTCGCCGCCGAGCATGTCGCCACCGTCTATGAGACGCTGGAGCGCGCGATGCCCGCGGTGCTGGCGCGCATGGAGCGGCGCGGCATTTCCATCGACCGGCAGGTGCTCTCGCGGCTCTCCGGCGAATTCGGGCAGAAGCAGGCCGGGCTGGAAGCGGAGATTCAGAAGCTCGCGGGCGAACCGATCAATCCCGGCTCGCCGAAACAGCTCGGCGACATTCTGTTCGGCAAGATGAAACTGGAAGGCGGCACCAAGACCAAGACCGGGCAATGGTCGACCGGCGCGCGCGCGCTCGAAGAGCTGGCGGAAGAAGGCCACGAACTGCCGCAGAAAATTCTCGACTGGCGGCAGGTTTCGAAATTGCGCTCGACCTACACCGACGCGCTGCCGAATTACGTCAATCCCGACACCAAGCGCGTGCACACCAGTTACGCGCTCGCCGCCACCAGCACCGGGCGGCTGTCATCGTCCGAACCGAATTTGCAGAACATCCCGATCCGCACCGAAGAGGGACGGAAAATCCGCCGCGCCTTCATCGCCGTGCCGGGCACCAAGCTTGTTTCAGCCGACTATTCGCAAATCGAATTGCGCCTGCTCGCCGAAATCGCCGAAATCGAGCAACTGAAAAAGGCCTTCCGCGATGGCATCGACATTCACGCCATGACGGCGTCGGAGATGTTCGGCGTGCCGGTGAAGGACATGCCGTCCGACGTGCGCCGCCGCGCCAAGGCGATCAATTTCGGAATCATCTACGGCATCTCGGCGTTCGGCCTTGCCAACCAGCTCGGCATCGAGCGCGAGGAAGCCGGCGCCTACATCAAGAAATATTTCGAGCGTTTCCCCGGCATCCGCGACTACATGGAAGAGACCAAGGAATTCTGCCGCGAGCACGGCTACGTGCTCACCCTGTTCGGGCGCAAGTGCCACTACCCCGACATCAAGAACAGCAACGCCTCGATCCGCGCTTTCAACGAGCGCGCCGCCATCAACGCGCGGCTGCAAGGCACCGCAGCCGACATCATCCGCCGCGCCATGATCCGCATCGAGCCGGAACTGGCGAAGGCGAAACTGAGCGCGCAGATGCTGCTACAGGTGCACGACGAACTGATCTTCGAGGTGCCCGACGGCGAGGTCGCCAGGACATTGCCGGTGGTGGAGAAGGTGATGGTGGACGCGCCGCACCCGGCGCTGAATATTTCGGTGCCGCTCGCCGTCGAAGCCCGCGCCGCCGGAAACTGGGAAGAGGCGCACTGAGTCTCTACCGCTCATTCCCGCGTAAGCGGGAATCCAGAGCCATGCATGCAGAACTGGGCCCCCGCTTTCGCGGGGGTGAGCGGAGAAAAAACTACCTCTTTTTCTTTTTCGACGCCTTGCTCTTTTTCTTTGCACCGCCGGATGCCGCCTTCGCCGCCTTGTCCGGCACAATCGCAATCGCCTCGATCTCGAACAGCGCGCCGGGGCGCGCCAGAGCCGGAACCCCGACGGTGGTCGAAGCGGGCGGCGCCTTGGTGTTGAGATAATTGTCTCGCACCTCGCGGAAAATCGCGATGTTCACGGAAATATCGACCACATAATTGTTGATCTTCACGACGTCGGCCCACGCGACGCCCGCAGCGGCAAGCGCAAGCTCCATGTTCTCGAACGCCCGAACGCATTGCGCGCGGAAGTCACCGAACGCGCCGACCAGCTTGTTTTCCATGTCGAGGCCGAGCTGTCCGGCGAAATAAACCGTGCGGCCCGGCCCGCTTGCCTCGACCACGTAAGAGTAGCCCGGCGGTTTTGCGAGCGTCTTGGGATTTGAAAAGCGAATGCTGCCGGCCATCGATGTCTCTCCCTCGATTGTTCTTCGACTTAAGACTGAGTTCAGCACCGCGACGGAGCGCCGCAAGGCGGCCTTTTGCCACTGTGCGGCTCCGAGCGTCACGACATAAGTTGACACCATGAAGCACGTTGCCGCAATCGTACTGACGCTGCTCTGGGTGGCCGCCAATTTCTATCTTTGGTCGATGAAGCAGGACCATCTGGTCTTGTTCTGGCAATCGCTGGGGATGGCGGCAGTCGCCTTCCCGGCGCTCTATTGGTATGTGATCCGTCCGGCAAAATGACGCGAGGCATTCTTAGGTTGTCTTGACTTGCGCCAAGCCATGCCTGAGTTTGCCGCCTGATTTTTCGGGGGGACTTCATTATGACCGCGCACGCGGTTTCCAGCGTCTATTTCGGCCTCAACCCGATGTGGGTCTCCACCTGCGTCCTTGCCGTCACCTACGCCATCATCATGTCGGAGAAGGTCAACCGCGCGATCATCGCGCTGGTCGGCGCCAGCGTGATGATCCTGGTCGGCGTGATGAACCAGGAAGAAGCGCTCAAGGGCGTCGACTGGAACACCATCGGCCTGCTCACCGGCATGATGATCCTGGTGTCGATCTCGCGCCGCTCCGGCATGTTCGAAGCCCTCGCGATCTGGTCCGCGCAGGCGGCGAAGGCGCACCCCGCCGGCATTTTGTTCCTGCTGCAGATCACCACCGCCGTGCTCTCTGCCCTGCTCGATAACGTGACGACCGTGCTGCTCGTCGTCCCGGTGACGCTGGCGATCGTGAAGACGCTGAAGGTGCCGGCTTATCCTTATTTGTTCGCGGAAATCTTCGCCTCCAACATCGGCGGCACCGCGACGTTGATCGGCGATCCGCCCAACATCCTGATCGGCACGCAGGTCGGCCTCACCTTCAACCAGTTCGTCGTTCATCTGACGCCCGTGATCATCGTGGTGATGGTCGTGCAGGCGATCATGATCCATCTGCTCTGGGGCCGCGATCTGAAGGCGACGAAGCCCGCGCAAGATCGCGTGATGGCGATGCGCGCCCGCCGCTCCATCAAGGACTGGCTGCTGCTCAAGCAATCCCTCGTGGTGATCACCCTGGTGATGATCGCCTTCGTGCTGGCGCGGCCGCTGCATCTCGAACCCGCGACCATCGCGATGGCGGGCGCGGCGGTGCTGATGCTGCTCGATAACTGGGCGCATCACGCCGAAAAGGCCGCGCATAACATCCATAAGACCTTCGGCGACGTCGAATGGATCACGATCTTCTTTTTCATCGGCCTGTTCATCGTCGTGCACGGCGTCGAGGTTGGCGGCCTGCTCTCGCTGCTCGCTGGCAAGCTGGTGGCCGCGACCGGCGGCAACATGGCGACCGCGGGTTACTCGATCCTGTGGGCGTCGGCGGTCCTCTCCGCCATCGTCGATAACATTCCGTTCGTCGCCACAATGATCCCGCTGATCAAGAGCATGGCGCCGGCTTATGGCGGAGCCGACAAGATCGAGCCGCTGTGGTGGTGCCTCTCGCTCGGCGCCTGCTTGGGCGGAAACGGCACGCTGATCGGCGCGTCGGCGAACCTGACGGTCGCCGGCATCGGCGAGCGCAACGGCGTTCCGTTCCGCTTCATCACCTATTCGCTCTACGCCTTCCCGATGATGATCGTCTCGATCGCGATCTGTCATGTTTACGTCTGGTGGCGGTATTTCTGATCGCGCTCGCGCCAATTTTATTCGATTGCAAGCAATCGCGATGACGGAACGCTCAGCCCGCCGGTGTTTCAACCGGCGGCGTTGACCGCGCGTTTACCGCGCCGGGTCCACGACCTCCTTAAGCGCCTGCGCCCGTGAACCTTTTGAACGCGGGCCGCGACCAACTCCGCAGTGCAACCTTCCAAGCTTCGGCGCGTTGAGTCATGGAGATTCCACGCGAATTTCAGTCGCGTGTGCAGTGGAGAATTTCCGTGTCTGGCCCCCGTAACAGCTGCATCCGATGGCTTCTCCTGGTGGCGGCTTCTGCGCTTGTGCTGCCGGCGCCGGCTTCGGCGCAAGGCCTGTTCGAAGCCCTGTTCGGCAACAACCGCCGTCCGAGCCCGCCGGCAAATCTTCACGCCTTCACCGATCCGTTCACCGCCCTGTTCGGCGGCGACGAGCGGCGTGCCGTGGAGAGCGGGCCTGCGCTGGCCTACTGCGTGCGCACCTGCGACGGGCGTTATTTCCCGGTGCAGGCGCAGGGCAACGCCAGCGCGGCCGAGACATGCAAATCGTTCTGCCCGGCAAGCAAGACCAAGATTTATTCCGGAGCCAAAATCGATAACGCCACGGCGAGCGACGGCACCCGCTACGCCGATCTCGACAACGCGTTCGTCTATCGCGACCGCGTCGTCGATGGCTGCAGTTGCAATGGCCGCGACGCCTTCGGCCTTGCCGCGTTCGATCCCAAAAACGACCAGACGCTGCGCCCCGGCGACATCGTCGCGACGCGAACAGGGCTGGTCGCGGTCAGCGGCAAAAACGGCAAGGCTGCGAATTTCACGCCGGTGTCCGACTATCGCGGGCTCTCGCAAAATTATCGCGACAAGCTCTCGGCGGTGAAAATCATGCCGGAGAATCCCGGCCTCGTTAATGTGACGGTGACGGAGCCCGCGCGCGAAGACCCGCGCCGCGCTCAGCTCGCAAGGTGAGCAAGCACCGCATCCGCCAGCGACAGCGATGACGTGAGACCGGGCGATTCAATTCCAAACATCTGCACCAGTCCCGGCAGCTTGTGCTGCTGCGGTCCTTCAATAATGAAATCGACGATCAGTTCGCCCGGCCCGCTCAGCTTCGGGCGGATGCCGGAATAATCCGCGATCAGCGAGTTGTCCGGCAGCCCGGTCCAGTAGGTGCGTACGCGCTCGTAGAACGACGCCGCGCGGGCGGGATCGACCTCGTAATCTTCTTTCGTAATCCATTCGACATCGGGCCCGAAGCGCATGCGCCCCGCCATGTCGAGCGTGACGTGCACGCCAAGCCCGCCATCGACCGGGGCAGGATAAATCAGCCGGGAGAACGCCGGGCGGCCCGCGTAGGAAAAATAATTACCCTTTGCGAGCACGAGACGCGGAATGCGCGCGGCCGGATAATCCTGCATGCGCGCGGCGACATCCTGCGCTTTCAGCCCGGCGCAATTGACCACCGCGTCGAACGTCAATGTCGTGGCGTCATTGCCGCCGAAACGCGCCGACCACCGCGCCGCTTCGCGCGCAATCGCCTCCACCGGCGTATTGAAGGCGATAGCCCCGCCCTTCTCCTCAAGATCGCCGCGCAGCGCGAGCATGTAGGCGTGACTGTCGATGATGCCGGTCTCCGGCGAAATCAGCGCGGCAACGCAAGTGAGCGCCGGCTCCAGCGCGCGCGCTTCATTACCGTCGATCAGGCGCAAACCTTCGATGCCGTTGATGTTGCCTTGCGCGGAAATGGCTTCCAGCTTTTTTGCTTCCAAAGCGTTGACCGCCACGATCAGCTTGCCGCATTTGCGATGCGGCACGCCGTGCGAGGCGCAGAATTCGTAAAGCATCCGCCGTCCAATGGGGCAGTGGCGGGCGCGCAGCGAACCGGTGGAATAGTACATGCCGGCGTGGATCACCTCGCTGTTGCGCGAGGAGATGCCGGTGCCGATGGCGCCGGCGGCTTCCGCCACCACCACGTCATGACCCGCAATCGCCGCCGCGCGCGCCACCGCGAGCCCGACGACGCCCGCCCCGATCACCAGAAGTTCCATAAGGCTTATTGTCTCAGATTTGCCCGCGTTAAGTCTCAAGTCAGATCTTAAGAATTGCGATCTTAAGTTTCTCTCTTAACGCTGCCGACCGAACGAACTTGACCCTACCTGTGCGATGGGCAGATTCACCAAAATTCATTCGCAACATTGGGACAAAATAATGCGCTTCACGGCACACAAACTGGCAATCGCGGCGCTCGCCGTCATATTTGCCGCGCCCGCTTTGGCGAATCCCGCGCCCGCGGCGCCCACAGCCGCCGCGAATTGCCGCAACACCGGCACGTTCGAGCGCTGGGTCGAGGATTTCAAACGCGACGCCGCGGCGAAGGGCATCTCGGCCCAGGTCATCGCCGACGCCGTGCCGTTCATGGCGTTCGACCCCGAAATCATCCGCCGCGACCGCGGCCAGGGCGTGTTCCAGCAGAGCTTCCTGCAATTCTCCGACCGTATGGTCGCAGGCTACCGGATGCAGCACGGCGCCAACATGATCAAGAAACACGCCGCGCTGTTCGCCAAGGTCGAGCAGCAATACGGCATTCCTCCTTCCGTGCTCACCGCGTTCTGGGGCCTGGAGAGCGACTTCGGCGCCAACACCGGCAAGCACAACATCTTGCGCGCGATCTCGACGCTGGCGTACGACTGCCGCCGCTCGGACTATTTCCGCACGCAATTGTTCGACGCGCTGCGCATTCTCGAGCGCGGCGATCTCGCCGTCGCCGACATGAACGGCGGCGACTGGGCGGGCGAGCTTGGCGCCATGCAGTTCACGGCGTCCGACTATTACAACCACAGCGTCGATTTCGACGGCGACGGCAAGCGCGACCTGATCAAGAGCGTGCCGGACACGCTCGCTTCCGCCGCCAACTTCCTTGCCAGCTTCGGCTGGACGCGCGGCGAACCCTGGCTGCAGGAAGTGCGCGTTCCCGCCAACATGCCGTGGGAGCAGGCCGACGTTGAGATCAAGCACCCGCGTTCGCAGTGGGTGAAGTGGGGCGTGACCGCGGCGAAAGGCACGCTGCCGGCCGACGGTCTGCAAGCATCGCTGCTTCTTCCCATGGGCCGCATGGGCCCCGCGTTCCTCGCCTACCCGAATTTCAAATCCTTCCTGGGGTGGAATTCGGCGATGGTCTATTCGACCACGGTCGCCTATTTCGCCACCCGGCTCGACGGCGCACCGCCGGTCGGACGCGGCAACGGCGAGGTCACCGTGCTCAACCCGCAGCAGATGACCGATCTGCAGAATTTGCTGGCGCGGCAGGGCTACGATGTCGGCAAGATCGACGGCAAGCTCGGCTCGATGACCCGCGCCGCGATCAAGAAGGCGCAGTTGAAAGCCGGCATGCCAGCCGACTCTTATCCGACCACGGAACTGATCGACCGTCTGCGCGGCAGCCAGACAAGCGGTTCCGCCTCCCGCTGATTTAGGCGGCAACGTACGAAATTCAGGCGCGCCGGGATTTTCCGGCGCGCTTTTTTTTTGCGCCGCCACATGACCAAACTTTAATCCGCGATCACATTTCCATGAGCCGCGCAGGATCGGCGAACCATGCGCGTTAATAGCAGTTGAGAGGGATACAGCTCTGGAGGAACTTGCCATGTTCAAGTCTGGCAACAAATTGGCGGCAATACTTATTGTTTGCGCATCCGCGATCGCCGTCGCGGCGCCGGCGGACGCACAGGATCCGCCCAAGAAGCCCGCGCCCGCGGCGCCTGCAAAGGCGGCTCCGGCTCCCGCGGCAAGACCCGCACCGCCTCCAGCGGCAAGGCCCGCCCCGGTTGCGCGCCCCGCTGCGCCGCCGCGTCCCGCGGCTGCCGCTCGGCCATCCGCTCCGCAACGCCCCGCAGCCATCGCGCGGCCGTCCGCCCCTCCGGCGGCACGGCCCGCCATGCGCCCGGCACCGCACGTGGCGCAGCCCGCGCGGCCCGTAAATCCGGAGCGTCAGATTTCCCGTCCCGCCGCCAACCAGAGCCCGGCGAAAGCCGCCGTTCAGGCGCCGCAGAACCGTATCGAGCAACGCGTGCAGCAGCGGCAAAACCCGCTGCAGGAACGCGTGCAGCGCCGGCAGGAAGAGCGTGAGTTGCGCGCGCTTCCCCCGCAACAGCGCGCGCAGCGCCGCGAGGAAATTCAGCGCCAGCGCGTCCAGCAAAATCAGCAAAACGTGCAGAGCCCGCAGGCACAAGCGCAGACGCAAGCGCGGTCACTGCAACGCCGTAACGGCAACGCGCGCGTGAGCACACAGGCGGCGCGGCAAGGCCGCTTCGCCGTGCAGGCGCAAGCCGCCGCTGCTCCTAACGCACGCAACCGCGCCGGACGCTTCGCCGCCCGGCATGCGTGGGCGCGCGGGCAGCGCGCGGCCTTCGTGCCGTGGCTTGGCCGCGTGTTCTGGCCTTACGCCTATTCCGACATCTTCGACTATGCGTTCTGGCCGGACGCTTATGATGACGGCTATTGGGCCTACGCCTACGACGAGATGTTCGACGGCGTGTTCTGGGCGGACGGCGGGCCTTATTCCAACTACGCCAATGCCGCCCCCAATGAGACGACCGGCAGCGCGCAGGCGAACCGCGACGTGGCGGCGCTGTGCGGCGATCCCGGACAGGGCATCACCGCATGGCCGTTCGCGGAAATCCAGCAAGCCGTGCAGCCGAATGCCGAACAGAAAATCCTGCTCGGCGATGTGAAGGAAGCGGCGGCGAAAGCGGCGAGCGCCTTCAAGACTTCATGCACGTCGGCGGCGCCAATGACGCCGTCGGGCCGCCTGCAGGCGATGACGAAGCGTCTCGAAGCGACGCTGGAAGCGGTTCTCACCGTGCGTCCTGCGCTCGACAAGTTCTACAATTCGCTCAGCGACGAGCAGAAGGCGCGCTTCAACGCCATCGGTCCCGATATCAGGCAACGGCAAGCCGACCGCGACGCGCGCAAGCGCACCGAGGCCGACAACGCCAAGGCCTGCGGCGAAGCCAAGCCCGGTCTGGTCAATCTCCCCATCGAGCAGATCGAGGACGCCGTGAAGCCGAGCGACGATCAGCAAGGTGCGCTCGACCGGCTTGAGCAGGCCAACAAGCAAGCCGCCGACACGTTGCAGACGGCATGCCCGGAGGAAACGCCGCTGACGCCCGCCGGCCGTCTCGAAGCGACCGAGAAACGGCTGCAGGCGATGGTGGAAGCCGCCAAGACATTGCAGCCCGCGCTCGACGAGTTCTATGCGGTGCTGAACAACGAGCAGAAGGCGCGCTTCAACACCATGACGGCGGCGCGCTCGAACGGCTGACGTTTCTAAAAATCCCAAAAGCAAAAAGGGCGGCCCGCAAGGACCGCCCTTTTTTTCTTTTGTCATGCCCGGCCTTGTGCCGGGCATCCCGCTTAGGAAGGCAGTGCTCACCTGATCGGGATGGCCGGGACAAGTTTACATCCGGGCCGACCAAAGGTCGGACCCGGTTGCCCGGCCATGACGAACGGGCCTACTCCGCGGCGATGCGCACTTCCGGCGCGGCCGCCTTCACGTCGGGGCCGACGTGCTTTTCGAACTTGACGAAGTTCTCCTGGAACATCCGCACCAGCGCGCGGGCGGTCTTGTCGAACTCGGCCTTGTCCTTCCAGGTCTTGAACGGATTGAGCAGATGCGGCTCGACACCCGCCACCGACGTCGGCACCGAGAACCCGAAGTAGGGATCGGTGCGGAAGTCCGCCTTTTTCAGCGAGCCGTTGAGCGCCGCCGTGACCAGCGCGCGCGTCGCCTTGATCGGCATGCGGCGGCCGACGCCGTATTTGCCGCCGGTCCAGCCCGAATTGACCAGCCAGCAATCGACGTTGTGCTCGGTGATGTATTTGCGGAACAGATCGCCGTACTCCGACGGCGGACGCGGCAGGAAGGGCGAGCCAAAGCAGGTCGAAAATTCCGGCTGCACGCCGACGAGACCCTTCTCGGTGCCCGCGACTTTCGCGGTGTAGCCGGAGAGGAAGTGATACATCGCCTGGGCCGGCGTCAATTTCGCGATCGGCGGCATGACGCCAAATGCGTCGGCGGTGAGGAAGATGACGTTCTTCGGATGACCGGCACGGCCGGTGCGCGAAGCGTTCGGAATCGATTCCAGCGGATAGGCCGAGCGCGTGTTCTCGGTCTTCGACTGGTCGGTGTAATCCGGCACGCGCGTTTCCGGATCGAAGCCGACGTTTTCAAGCACGGCGCCGAAGCGGTTGGTGGCGTCCCAGATTTCCGGCTCGGCTTCGCGCGACAGGTTGATCGTCTTGGCGTAGCAGCCGCCTTCGAAATTGAAGATGCCGTCCGGACCCCAGCCGGTTTCGTCGTCGCCGATCAGCGTGCGGTTGGGATCGGCGGAGAGCGTGGTCTTGCCGGTGCCGGAGAGGCCGAAGAACAGCGCGCTGTCGCCGTCCGGTCCGACGTTGGCCGAGCAGTGCATCGGCACCACATTCTGCGCCGGCAGATAGAAGTTGAGCGTCGTGAACACCGACTTCTTCATCTCGCCGGCATAAGACGAGCCGCAGATCAAAACGATCTTGCGGGTGAAATCGATCGCCACCATCGTGTCGGAGCCTTCGCGTCCGCCGTGGCGTTTCGCGTCGGGCTTGAACGAGGGCAGATCGATGATGGTGAGATCGGGAACGAAACTTTTAAGTTCGCTGCGCTCCGGGCGGATCAGCAGCGTGCGGATGAACAGCGAGTGCCAGGCCAGTTCGGTGAACACGCGCGTCTTGATGCGGTATTTCGCTTCGGCGCCGCCGTAGAGGTCCTGCGCGAACAGCTTCTTGCCTTTGCAGTGATCGAGGAAGTCGCCCAGAAGCGCGTCAAAGTTCTCGCGCGTCATCTTGCGATTGCCGTCCCACCAGACCGTGTTCTCGGTCAGCGCATCGACAACCGTGTGCTTGTCCTTCGGGCTGCGGCCCGTGTGGTGGCCGGTCTCGGCGCAGAGCGCGCCGCCCGCGACAACCGTGGCTTCGCCCGCGGCGATGGCGTGTTCATAGAGCGAAGGCTCGGTCAGGTTCCAGTGAACCCCTGCCAAATCCTTCAAACCGAATTTGTCGGCGCCGTAAGCGCCGTTTCGCACGCCAGTTTCTTGCACGCAGACCTCCCCCACACGGCGGCTATTTTTCCGCCGGACGCTTGCCCACTGGCGCGAGAGTATAGCCCCGCCCCGGAAAGCGCGCGACCATAGTGGCGATATTCCGCGCTGCCAAGCCGGAATTATACGTAACCGCAATGCTGGCAGCGCGGGGTTGCATCCGGCGCATGCCGCAGTGCAATCAGTCCACCAAACCCTTGTCGGCAAGCCACTTCTGGATGAGATCGGCAGTCACGGCGTTGTTCTTATCCATCATCAGCATGTGCGAGTTCCCCTTGATGCCGAGCTCGGGGAGGTTAACCACGTCTACTTTTCCACCTGCCGCGCGGATGGCATCGGCATAAGCCAGGTCGATTTTCTTGAAGGCCGCCCAGCGCGGGTGCTCTTCGACGTGATCGCCGAACACCATCAGTACCGGAACGTTCTTCAGCGCGGGGGCATTGGCGAGGATGCCGGCGGTCGCGGGCTCGATCGCAACGATGACCTTGAACTTGTCCGGCCGCTTTTCGGCGACCTTGAAGCCGAAGGATGCGCCCTGACTGTGCACCAGGACGGCGCAAGGACATATTTTGTCGACCAGTTCGACATAGGCCGCGATGATCGCGTCGTCGGTCGATAGCCAGCGCGGCACATTCTGCTTCATGAAGTTGCCGTAAGACTCGACCGGAAACTGCGTGCCGGGAATGGGCTTGCGCTTGGCCGGATCGGCGTTCCAAGAACCGGCGCCTTCGCCGATACGGAACCGCTCATAAGGATCCTGATAGTTCAAGAAGGTCGGCTCCGAAGGCCAGACATCGGGCGAGGAAAATCCCGAACGTCCGCGCTCGACCGCGTCGGAAACATAAACGTCCCAGCCCTTGCGCACGAACATGTTGAGCCAGCCTTCGCGGCCGTCGGGCGTCGTCTCATAAGTGACGCCGGTCAATCCGCCGCCGTGCCACATCAGCAGCGGCAGCTTTCCCTTGCGGTTTTTGGGAAGAAAATATTGCACGTACATCTGCTCGGCCATGAACTGGCCGTTGGGATCGTATTTGGTCAGCGGCCCGCCCGGCTGACGCACGATTTCGCGGATCGGCTTGCCGCTGATTTCTGCGACGCGCCCGCCGATATGGAACGAGCCCATGCCGCGCAGCACGATGTCTTCGTCGGCCAGCGCGGCCGGCATCGCGGTTAGACTCAAAATTGTTGCGAACAGAATTCGCCGCATCGTCGCCTCCCATTTTTTGTCGGGCGATTGTGGAGCGGCGAGATGGCGCGAGTCCATCCGTGGGCAGCGTTGGGCCGTGCATGGCAAAAATTCCGCTCACCCCCGCGAAAGCGGGGGTCCAGTTCTGCGTCAACTATGCGTGAGGCAACAGCGCTGGATTCCCGCTTCCGCGGGAATGAGCGGAAAATTCATTTCGCGCGTGCTTTGTCCGCGAGCTGTTTGAGCACCGCGCGCAGCGGCCCCGGAGCGTTGACGCGTTGCGGAAACGGCAACCGCAGGGCGAGACGCTCGATCTGCAATTCGAGTCCTTCCGGATCGCAACCGGCGCAGCGCCAGTCGCCATCCGGACCGCCGAGCAATTTCACCGCGTACAGCCGGCAGGTATCGGCGTGATCCGCATTGATGTGAGCGAGAATGTCGTCCTCGGCTGCAACGAGCGCCTCGGCGCCTGAAAGATCGGTCAGCACATCGCCGGCTTTAAGATCGACGATGCGGCCGAAACCGGCGACAAGATGCGCGCGCTTAATCTCCAGCCGGTAGAATGCAAAATCGCCGAAGCCTGCGAACATTTCTGCCGACGGATGGCGCGCGAGATAACGCCTGCGCGCGGCGGGATCCTCCGTGACAGCCACTGTGCCGTTGAGCATCACGCGCGCGCCTTCCAGCGGATCGCCCTCTTTGCGCTCGTCCAGCATCAGCGAGATGCGGGCATCGGCGAGGATGTTTTTGGTGTGCACGGCCAATTTTGAAAGCAGCAGCAACGGCGCGCCGGACGCATCGGTCGCGACGTTGACCAGCGAGGCATAGGGATCGCCGGAACCTGCCATCAGCGTCGCCAGTGCGCCGGAACGCGCCTCGCGCAGCAATTTCTTGGCCGCAAGCTTGGGATCGAAATCGGCGTCGGGCTTCATCGGCGCGGATGCTCGTTAATGTTTTTCGGCGGCGCGGGGCGATCTTTGGCCAACTGGGGTTGTAATCGCAACCGAATCACATAGTTGTTGCATGAATGTCACATTTCGGCCCACGTTTGCAGGCTTCACAGCAAGCGGGAACCCGTCACGGAAGAGGGGCTTTATGCCAACTATCGCTCTTGTCGACGACGACCGAAATATTTTGACCTCGGTCTCGATCGCGCTCGAAGCCGAAGGCTACCGCATCATGACTTATACCGATGGTGCCTCCGCGCTCGACGGCTTCAAGACCTCGCCGCCGGACCTCGCCATTCTCGACATCAAGATGCCTCGCATGGACGGCATGGAGACGCTGCGCCGCCTGCGGCAGAAATCCGACATGCCGGTGATCTTCCTCACCTCCAAGGATGAGGAGATTGACGAGCTGTTCGGCCTCAAGATGGGCGCCGACGATTTCATCCGCAAACCGTTCTCGCAGCGTCTGCTGGTCGAGCGCGTGAAAGCCGTGCTCCGCCGCGTCAGCCCGAAAGATCCGGCGACGGCGAAGGAGACCGATGCCAAGGCGCTTGAGCGCGGCGAGTTGCGCATGGATCCGGAACGTCATACCTGCACCTGGCGCAACGAGCCGGTGACGCTCACGGTCACTGAATTTTTGATTTTGCAGGCGCTGGCGACGCGGCCCGGCGTGGTGAAGAGCCGCAACGCGCTGATGGACGCCGCCTACGACGACCAGGTTTACGTCGACGACCGCACCATCGACAGCCACATCAAGCGGCTGCGCAAGAAGTTCAAGGTCGTGGACGACGATTTCGAGATGATCGAAACGCTGTACGGCGTCGGCTACCGTTTCCAGGAAGGTTGACGCGCGGCTGACGGGGCGCGCCCGCTTGCGATAGAATATCGGGGCGCCTTTCAAGGGCACGATCGAAACCCGGCAGGCTGGAACCCAAGTGCTCGATCGAACCACAGACATCACGGCACCCAACGCCGAAGCGGGGCAAGCCGGCGAAACTCCGCCGCCGCCCGCGCGCGGACGCTTCGAGCGCATCAAGAACATGGTGCGCCCGGCGTGGCATTTTTTCGTCGCGCAAAGCTTCTCGTCGCTGACGCGCCGCATCGTCTTCCTCAATCTCGCCGGCCTGCTCACGCTGGTGATCGGCATTTTGTATCTCTCGCAATTCCGCGCGGGATTGATCGACGCGCGCGTGCAGAGTCTGCTGGTGCAGGGCGAGATCATCGCCGGCGCCATCGCCGCCTCCGCCACGGTGGAAACCGATTCCATCACCATCGATCCGGAACGGCTGCTGGAGTTGCAAGCGGGCGAAAGTTACGGGCCGCCTGACGACGCGCTTTCCGGCCTCGAATTCCCGATCAACCCGGAGCGCGTGGCGCCGGTGCTGCGCCGCCTTGTGTCACCGACCAAGACGCGCGCGCGTATCTACGACCGCGATGGCGTGCTCATCCTCGACAGCCGCAGCCTGTATGGCCGCGGCGACGTGCTGCGCTTCGATCTGCCGCCGCCGAACGTGGAAAAACCGGGCATCGCGGAACGCACCTTCATCGCCATGCGCCGCTGGCTCAGCCGCGGCGACCTTCCGCTCTACCGCGAGTTGGGACCGGAAAACGGCACCGGATACCCGGAAGTGGTGCAGGCGCTCAACGGGCTGCACGCCAGCATCGTTCGCATCAACGACCGCGGCGAGGTGATCGTTTCGGTCGCCGTGCCGGTGCAGCGTTTCCGCGCGGTGCGCGGCGCGCTGATGCTCTCGACGCAGGGCGCCGACATCGACCAGATCGTCGAAGCCGAGCGGCTCGCCATCGTCAAAGTGTTCCTGGTCGCCGCCAGCGTGATGGTGGTGCTCTCGATGCTGCTCGCCGGCACCATCGCCGGCCCGGTGCGCAGGCTCGCCGACGGCGCAGAACGCGTGCGAAGGCGCATCCGCTCGCGCGTCGAAATCCCGGATTTCACCAGGCGGCGCGACGAAATCGGGCATCTGTCCGGCACGCTGCGCGACATGACCAATGCGCTTTATTCCCGCATCGAGGCGATCGAAAGCTTCGCCGCCGATGTCGCGCATGAGCTGAAAAATCCGCTCACGTCATTGCGATCGGCGGTGGAAACGCTGCCGATGACAAAGTCGGAGGAAAGCCGCGCGCGGTTGCTCGCCGTCATTGAGCACGACGTGCAGCGGCTCGACCGGCTGATCTCGGATATTTCCGACGCCAGCCGCCTCGACGCCGAGTTGCAGCGGCAGGAAGTCGCGCCGGTCAATCTCGCCGAACTGCTCGAGACATTGGTGACGGTCGGCAACGAAGTGCAGCACGAAAACCGTGTCAGCGTTACGCTCGCCTTCGAAGGCGGCGCACCGGCAGCGTTCGCGGTGCCGGGACACGATTCCCGCATCGGGCAAGTGATCAGCAATTTGATCGACAACGCGCGTTCGTTCTCGCCGCCGGGCGGCACTGTGCGCGTGACCGCGCGGCGGCTGAAGAACGAAGTCGAAATCGTTGTCGATGACGACGGCCCCGGCATCCGCCCCGATGCGCTGGAAAAGATTTTCGAGCGTTTCTACACCGACCGCCCGCAACATTCCTTCGGCCATAACTCAGGGCTCGGTCTCTCCATCTCCAAGCAGATCGTGGAAGCGCACGGCGGCAGCGTGAACGTCGAAAACCGTCTCGGCGTTGCACCCGCATCCGCCACGCCGCCGGTGCTGGGCGCGCGCTTCATCGTGCGGCTGCCGGCGATGTGATGGCGGACGCCGGCGCGACTATTCATGCCTCTGCGGTTCTCATCGGAGCCAAGGCCGCGCTGATCCGCGGCCCGTCGGGCTCCGGCAAGTCGCGGCTGGCGCTCGCTCTGCTGCAGGCTGCCGGAACAGGCGCGTTACCCTTTGCCCGGCTGATCGCGGACGACCGCGCGCATATCGAAGCCGCGCATGGCCGATTGCTGGTCCGCCCCGCTGCCAAGCTTGAAGGCCTGCTGGAAATTCGCGGTCTCGGCATCCGCCATCTGCCGTTCGAGCCGTTGGCCGCGGTGGGGCTGGTGGTCGATCTGGCGGCTACGGACGCCGGACGCCTGCCCACGGCGGAGGCGCTGGAAACGACGCTCTCCGGCATCCGGCTGCCGCGGCTAGCGGTCGCAGCAGGCATGGACGCCCTGCCTTTTGTATTGGCTTTCCTGGGCACTGTCCCAGCCGGGAATTGACCTGCGCCGGGGCCTGCGCTACCCCGCAACTCCCTCCGGTGGGGAAAAAGTAACCATAACGGCTTAGGATCGGCCTCTCGAAAACACCCCATCCGAGCCCCTTGCCTTGCCCTCTTATCGCAGTGCAGCATCGCCCCTATATAGGGACATAAGCTTTTGTTCTCGGCCTTCGGATGTTCATGAACCTGCCCCCTTTCGTGTGGCGCACCCGAATGTCCGCGGAGATTTCCGGATGATCGGTCTCGTTCTCGTCACGCACGGCCGCCTGGCCGTCGAATTCCGCTCGGCGCTCGAACACGTCGTGGGGCCGCAGCGTCAGATCGAGGCCGTGACCATCGGCCCCGACGATGACGTCGAGCAGGCGCGCAAGGACATCATCGACGCGGTCAAACGGGTGGACAGCGGCGAAGGCGTCGCAATCCTCACCGACATGTTCGGCGGCACGCCCTCCAACCTCGCCATCTCCGTGATGAGCCAGCCCAAGGTCGAAGTGCTGGCCGGCATCAACCTTCCCATGCTGATCAAGCTCGCCAAAGTGCGTGAGACCTGCCCGCTCGCCGACGCCGTGAGCGCCGCGCAGGAAGCGGGGCGCAAATACTGCACCATCGCCAGCCGGGTTCTCACCGGTAAATGAGCGATCCCGGCTCGCCTCAAGCCGGCGCGATCACGCAGGTGATCGAAATCGTCAATAAAAAAGGTCTGCACGCCCGCGCCTCGGCGAAATTCGTGCAATGCGTCGAGCGCTTTGAGGCCGACGTGAAAGTCAGCCGTAACAACGAGACCGTCGGCGGCACTTCGATCATGGGGCTGATGATGCTCGCCGCCGGCACCGGCACATCGATCACCGTGGTGGCGAGCGGACGGCAGGCGGCGGAAGTGATGGACGCCATCGTCGCGCTGGTGAGCAGCGGCTTCGGCGAAGAAGACTAGCGCGGAGCGCTCACGCCATCGCGGGGTGAAATTTCTTCACCGCGATAAATCCCAACACCACGAAAATTCCCATCAGCACCAATTGCGCCACGAGGAACGGCGGCTCGGATTGCGTCGGCGCCAGCGGCTGCAGGAACGCGATTTTCTGGAACGACTGCACGACACCGACGAAGGCATTGAAATACAGCGCGAGCGCGGCGCTCACGACATAAACCCAGCGCCATGAACCCGCGAGATGAAACGGATAGCGCGCGAGGATCGCGACCGCGAGCACGGCGAGCGAGATGATGCCGACGATGTGCGAGGGCAGCAGCTTGCTGAAGGGAAAGCCGAAGCCGGTTGCACTGGTCGCGACCGTGGTGATGAGAAACAGCGCGGTCCAGCCGTTCAATCGCTTCGAACCGAACATTCCAAACAGGACGACGAATCCGGCGGCCAGCGCCACCAGGCTGATCGCCACATGAATCAACGTGTACGTCGGTGAACCCAAAAACATCGCGCGCCCCCTTTAAAACATTCCAATCTTACGTTGACGCCGCGGCTTTTTCCATGCGCCAACGCCGCCGTAGACGCTGAAAGTTGCGGCAGCAAGCGGCTTACTTTGGCAACATCTTCAGGTACTCTTTTTAGTTGTTATTGCAGTGTCGTTTAACGCCGGGGGGCGGGGTGCCTGTCGCCGTCGAAGAAATTTCAAAGCAAATGCTCGTTCTCCTTCCGGAGGATGGGACGGCAGTTTTGAATCGGGTTATGCGGGTGATGCTGTCACAGGCTTTAGCCGACTCGATTGATGAAGATCGCTATCTTCGCGCTCGCGAATTGTTGCGACGCGAGGGCCACCTCGCTCTCAAAGGCGGCCAAGGCGGTCAAATTTTTCGTACTTTGCAGCGTCGTGCCAACGCTCCAGTAGAATCGAATGTATCGGGTGTTTGGCCCGAGGCTAAATTAATGCCTTGGCTGAAAAAATATTTGGATGAACCGTTTCGGGAAACATCAAATTTTTTGAAGGGTGCAAAGTATAAAGTTTACGATACCTCCACCGTGGGCAAGCCAGGAATCCGCTGGGCTCGCCCTGATTTCACGCTAGTTAGCATAAAGCAATTTAGCTTCCTGCCGGGAATTGAACTGGATGTGCATAGCTTCGAATTGAAAACAGAAGTTGGGGCAACCGATCTTGCAGTTTATGAGGCTCTCGCACAAACGCGTTTTACACACTTTGGTCATCTTGTTTGGCACCTGCCCGCAAAATCGAAAGCGGAGCAACGGCTGGCTGGCATTCAAAAACAATGCGACCAGCACGGTATCGGGCTCATCCGCATTCGCGAACCAAAAAATCCCGATACGTGGGAAATTCTGACGGAGCCTATCCGAAAGACAACTTTGGCTTCCGAAGTGGATGAGTTCCTGCGTGAACGGCTAAATGATTCTCAGAGACGAGAAGTTCTCGCTCTAATCAATGGAACGCGGCAGTGAAAAGTAAAATCATCGCTGTAGCCAACATGAAGGGCGGAGTGGGTAAGACTGCCACAGTGGTCGGATTGGCGGAGGTTCTTGCCGCCGAACTAGTTGAAACTCTAGTCATCGACCTTGACCCTCAAGCAAACGCATCAATCTGTTTTGCGGGAAGCTCAACACTAAGAAGTCTTATAAAGAAAGGTCATACGATTGACGGCTTTCTTCAAGATCGCATCTTCGACAAGAAACAGACTGATTTTGAAGATTGTATTCGAACTAACGTCAGCAATGTCTCACACATGGGTACCCAACTTCCGGTTTCGTTGCTGGCTTCAAGTTCAAGGCTGCGACTGATCGAACGTGAACTCATATACAAACTCACCAAATCTGGTCTTAGCCTCGATCGGATCGTTGATCTGATCTATAATTTGCTCAAAGAGCAACTCTCGCAAACCCGCACTAGTTATCGATATATACTGATCGATTGCCCGCCCGGAATTTCGGTGTTGACAGAAGTTAGTCTGCGGCTCGCTGATATGGTCATCGTACCAACGATACCCGATTTCCTTTCCACGTATGGCTTGCAATCATTTTGCAGCAATCTGTGGACAGGCGAAATCGCAAACGAAACAAAATTAAAAAAACCAAAAAAGCCGCACGTTTTAATAACTCGTCGACGTCCCACTCGTGAGCAAAATTTAACGACCACAAAACTCTACCTTGAACGCCGGAGGAAACCGCCGAAATTTAATATTTTTGAAACAGAGGTTCCGGAAATGGCCGCAATTGCCGAAGCACTTGGCAAGGTAGAGAAGGTCGATGTGGATGGAAACATTGATAAACCCTGGCCAACTCTTTCACAAAAATGGAAAGGCTCGGCTCCATTCCTCGAAAGTCTCGCTGAAGAAGTAAAGGAGATATTACATGGCGCTTGATCTGGATGCATTTGCTGTGTTGCGCGCCATTGCCGCTCATCCAGCAGCCTTCCCTGAAATCAAGATACACGTAGTCAAAGCTACGAGTGTCCTCGCTACGAAACTAAGAACTCTCGTCGTCAAACAACTGAAGTCAAAAACGGCTGATCTAAGTTCGGTCAAAGATATTCGCAAAGCGCTCGGGGCTGAGATATTCAATTTGATTGTTGATGGAATGAAGGATGCCGAAGTCAAAACTGTCGTTAACAGGCTGGACAAGAATCATCCAAACGCCAAAACAGCAAATCTAGAATGGCGCCGTCGTCAGTTGCGAGCTCTCGCTGATGGTTCGATTGAACCAACTCACAAAGTAAAAAAAGCCAAACCTCAATATCTCAATGATGCATCAGCTGGAGCGGTCCGAAAGCGCTAAAATCCAATATAAAGAAATCCTTATATATCCATTGCGACCTACGCCCGGCCCTGCTATAGCCACGGCACGATTGCGGCCCCGTCTTGTGCCGCGTGCATTTCCATATTCAGGGACCGCCCAATGACCGCAGCTGCCAAGAAATCCACGTCCACCGATTACATCGTCAAGGACATCGGCCTTGCCGAATTCGGCCGCAAGGAAATCGACATCGCCGAAACCGAAATGCCGGGCCTGATGGCGACGCGCGAGGAATACGGCAAGGCGCAGCCGCTTAAAGGAGCCCGCATCGCCGGCTCGCTGCACATGACGATCCAGACCGCGGTGCTGATCGAGACGCTGACCGCGCTCGGCGCCGAAGTGCGCTGGGTGTCGTGCAACATCTATTCGACGCAGGACCACGCCGCCGCCGCGATCGCGGCGGCCGGCACGCCGGTGTTCGCGATCAAGGGCGAGAGCCTGAAGGATTATTGGGATTACACCCGCAAGCTGTTCGAATGGCATGACGGCGGCACGCCGAACATGATCCTCGACGACGGCGGCGACGCCACCATGTTCGTGCATCTCGGCCTGCGCGCGGAGAACGGCGACACGGCTTTCCTCGACAAGCCCGGCACCGAGGAAGAGGAAGTTTTCTTCGCGCTCCTCAAGCAGACGCTGAAAGACAAGCCGAAGGGCTGGTTCGCTACGCTCGCCAAGAACATCAAGGGCGTGTCGGAAGAAACCACCACCGGCGTGCACCGTCTTTACGTCATGCACCGCGAAGGCAAGCTGCTGTTCCCGGCGATCAACGTCAACGACAGCGTCACCAAATCGAAATTCGACAATCTCTACGGCTGCCGCGAGTCGCTGGTCGATGGAATTCGCCGCGGCACCGACGTGATGATGGCCGGCAAGGTTGCGATGGTCGCGGGCTTCGGCGATGTCGGCAAAGGCTCCGCTGCGTCGCTGCGCCAGGCCGGCTGCCGCGTGATGGTCTCGGAAGTCGATCCGATCTGCGCGCTGCAGGCGGCGATGGAAGGTTATGAAGTCACCACGATGGAGGACGCGACCAAGCGCGCCGACATCTTCGTCACCGCCACCGGCAACAAGGATGTCATCACCCTTGAGCACATGCGCGCGATGAAGGACCGCGCCATCGTGTGCAACATCGGCCACTTCGACAACGAGATTCAGGTCGCGGGCCTCAAGAACCTCAAATGGGTGAACATCAAGCCGCAGGTCGACGAGATCGAATTCGCCGATGGCCACCGCATCATTCTGTTGTCGGAAGGCCGGCTGGTGAATCTCGGCAACGCGATGGGTCACCCCAGCTTCGTGATGTCGTCGTCGTTCACTAACCAGACGCTGGCGCAGATCGAGCTGTGGACCAATCAGGGCAAATACGAGAAGAAGGTCCACGTGCTGCCGAAGAAGCTCGATGAAAAGGTCGCGCGCCTGCATCTCGACAAGATCGGCGTGAAGCTGACCAAGCTGCGCCCGGATCAGGCGGCCTACATCGACGTGCCGCAGGACGGCCCGTACAAGGCGGATCATTACCGCTACTGATCAGGCATCCTTCTCCCCGCAAGCGGGGAGGGGGAAATTATTTGGGCGGGATCGTCACGATCAGATAACGCTCGGGGTTGCCGTCGCTGCCGGAATGCCGGCGCGCGATGGTGACCGTCTGGCGCTTTCCTGCCGGGCCAGCCGCCGCGCGGCGCTCCATATGCGTCATACAATTTTGGTGGCTCGCGCGGCACACCATGACGATGCCGTCGCGGGCGATGCGCGCTTCGTTAATCCACGGCGAGTTGCTCATGTCGAAATCCGGAAACGCGCCCGGCCGATCCGGCAAATAAAACGCCAGCTGATAAGCGAGATCGCCGGTAACAAGACGCAGCGGCTTGTTCGTCGTCTCGCGCCATGTGCGCTCGACCGATGGAGCCAGCACGCTAGCGTGAGTTTGTTCGCTCGGCATGCCGCCGCGGTGGATGGAGTTGGCGATGAACGGCGATGCCGCCAGCATGACGAGCGGAAACGCAACCGCCAGCGCGAGGATTTTCACGGCTTCCTTGCGGCTGATGGAAATGCGCGGCGCGAGCAGCACAGCCGGAAATAACGTCCACGCCGACATCGCCCAAAGCGAATTGATTTCGATGCGGGTTGCGAGCGCGGCCAGCGCAGGCAACAGGAACGGCAGCCAGAACGCATTTGCGATCAGCCGCCGCTCAGGCTTGGGCGGCCAAAGCATTTCGGCGAGCGCTGAGCGGCTTGGGCGCGCCGCTATCAGCACCAGCACGACGGGCAGGGCTGCATAACCCGCGCCACCGGCGAGATAGCCCGCCGCGCTCATGGCGGCATCGGTGAAATTTTTTGCGCCGTGCAAGGTGACGGCGTAGCTGAATGGCGCGAAATCGTAAGCAACCAGCCACGCCAGATGCGGCGCCAGCACCAGCGCACCTGCCGCAACCGTCACCCACGGCGCCGCCGAGCGGAAGTAAACGCTACGGCGAGAATCCGCGAGCGCGGCCAGCGCCAATCCTGCGAGCAGAAATATCGACCAGTATTTTCCCAGCATCGCGGCGGCGGCGCACACGCCCGCGAGCGCGGCCCACGGAATGCTGCGCGTCTCAAACGAGCGCAGGAAACACAACGTCGTCGCCGCCCATAGCGGAATCAGCACCGTGTTGACGTTGTATTTGAGCGCGTGGAAACCGAAGAACGGAATCAGACTGAGCAGCGCGATCGCGAGCACGCGCTTTCCGGCATCGAGATAACGCGCGGAGAGCCGCCAGATGATCCATAAGCCAACCGACGCCGTGACCGCGCCGAGCAGGTAGTACGACCAGTCGGCAGCCGGAAACACCGTGAACCAGAGCTTCACCACCCAGGCGGCGAATGGCGGATGCTTGAGATATCCGAACGACGGCTCGCGCGCCCAGGCGAACAGCTCCGCCATGTCGGGGTGCACGTCCTGGCTGCCTTTGGCGATGACGCCGTAACACGCCCACAGCAGCGTATAGACGCCGAGCACCGCGATCATCGCGCGTTCGCGCCGCGCCGGATCGGTGAGCACGCTCAGCAAATGGCCGATCCAGCGCAGTGGATTTTGCAACGTCAGTTTCATGAATGCGGCGCGATGGTCGCGATGATGAATTTGTTCGGCGTTCCGGCGAAGCCGAACCAGCGCGGCACGATCTCGACTTCCGTGCGGCGGCCCATCGCGCCCTTCTTCATCTCGGCGTCGATGACGCCGAGACAGCCCGGATCGTCCGCCGGGCAAATGATGGCCATCCCGTCGCGCGCGATGACGCGCTCATTGATGCGCGGCGAGAGATAGCTGGAATAGTCGGCCCATGTTTCCACGCGCTCGCTGAGATAAAACGCCGCCGTGTCGGCGAGCGCGAACGGCCCGGCGAGAATTTTCAGCGGCGCGGCGGTGGTCACTTTCCATTCGCTCTCGATGCGGGCGGCGGCGGGCCGCGCGTAAGCGGCGTAATTCTCCACGCCGGTTTTCACCGTCGCATACGCGATCAATGGCGCGACCAGCAGCGGCGCAATCGTGATGGTTGCCGCGGTGGCGGCGATCCAGGGCGCGCCTTCCCGGCGCATAACGACGAGCGGTGACGCCAGCAGGATCACCGGCAGCAGCGCGAGCGAAGCCGTGTTCCACAGCGACAACAAGTTCGTATAGGAGACGAAGGCGAACGCGTACGGCACCAGCAGCGGCACCCAGAAGATGATGGCGGCGGTTCGCCGTTCCGGTTCGCGCGGCAACAGGCTGTCCCGGCTGGCGGCGATGGTTGGGCGCGCGAAAATCGCAACGACAATGAGGGCGGCGGCGGCGTAGCCGAGCGTGCCGAAGGTGTATTCCGGCAGCGAGCCCAGCGCCTCGGTAAGCGTGGCCGCCATGCGCCGCGTCGCCACCCACTTCGTCGGCGGAAAATCGTTCTGGATCAGCCAGACAACATGCGGCGCGACGATGATGCCGCCGATGAGCGCGCTCACCCACGGCGCGGCGGAGCGGAAATAAAGACTGCGCCGCCGGTCGTACAATGCCGCGAGAATGAGCGCGAGCACGAGAAACGCGCCCCAGTATTTCGTCAGCACTGTCGCCGCCGCGGCAAGGCCCGCGATGGCGGCATAACTCGCCTTTCGTGTGTCGAGCGAGCGCATGAACGCCCAGATGGTGAGCGCCCAAAAAACGATCATTCCGGAGTTCTGATCGAGTTTAAGTCCGAGAAAATTATAGAACGGGATCAGCGCAAGCAGGAACGGCGCAATGGCGCGCTTCTCGCCCTCCAGCCATTCGCCCGCCAGCAGGAAGGAAACGTAAAGCCCCGCCCCGAGATTAAGACCCGAGAGCAGATAAAACGCCCAGTCGGCGCGCGGCATCACCGCGAACCAGGCGCCGATGACCCATGGCAAGAACGGCGGATGCTTCGGATATCCCCATTCGAAATGCCCGCCCCAGACGACCATCTCCGCCATGTCGGCGTTCATGCCCTGACTGGACTTGGCGATGGTGGCGTAGAGCGTCCAGCAGATCGCGTAGGCCAGCGCGAGCGCGAGCATGACGCGGTTGCGGCGCGCCGGATCGGACAGGGCGTCGATGAGGCGGCGGTAGAACGCCAGCTGCCGTTCGATGAACCACGGGATCGCCATAAGGGCGCCTCTATGACATGCGTGCCACCAAGCGTCCACCGCCCCACAGCAGAGCTTGCGATGACCGCGCTCCGGATGTTATCCCGCCCGCATGACGTCCGGGCCCATCGAAAACATTCGCAATTTCTCCATCGTCGCGCATATCGACCACGGCAAATCCACGCTTGCCGACCGGCTGATCCAGTCGACCGGCGGGCTGCAGGAGCGCGAGATGGTGGAACAGGTGCTCGATTCGATGGACATCGAGCGCGAGCGCGGCATTACCATCAAGGCGCAGACCGTGCGCCTGAACTACCACGCCAATGACGGCAAGGATTACATCCTCAATCTGATCGACACGCCCGGCCACGTCGACTTCGCCTACGAGGTCAACCGCTCGCTCGCCGCATGCGAAGGCTCGCTGCTGGTGGTCGATGCCAGCCAGGGCGTCGAGGCGCAGACGCTCGCCAACGTCTATCAGGCGATCGACAACGGCCACGAGATCGTGCCGGTGCTCAACAAGGTGGACCTGCCCGCCGCCGAGCCGGAAAAAGTGCGCCAGCAGATCGAGGACGTGATCGGCATCGACGCCTCGCAGGCCATTCTCATTTCCGCCAAAACCGGCCTCAACGTGCCGGCGGTTCTCGAAGCCATCGTTACGCGCCTCCCCGCCCCAAAGGGCGACCGCGGCGCGACGCTGAAAGCCCTGCTCGTCGATAGCTGGTACGACGCTTACCTCGGCGTCGTCGTGCTGGTGCGCATCGTCGATGGCACGATGAAGAAGGGCCAGCGCATCCGCATGATGGGCACCAACGCGGCCTACGACGTGGACCGCGTCGGCGTGTTCACGCCTAAGCTCACCATCACCGACGAACTTGGCCCCGGCGAAATCGGTTTTCTCACCGCGACGATCAAGGAAGTTGCCGACACGCGCGTCGGCGACACCATCACTGACGACAAGAAGCCGGTGAGCGAACCGCTGCCCGGTTTCCGCCCCGCCATTCCGGTCGTGTTCTGCGGCCTGTTCCCGGTCGATGCGGCGCAATTCGAAGACCTGCGCGCGGCGATGGGCCGGCTGCGGCTCAACGACGCCAGTTTCTCCTACGAGATGGAAACCTCCGCTGCGCTCGGATTTGGCTTCCGCTGCGGCTTCCTCGGCCTGCTGCATCTGGAAATCATCCAGGAGCGGCTGGAGCGCGAATTCAACCTCGATCTGATCGCGACCGCGCCTTCCGTCATTTATAAAATGAAATTGCGCGACGGCTCGGAAATCGAGATTCACAATCCGGTCGACATGCCGGACCCGATGAAGATTCTCGAAATCTACGAGCCGTGGATCCGCGCGACCATCCTCACGCCGGACGAATATCTCGGTTCCGTGCTCAAGCTGTGCCAGGACCGGCGCGGCTCACAGGTCGAACTCACTTACGTCGGCAATCGCGCGATGGCGAAATACGACCTGCCGCTCAACGAAGTGGTGTTCGACTTCTACGACCGGCTCAAGTCGGTATCGAAAGGCTACGCCTCGTTCGACTATCACCTGACCGACTACAAGGTAGCCGATCTGGTGAAGATGTCGATTTTGGTCAACGACGAGCCGGTCGATGCACTCTCCATGCTGGTGCACAGGACGCGCGCCGAGAGCCGCGGCCGCGGCATGGTGGAAAAGCTGAAAGAGCTGATCCCGCCGCACATGTTTCAGGTTCCGATCCAGGCGGCGATCGGCGGCAAGATCATCGCGCGCGAGACCGTGCGTGCGATGCGCAAGGACGTCACCGCGAAATGCTACGGCGGCGACGTGACGCGCAAGCGCAAGCTTCTGGAGAAGCAGAAGAAGGGCAAAAAGCGCATGCGCCAGTTCGGCAAGGTCGACATCCCGCAGGAAGCCTTCATCGCGGCGCTTAAAGTCGACGTCTGAGACCCTCGCCCTTTCTCCGCAATCCGCCGTCAGCCTCAGCCGCCGCCGTGTTGGTGCTATTTGCAAATAATTCGCAATTGCAATAACCTCTCGCAACTTGAACTCTGGGGGGACAAACCATGCGTACATTTAATCTGGCGCGAGCGGCGGGCTTCGCTTTTCTTCTCGGCGCGGTTTCCGGCGCAGCACTGGCCGCCGGCAATCTCGCCGGACAGACGCCGATCGAGGTCACCGTCGATCTCGGCAAGCCCGGCCAGCATATCTTCACGCCGAACAAGCTGACCTTCGAAACCGGCAAGCTGTACAAATTAATTTTGCGCAATCCGAGCAACGATCCGCATTACTTCACCTCGCACGGCTTCTCGCAGATGGTTTACACCCGCAAGGTGCAGGTGACGCAGGCGCGCGACGGCAAGCCGGTGACGCTCGCCGAATTCAAGGGCGCGATCCGCGAGATCGAGGTTTATCCGGGACAGTCGGCGGAATGGTGGTTTGTTCCGGTCGCCGCCGGCCGCGTGACCGACCTGCGCTGCGGCATCACAGGCAGCGACGGAAAATCCCACGCCGATCACGGCATGGTTGGCGAGATCGTCATCGAGTAAGCCGGCGCTTCTGATTTTGGGCGCGATCTTAACCGAAAGCCGGTTCCAGCTTTTCGGGATCGCGCCCGCTACCAGCGAAAACCCGCTTCGCGATATTGCCGGCGCAGGCGCTGCTCGCGCGTGTCGTCGAACTGGTATTGCCGCGTGACGTAGCGCACCACGATTTTTTGTTTCGCGCGTGAGCCGCGCGCCTCGGCTTTCGTTTTCTGCAGCACGGAACGGAAATCCCGGCGCGGCTCCGGCATCCGCATATTCGCAACCGTGATGGCGCCGGAGACGACCACGCGGGTGTTCGCCAGACCGTGCTTTTTCACCAGATCGTAAAGTAGCTGGGCGTTCTCACGCGAAAGCCGCACGCAGCCGTGCGACACCGGACGGCCGAGCCTGGATTGCTCCAGCGTTCCGTGCACCGCATAGCCCCCGTGAAAGAAAACCGAATTCGGCATCGGCGCGTCGTCGAATTTGGTCGAGAACCACACCGGCTCCATCCGGTAGGCGCGGAAGCTGCCGCCCGGCGTGTCGTAGCCGTCTTTGCCGGTCGAGACCGGCCAGCGATAAGTCTCCGCGCCATCGATCGTCACGGTGAGTTGCTGCTGGGTTTTATCGACGCTCACGAGCAGCGCCGCCTGAGCGGGCGGGCTAAGGCTGAAGACGATGCACGCCGCCGCAATTCCAACCCAACGCATGTACATCCCCGGCGCCAATTCCTTACAGCTAAGGCCAAGCATCGCGTAGGGCGGCCAAGCTTGTAAAGGGCCCGTTAACCATAAAAGTCATTGCGATAGTTGAGGAAATCGTCCCGGCGGCCTTAACCAAAGGCGTTTTTTTGCCTGACAGCGGGGCGCGAAATCGCTAGACCCGCAGGCATGATCGTCCGGGCCGCGATCCCATTGCTGCTGGGGCTGGCGTTCCTCGCCAGCACGCCGAACGTCGCCGACCGCTTCGGCGCGCACGGCGTTATTCTCGCGCAGGCGACAGCAGAGCCGCCCGCCACGCCGCCTGCAAATGACGAACCGCCGTCGAATGAATCGCCGACCGCGCCGTCGCCGCCCGCGGCCGTAGCGCCCGCCGCGCCGCCTGTCCCCGACAGTAAGGTGCAAGCGCCCGTGAATGTGCCGCTGCCGCGCGTGCCGCCTCCACAGAAAGCCGAGCAACGCGAGGCCCGTAAAATGTTCGGCGCCGTGAAGCTTCCCAGCATCGGCGAGGCCGTCGCGATCGGCTATTACCCGAAAGGCTGTCTCGCCGGCGGCGTCGAACTTCCGATCAACGGCCCCAACTGGCAGGTGATGCGGCTCTCGCGCAATCGCAACTG
Organism: Rhizobium sp. Q54; assembly: GCA_945907045.1. Taxonomy (GTDB): domain Bacteria; phylum Pseudomonadota; class Alphaproteobacteria; order Rhizobiales; family Xanthobacteraceae; genus Pseudolabrys. The sequence goes on along the minus strand of CAMDSH010000001.1, from coordinate 146,752 downwards.
GGGTCATCCCAATCTCGTGCGCTATGTGAAAAGTTTTTCCGCACGCGTCGCCAAGGCTACCGGCTGGCGCGGCATTCTGGTCGGCGACCTCGCGCAGCCGCGCGGCGGACCGATGGTCAGCAGCCACCTCAGCCATCAGACTGGCCTCGACGTCGATGTGTGGTTTACGCCGATGCCGGATCGAGAACTGACCAGGGCGGAGCGCGAGGAAATGTCCGCGATCAATCTCGTCGCCGCCGACTGGATCAACATCAATCCGGAAATCTGGTCGCCGAAATATCTCGACTTCATCAAGGCAGCGACGCAAGCCCCCGATGTCGAGCGCGTGCTGGTCAACGCCGCGATCAAGAAGGAACTGTGCAAGACGGCCACCGGCGACCGCTCATGGCTCACCAAGGTGCGCCCGTTCTACGGCCATCACGACCACATCCACGTGCGGCTGAGCTGCCCGGAAGATTCGCCGAATTGCAAAAAGCAGCCGCCTATTACGGGCGGCGAGGATTGCGGCAAGGAACTCGACTGGTGGTTCAGCGAGAAGGCACGCACCCCGCGCAAACCTCCGGTCGCGTACAAACCGATGCTGCTCTCCGAGCTGCCGCCCGCGTGCAAAGCCGTGGTTGAGGCGAAGTAAGAAGCCGAATAGCGGCGGAGAGTTTCCCGATGAAATTGTGCCGGTTTGACGCCGACCGCCTTGGCCTCGTCGATGGCGAGCGCGTGTTCGATGTCACATCCGCGTTGTCAGCGTTGCCGGCCGCGCACTATCCGCTGCCGCGCGTTGACCTGCTGATCGCGCATCTGCCCGAATTGCGCGGCGCCATCGAAGCCACTGCGAAAAGCGCAAAGCCGCTCGCGTTGAAAGACCTCAAGCTGCTCAGCCCCATCGCCAATGCGGGCAAGGTGGTGGCAGCGCCGGTCAATTACAAAAAGCATCTTGAGGAAGCGCGCGCCGACGCGGAAATCCATCACCAGAAGCAGGTGGCGGAAATCCAGAATGTCGGACTGTTCCTGAAAGCAACCAGCGCCATCGTCGGCCCAAGCGAAGGCATTGCCATCCGCCATGCGGAGAGGCGCACCGACCACGAAATCGAGCTTGCCGCCATCATCGGCACGAAGGCCGACCGCGTCACGCGCGAACACGCGCTCGATCATATCGCGGGTTATTGCATCGGGCTCGACATCACCGTGCGCGGGCCGGAGGAGCGCAGCTTGCGCAAATCGATCGACAGCTATTGCGTGCTCGGGCCCTGTTTCGTGACCGCCGACAGCGTACCGGACCCCTCAAGCCTCGATCTCGAACTGAAAGTGAACGGCGAGCCGCGCCAGCGCGCCAACACGCGCGATCTCATCATCGGCATCGCGGACCTGATCGTGTTCGCATCTTCGTTCTACACGCTGATGCCGGGCGACGTGCTGCTGACCGGAACGCCGGAGGGCGTTGGCCCCATCAAGCCCGGTGACATTATCGACGCTTCGATTTCGAAGGTGGGCAGCATGCAGGTGAAGGTCCGCGCCGGATAGTCTCACGGCAGGAAAATGCGCTAGGCTTCGTCCCAACAATAAACTTCCGGAGGAAGCCTATGCGCAAGATTGGTCTCATCGCCCTCGCCGCCTCGGTGCTTGGCGGCTCGTTCGCCCAAGCGCAAGACACGCTCAAGGTCGCCATCGGCCAGCGCGGCGTCTATGAGAATTCGATTTCGGAAATCGGACAGGATCAGGGTTTCTTCAAAAAGCGCGGCCTCAATCTCGAACTCCTTTACACGCAAGGCAGCGGCGAGAGCCAGCAGGCGGTGATCTCCGGCGCCGTCGATGTCGGGATCGGCATCGGCACGCTCGGCACGTTCAGCGCCTTCGCCAAGGGCGCGCCGGTGCGTGTGATCGGCGCAACGATGAAGGGCGCTTATGAATTTTGGTATGTGCCGGCGGATTCGCCGATCAAGACGTTCAAGGACGCCGCCGGCAAGACCGTCGCCTTTTCCACGAATGGCTCATCCACCAACCTGATGGTGCTCGGCCTCGCCAAACTCAACGGCGTGCAGGTGCAGCCGACCGCGACAGGCAGCCCCGTCGCCACGCTCACGCAGGCCATGAGCAAGCAGATCGATGTCGGCTGGACGGCGGCGCCGATCGGCATCGCGCAGTTGAACGCGGGGCAAATCCGCATCGTCGCGCGCGGCAGCGACGTGCCCGAATTCGCCAACCAGACCGTCCGCTTCATCCTCGCCAACGCCGATGCACTGAAGAAAAATCCGGCGGCGTTCAGCAAATACATGGCCGGTTATCGCGAGACGCTGGAATGGATGTATTCAGATCCCGCTTCGCTCAAAGCTTATGCGGCATGGGCGAAGGTGTCCGAGGATGTCGCCAAGCGCACGCGCGACGATTTCATCCCGAAGGCGAATGCCAATCCCGACGTTATCGCCGGGATGGATCAGGCCATGACCGACGCGGTGGCGCTGAAATTCATCGCCGCGCCACTCAGCCAGGAACAGTTGAAGGAACTGCTGCAGGTCCCGCTCAAATAACGGCGCCTCACATCAGTTTGAGCCAGCGCACCAGCTGCCAGGCGGAAAGCCCCATCACCAGGCAGCCAACGGCCACCATCAGCGAGCGCGCCGGAATGCGCTTGACCATCCAGCCGCCGAGCGGCGCCGCAAGCATGCCGCCAACGATGAGCGCGAGTAATTCCTTCCACGGCGCTGAGCCAAGCTCGACAAAGAACGTCGTCGCCGCCGCGATGGTGACGAAAAATTCCGTCGTATTCACCGAGCCGACCGCCGTGCGCGGCGCATGACCCGAGCCGACCAGCGTCGAGGTCGCGACCGGACCCCAGCCGCCGCCTCCGCTGGCATCGAGAAAACCGGCGACAAAACCGACCGGCGCGGTCCAGCCCGCGGGCGCATCACGCGGCGGGGCAAGCCGCCAGGCTTTCGTCAGAATGAATATGCCGATGATGAGGAGATAAACCGCGAGGAACGGCTTCGCCGCCGAGCTGTCGACGTTCGATAAAATCCACGCGCCCAGCACAGCGCCAAGCACGCCGGCTATGCCGAGCCGCGTCACCAGCCGCCAATCGACATTGCGGTGATAGATGTGCGAGGCGGCCGACGCACCTGTGGTGAAAATTTCAGCGGTATGCACAACGGCACTCGCTTGCGCGGGCGGCAAGCCCATCGCCAGCATGGCCGAAGTCGAGATCACGCCGAACGCCATGCCGAGCGCGCCATCGACGAGCTGCGCGGCAAAACCGATCAATCCCAGCAGCAGATAATCGTCCAACATCGGGCCGCCCCCTTTGCCGCGTGATCTACGCTGAAAGTTTCAAACGCACACACCCGCGGCAAGGTTCCACGAGGCCGCACCGTTATCCACGGGCGTCTTCCAGAATCATGCTGGCGCCCTTTTCGGCAATCATCATGGTCGGCGAATTGGTATTGCCGGACGTTATCGACGGCATCACCGAGGCGTCGATGATGCGCAAACCTGTAATGCCGGTGACGCGCAGGCGCGCATCCACCACCGCCATCGCGTCGCCGTCGCGGCCCATCTTGGCGGTGCCGACGGGATGGAAGATCGTCGTGCCGATGTTGCCGGCGGCTTTCTCCAGCGCGGCCTCGTTGTCGGCAACGGAAGGCCCCGGCAGATATTCTTCCGGATGATATTTTTGCAGCGCGGGCTGCGCGACGATCCGCCGCGTCACGCGGATCGAGTCGGCGGCGACGCGTTTATCTTCAGGCGTGCCGAGATAGTTCGGCTTGATCGCGGGCTTGGCCGCCGGATCGGTTGAGTTGAGCCGCACATAGCCGCGGCTGGTCGGGCGCAGGTTTGCAACGCTCGCGGTGAAAGCCGGGAACGGATGCAAGGGATCGCCGAACTTGTCGAGCGAGAGCGGCTGGATGTGGAACTGAATGTTGGCGCGGTCCTGCGAAGGATCGGATCGCGTGAAGGCGCCAAGTTGCGACGGCGCCATGGTGAGCGGCCCGCGCCGGCGAAGAAGATAATCCAAACCCATTCCTGCGCGGCCGAGCAGCGAAGCGTAAGTTTCGTTCAGCGTCTTGATGCCGGAGACTTTGTAGATCAAGCGCAGCTGCAAATGATCGTGCAGGTTTTCGCCGACGCCGGGTTTATCGAGCACCAGCGGGATGTTGAATTTTTTAAGTTCGGCGGCAGGGCCGACGCCTGAGAGCATCAGCAGTTGCGGTGAGCCAATCGCGCCCGCCGCGAGGATCACTTCGCCGCGGCAGCGCGCCGTGCGTGTTGCGCCATCCTGCCGCCAGCACACACCCACCGCGCGCTTGCCATCAAACAGCAAATTTTCGGCGAGACACCCGGTCTCCAGCCGCAAATTTTTCCGGCCCAGCACGGGCTTGAGAAATCCGCGCGCCGCCGACCAGCGCCGACCGCGTTTTTGATTCACATGGAAATAGCAGGAGCCCTCGTTGTCACCGCGATTGAAGTCGTCGATCTTGTTGATGCCGGCCTGCGCCGCAGCCTCGCGGAAAGCATCGATGATGTCCCAGCGCACGCGCGGATGCTCGACGCGCCATTCGCCGCCAGTGGCGTGATGCTCGCCGTCCCCGAGAAAGCTGTCCTCATGCTTCTTGAAAAAAGGGAGCACGTCGTCCCACGACCAGCCGGGCAATCCGAGCTGACGCCAGTAATCGTAGTCGCCCGCCTGCCCGCGCATGTAGATCATGGCGTTGATCGCGGACGAGCCGCCGATCACCTTGCCGCGCGGATAATTCAGGCTGCGCCCGTTCAGTCCCGGCTCCGGTTCGGTCTTGAACATCCAGTCCGAACGCGGATTGCCGATGGCGAACAGATAACCGACCGGAATGTGAAACCAGATCCAGTTGTCGCGCCCGCCCGCTTCCAGGAGAAGCACGCGCTTGGACGGATCGGCGGACAGCCGGTTCGCCAGCACGCAGCCGGCGGAGCCCGCGCCGACGATGATGTAATCGAACTCGCCTTCAACTGGAGTGGTCATTCTGAATTCCCCCACCCAGTCTGTCATGGCCGGGCATAGCCGTCCAAGGACGGCGTGCTTTCGCACGCCTATGTCCCGGCCATCCCGATTATGATGGCACTTCATTGCTTCTCTTACCGGGATCGCCGGGACAAGCCCGGCGATGACAAAAAGAAAAAGAGTTGCTAGGATGCGTTCCTGACCTGCGGTGCGCCGTGACGCGCGACGCGGATACCGGAACGGCGGTTCCGGCCAGCCAACACAAAAATTTCGGCCCCTGGCCCGGCGTTTGCGCGCCGGCGGAGAACCGCCATGTTGTCACGCCGCCTTGCCGCAATTTGCCTGTTCGCCGCGCTCGCAGGCGCGCCGCTCACAGCCCACGCGCAGGAGACGCTGACGGTCTTCGCCGCCGCCTCGATGAAGAATGCGCTCGACGACCTGAACAAATCGTTCACTGAAAAAACCGGCATCAAGATCGCTGCCAGCTATGCGGCATCCTCCGCGCTCATCAAGCAGATCGAAGCCGGCGCGCCCGCCGATATTTTCATTTCCGCCGATCTTGACTGGATGACCTACGGCCTCGACAAAAAAGCCATCGCGCTGAAAAGCAATTTTAATCTGCTCGGCAACCGTCTCGTTCTCATCGCGCCGAAAGATTCAAAATTATCCGATGTGAAAATCGGCCCCGGCTTCGACATCGCCGCGCTTGCGGGCGACGGGCGCATCGCAACAGGCGACGTTCGCGCGGTGCCGGCCGGCAAATATGCCAAGGCTGCGCTGGAGAAATTGGGCGCGTGGGCGAAAGCCGAGCCCAAGATGGCGATGACGGAAAACGTGCGCGCGGCGCTGGCGCTGGTCGGGCGCGGCGAAGTCCCACTCGGCATCGTTTATGAGACCGACGCCAAGGTGGAGCCGAATGTGAAAATTGTCGGCGCGTTCCCGGCGAGCTCGCACCCGGCCATCGTCTATCCCGTGGCGCTGACGGCGACCGCCAAACCCGGCGCAAAGAAATATCTCGACTTTCTGCGCACGGCGACGGCGCTAGTGATCTTCGAGCGCTACGGGTTCACCTATCTCGTAAAGGCGGGCCCGTGAAAAGTTTCCTTCCTTCACCTCCCCCTGGAGAGGGAGGTCGCCGAGCGAAGCGCGGCGGGTGGGGGTGATCTTCATCCTCTGCAAGACACCCCACCCCGGCGCAGATTGCGCCGACCCTCCCCCTCCAGGGGAGGGTGAGAAAAAGCATCGTCATGCTTGAGCTCACCCCTGACGAGTGGACCGCGATTACGCTGTCGCTGCGCATCGCGCTGGTGGCGACGCTCGGGGCGTTGCCGCTGGGGCTGCTGGTGGCGTGGCTGCTGGCGCGCAAGAATTTCTGGGGCAAGGCACTGCTCGACGGCCTCGTACATTTGCCGCTGGTGCTGCCGCCGGTGGTGACCGGCTATCTACTGCTGATTGCGTTCGGGCGAAAAGGGATTATCGGCGCATTTCTTGAGCGCACCTTCGGCATCGTACTGGCGTTCCGCTGGACCGGCGCGGCGCTCGCCTGCGCGGTGATGGCGTTCCCTTTGCTGGTGAGGCCGCTGCGCCTGTCGTTCGAGGCCATCGACCGCAAGCTGGAGGACGCCGCATCCACGCTGGGCGCCAACCGGCTGTGGGTGTTTCTCACCATAAGCCTGCCGCTCGCGTTGCCCGGCCTGATCGCGGGCATGGTGCTGTGCTTCGCCAAGGCGCTCGGCGAATTCGGCGCGACGATCACGTTCGTCTCCAACATTCCGGGCGAGACGCAAACAATCTCCGCGGCGATCTACACCTTCACGCAAATTCCCGGCGGAGACGCCGCCGCAGGAAGACTCGTCATCATCGCCATTGTCATCGCGCTGGTGGCGCTGGTGTTGTCGGAGTGGCTGTCGCGCCGCGCCGGTACGCGGTTGCACGGGGAATAATATGCTGCTGGTCGACGTCGAAAAAAATCTCGGCGGCTTTTCCCTCAGCGCGCTGTTCGCGAGCGAGAGTGGCGCCACCGCTCTGTTCGGTCCGTCCGGCGCGGGAAAGACCACGATCGTCAATCTGATTGCCGGGCTCATCAAGCCGGATCGCGGACGCATCGTGCTCGGCGACGAAGTGCTGTTCGACAACAAGATGCGCATCAATCTTGCCGCGCACAAACGCGGCATCGGCTACGTGTTCCAGGAAGGCCGGCTGTTCCCGCACATGACGGTGGCGCGCAATCTCGATTACGGGCGCCGGATGCGCGGCCTCGCGCACAATCCGGCCGAAACCGCGCGCATCGTCGAGATGCTCGATATCGGCCCGCTGCTCGCACGGCGGCCCGGCAAACTCTCCGGCGGCGAACGCCAGCGTGTCGCGCTCGGCCGCGCGCTGCTGATGCGCCCGCGCCTGCTGCTGCTCGACGAGCCGCTCGCCGCGCTTGATGCCACCCGCAAGGCGGAAATCCTGCCCTATTTCGAACGGCTGCGCGACGAAGCCAAGATGCCGATCGTCTACGTCAGCCATCAGGCCGACGAGGTGAAACGCATCGCGACGCGTATCGTGCGGATGGATGCAGGCCGCATCACAGCGACGGGCGGGTTGGAGTTGCTCAGCGCCTAGCCATCATCCGCTCGTCCCCGCGAAAGCGGCGACCCAGCGCTCATCCCTGGATTCCCGCTTGCGCGGGAATGAGCGGACACGGATCATGCTTCCATGTTCCCGCCCGAGCGAATCGTTTGCCTCACCGAGGAAACCGTGGAGACGCTTTATCTCCTCGGCGAGGAGCGGCGCATCGTTGGCGTGTCCGGCTACGCGGTGCGGCCCGCGCGCGTGCGCAAAGAAAAGCCGCGCGTCTCGGCGTTCATCACCGCCGACCTGCCGAAAATCCTCGCGCTCGAACCCGATCTCGTCCTCACGTTTTCCGATCTGCAGGCCGATCTCGCCGCCGAACTCATCCGCGCCAACGTCGCGGTGCATGCCTTCAACCAGCGCGACGTCGCCGGAATTTTCGACATGATCCGCACGCTTGGCGCACTGGTCGGCGCGGCGGAGAAGGCGGAAGCACTTGCCACCTCGCTCATGCAAAAACTCGACGCAACGCGTTTGCGCGCGGAAAGCCTGCCGCGCCGCCCGCGCGTTTATTTCGAGGAATGGGACGAGCCGATGATTTCCGGCATCGGCTGGGTGTCGGAGCTGATCGAAGCCGCCGGCGGCATCGAGGTGTTCCCCGAGCTGGCTGTACGCAAAAACGCGAAAGACCGAATCGTCTCCGGCGCGCAGGTGATCGCGGCCAAGCCCGACATCATCGTCGGCTCCTGGTGTGGCAAGAGATTCGCCGCCGATAAAGTGCGCGCGCGCTCGGGCTTTGCCGATGTGCCTGCGGTCGCTACGGGGTGGCTGCGCGAGATCAAATCGCCGTTGATTTTGCAGCCGGGCCCCGCCGCGCTCACCGATGGGCTCGATGCGCTCGCAAGCATCGTCGCCGAATGGGCCGGAAACCGCCCGCCGCAAGCGCTTTAAATTAAGCGCATTAAACAAAGGGCTAATGCCGCCTCTGGTAATGTTCGAGTGCGGACGATAGATGTGCTATTATCATTCTTGAATTTCGAACTTGAGGACGGCCCGCAATGTTTTCGACGCCATCGGATGAGCCCCGCACTCCCGCCAGCCTGCGCAACGATCTGCTGCTGATCGCAGCGCTCGTTGCCTTCGATGTGCTCGCGCGCATCCTGCCGCACGCGCCGGGGTTCATGCCGATTGCCGCCAGCGCGCTGTTCGCCGGCACCGTTTTGCGCTGGCGCACTTTGGCGCTGATCGTTCCGCTTGCCGCGATGTTCATCAGCGACGCTGTGCTCGGTTTCAACGACTGGCGGATGACGGCGGTGATCTACGTCTCGGTCTCGCTGCCAGCCCTGGTGGCGTTCCTGCCGAAGCAGTTCCGCGCGGCGGGCATGTTCATTCCGATCGCGCTGGTGTGCTCGTTGATCTTCTTCGCCACCACGAACTTCGCCGTCTGGGCGTTCAGCGGCATGTACACGCACGATCTCGACGGCCTGATCAAATGCTACGTGCTGGCGCTGCCGTTCCTGCAGAATGCCATCGCAGGCGATTTGTTCTGGGTCGTGATCCTGTTCGGTGCTGCATGGCTGGTGCGCATGCTGCCGGCCTATTCACGCCGCTCGATCTAGACCGAACGCCTTCCGTATTATTTTCTTCGCGCGGCGCAGCAGCGCCAGCGCCCGCATTTGCGGTGTCTTCGGCGTTTCCGGCTCGGGCTCGGCGAGCCGCAAGCCGATCATCGTGACGCGGCCCTTCGCCACCTTGTGCGCCAGCAACGCGATCGGCCCCAGTTGCACGATGTCGCCCGCTTTCGCCGCGCGGCCGAGTTCGCCCGCGAAATGATCGGCCAATGAAATACCGGCATGGTCGGGCGCGATCTGCAGATCGTAGATTTCCGCCAGCGCCCCAAGCGTGGCATCGCCCTGCACGAAGAAGTCGCCGAGCAGGTGCGGATCGGGCGCGGCGGAGGGCGGCATGTTGACGAAGAACCTGTCGAGCGCCTGCGCACGCTCCGGCGGCGCCAGCAGATAAAAGTGGTCGCCTTCGCGCACGTCCTTCGCTTCCTCCGGTGTCAGAATGCGCTGGTCGCGCACCACCAGCGTCGGCTTCGCCCATGACGGGATCAGGCGGCGGCGCAAATAGGGACTGTTGGCGGGAACGGCGTAGCCGACCAGTTCCTGCTCAAGCTGGCCGGGCAAATCCAGTTCGATGCGCCGTGGCGGGCGCGGATCGGTGCGCGGCAGCGCAACGCCAAGCCAGCGCGCGGCGGGCGAAATCGTCCAGCCCTGCACCAGCAGCGAGACCAGCACCACGACGAAGGCGACGTCGAAATAGAGATGGGCTTTCGGCAAGCCGACCAGCAACGGAACCGAGGCAAGGAAGATGCCGACCGCGCCGCGCAATCCAACCCATGAGATAAAAGCTTTTTCGCGCAACGAAAAACGGAACGGCCACAGGCACAGGAATACCGAGACCGGCCGCGCGATCACCATCAGAGCGGCAGCCACCACCAGCGCGGGCAGAAGGCTGCTCAGCAGCCGTCCCGGCCAGACCAGCAGGCCGAGCAGCACGAACATCGCGATCTGCGCCAGCCACGTCACCGCATCGAGAAAAACAACCACCGAGTTGTGCGCGCGCGTCGGCCGGTTTCCCACCACCAGCCCGGCGAGATAGACCGCGAGGAACCCCGAGGCGTGAACGGACTCGCTAAAGGCGAATATCACCAGCGCGCTCACGGCGACGAACGGCGCGTGCAGGCCCTGCGCGAGGCCGAGCCGGTTGAGCACCCACACCACCAGCCCGCCGCCGGCGATGCCGATGAGCGTGCCGAGCAATGTTTTCACCGCCAGCGCCACCAGCAGCGAACTCCACGACGGCGCGCCGACCAGCAACACCTCGACCAGCACGATGGTCATGAAGATCGCGAACGGATCGTTGCCGCCGGATTCAACCTCCAGCGTGGCGCCGAGGCGGGGCCGCAGGCGCAGGCCGCCGGCGTGAATGAGAAAGAACACCGCCGCCGCGTCGGTCGAGGCGACGACCGCGCCGACCAGCAAACCCTCGATCCAGCCTATATTGAGCAAGAATACGGCAACCGGCGCGGTGATGGCCGCGGTCAGCAGCACGCCGAACGTCGCCAGCACGCTCGCCGGGGCCAGCACGCTGCGAAACGTCTGCAGCTTGGTGCGCAGGCCGCCGTCGAACAAAATGAGCGCCAGCGCGATCGAGCCGACGATATAGGTCGTGCGCACGTCGTCGAACTTGAGGCCGCCCGGCCCGCCCTCGCCCGCCAGCATGCCGACGATCAAGAACACCAGCAGCAATGGCGCGCCGAAGCGCAGCGCGACCAGGCTCGACATGATGCCGGCAAGCACCAGCACGCTGCCGAGCAGGATCGCAATGCTGACGGTGTCGAGCGAATCCATGGACCAGAAGAATCCTCCAGCCCCATAGAAAGGTTTCACGCCGCCAAGAGCAACGGAAAATCAGTCACAGGCGGCAAGAAATCGATCAGAACGCGACCTTGTCTCCGCCCTTGAGCGAGAGGATTTCGCGCGCTTCGTCGGGCGAGGCGATTTCGAGGCCGATGCCCTCGATGATCTTGCGAACGGTCGTCACCTGCTGGGCGTTGGATTCGGCGAGCTTGCCGGGCCCGATCCAGAGCGAATCCTCAAGCCCGACGCGAACGTTGCCGCCCATCGAGGCCGCCATGGCCGCAACGCGCATCTGATTGGCGCCGGCCCCCAGCACCGACCAGTGATATTGGTCGCCGAACAGACGGTCGGCGGTTCGCCTCATTTGCATCACATCTTCCGCATGCGCGCCGATGCCGCCAAGGATGCCGAACACGGACTGGATGAACAGCGGCGGCTTCACCAGGCCGCGGTCGAGGAAGTGCCGCAGCGTGTACAGATGGCCGATGTCGTAGCACTCGATCTCGAAGCGGGTGTTGTTCTTCGCGCAGGTCGTGAGGATGTATTCGATATCGGCGAAGGTGTTCTTGAACATCCCCTTCTTCGACCCTTCGAGATACGGCTCCTCCCAGTCGTATTTGAACTTGCCCTTGTAGCGCGGGATCATCGGATAGAGCCCGAAGTTCATGGTGCCCATGTTGAGCGAGGCGACCTCCGGCTTGAGCGTCGCGGCGGGGCGCACGCGCTCCTCCACCAGCATGGTCGGCGCGCCGCCGGTGGTCAGGTTGATGACGACGTTCGAGGCCTGCTTGATGACTTTGACGAAGGGGAGAAACGCTTCCGGAGTCTGATCCGGGCGGCCGTCCTTCGGATTGCGCGCGTGCAAGTGCACGACAGCCGCGCCGGCCTCGGCTGCGCCGAGCGCCGCATCGGCGATCTGCTGCGGCGTGATGGGCAGGTGCGGCGACATCGACGGCGTGTGGATAGCGCCGGTGACGGCGCAGGTGATGATGACTTTACGCGACTTCGCCATGAGAAAGCGTGCTCCCCGGAATGCACTTCTGCGAATGGACCCAACGGCGATCCTAGAGTATCAGCCGTGTTCCCGTCACCCATTGCCTTGCATGGCAGCCCAACCCTTTTGCCAAAACAGCCCAAGCCAGCTTCCTCGGCCATTCTGATCGGCTCGCTCTGCGGCGCGGGCGCTTCGCTGGGATGGGCCGCCGGCTTCGTCGCGGCCAAGCACGGCGTCGAGGTGGGGTTCTCTCCAGCGGACCTCGCCTTTCATCGCTTCTTCTGGACCGGAATGCTGATGCTCCCCATCGTGATGCAGCGGGGGCTTATCGATCTCGGCGGCATGGGCTGGTGGCGCGGGCTGGTGCTTTCGGTTCTCTCCGGTCCAGGTCAGGCCATGCTCGCCTACACCGGTTTCATTCTGGTGCCGCTCGGGCACGGCACCACCATCCAGCCGGCCTGCGCGGCTTTGTTCGGACTGATCCTCGCCACGCTGGTGCTGCACGAGAAGCTGACCGCGCGCCGCTCGATCGGCGCCATCGCCATCGTCTGCGGACTGATCGTGTTCGGCGTTGAGTCGCTCGCGACCATCGGCGTACACGGCGTCGGCGGCGATCTGCTGTTCGCCACCGCCGGAATTTTCTGGGCGATTTTCGGAACGCTGTTGCGGCAGTGGCGCGTGGCCGGAACGCATGCTGCGATTGTGGTCGGCGCGCTGTCGGTGATGATCTTCGCGCCGCTGTATTATTTTTTTAATGGCCTCGAGACGGTGCTGCGGCTCGGCCTGATGGAAAATATTTTGCAGATTCTTGTGCAAGGCCTGCTCGCGGGCGCGCTGCCGATTTATCTTTACACCCGCGCGGTGATCCTGCTCGGCGCCGGACGCGCGGCGAGTTTCCCCGCTCTGGTTCCGGGTTTCGCGCTGATCATCGGCTATCTCGCGCTCGGCATCGTTCCCAGCCTGCCGCAGCTTGTCGGCTTGGGAATCGTGTTCGTCGGCTTCCGCTTTGCGCTAAAGCAATAGCGTCATTCCGGCCCGGCGTATTTTCCTGCCGTCAGCGGGAACATCGACTTCACAATCTTCATTTTCGAGATGTCCACCGTCGCGTCCATGTGCAGGAAGATGGCGGCGTCGCGGAACAGCTTCTCGACGCCGAAATCCAGCATCACGCCATTGCCGCCGTGCAGTTCAAGACAATGCTGCGCGACCTTGAGAATTTCCTCCGACGCAAACACCTTGACCATGTTGCACAGCGTGTCGGCATCCGGCGCATTGTCGTCGACCGCGCGCGAGGCGCGCTGCAGGAGCGCGCGCACCGCTTCGATCCGCGTCGCCATGTCCGCGATGCGCAGCGCCACCGCCTGATGCTTGATGAGAATGCGCCCGCCCTGCACGTAATTCTGCACGTAGTCGGACGCAACCTCGAAGCAGCGCACGCCGACGCCGAGATTTTTCGCCGCTTGAATAATCTTGCCGGGACGAAAATAAATTCCCGCCTTGCCAAGCGCGTCGTTCTCGACCAGCAGATGATCCTCCGGCACGCGCATGTCTTCGAACACCAGCTCGCCGTTGTTCATGAAGCGGCAGCCGAGCGTCTCGTTGCAGCGCGCGACCGTTAAGCCCTTGGTGTCGCGCGGCACCAGAAACGACGAGGTGCCCTGTAGCATCCCTACTTTCGGATTGGTGTTGGCATACACAACATAAAGTCCGGCGTCGTAGCCGTTGGAGATGAACTGCTTGCGGCCGTTGATCACCCACTCCTTGCCGTCCTTCACCGCGCGGGTCTGCATCGCGGCTTCCGGCACGTTGTAGGGCAGCCAGCGGTCGGACGCGCCGCGCGGCTCGGTCAGGCAATGCGCGAGCAGAAATTGCGGATCCTCGATCAGCCGCTTGAACCATTTTTCCTGCAAGTGGCGCGGCGCAAACTGCCGCAGCAGCACCGAGACTTTCCAGTTCTGCACCAGCTTGTCGGCCAACCCGGAATCGCCGCGCGCAATCTCCTCGGCGATCAGCGCGAAGGTCGAAACCTCCGCCGCCTTGTCGAGCTCGATGCCGCCGAATTCCTCCGGCACGCCGAGCGCGCGGATACCGACTTTTTCGGCGCCCTGCAAAATCGAGGGCGGCAGCCTCTCTCCGGGCGACATGCTCCATTCCAGCTGCCAGTTTTTGCGGATGAAGGGCAGCACCACATCATCGACGAAATCGCGGCACGACTGCCGCATCATGTTCTGTTCTTCGGAGAGATTCATGGGCGATCTTTCAACAATGAGCGCCGCGACGGGCGCTGACGAAGCCCCTCCCCCTTGCGGGGAGGGGTTGGGGTGGGGGTTTCGAGTGTAAGCTGTTTTTGGATTTCGTACTCGACGCCTTCTGAATTGCGAAGCACGTCATTGTTCCAAAATCGAAGAGCTTTGAAACCGTGGCGGCGCAGCAAGGCATCGCGTGAACGGTCTGCGCGAAGGCCAGCGGCAAAATTATGTTGTCCGCCGTCAACCTCGATGACAAGCCGCGCGGAGAAGCAGGCAAAGTCAACAATGAAAGAATCGACAGGGACCTGACGGCGGAAATGGTAGCCGTCTTTTTTCAAAAGGCGCAGCCGCCGCCATAGTTTTCGTTCGGCATCGGTTTGGTTGTTACGTAGCCGGCGGGCAATTTCGTTTGCCATCTGCTCCACCCCACCCCGGCGCGCTGCGCGCGCCGACCCTCCCCGTCAAAGGGGAGGGTTAAGAACCCCAAACCTGCCGCGCGACTTCAACGAGACGCGCGAGCTTAGCCTCCTGATCCTGCTGCGTCAGCGGGTTGCCGACGATCGACGAGGCGAAACCACATTGCGGGCTGAGAGCCAATTGATCGAGGGATACGAATTTCGCGGCCTCGTCGATCCTGCGTTTGAGATCGTCGGCGGATTCCAGCACCGGCGTCTTGCTCGACATGATGCCAAGCACCACCGTCTTGCCCTTCGGCAGCAGCCGCAGCGGCGCGAAGGTGCCCGCGCGAGGCGTGTCGTATTCGAGAAAATAGCCGTGCACGTTGACACGGTTGAACAACACATCGGCCACCGGATCGTAGCCGCCTTCCGCCGCCCAGTGACCTTCGCGGTTGCCCCGGCACTGATGCATCGTCACCGTTACGTGTTCCGGCAAACCGGCGACCACCGCGTTCATGCGCTCGGCGTAATCGAGCAGCAGCGCATCCGGCTCGTTGCCCCATTTCTGCACGGTGGCGCGGTGGCGTGGATCGCACAGGAACGCAATCGACGTGTCGTCGAACTGGATGTAGCTCGCGCCGGCCGCGACAAGCGCGGCAAGCTCCTTGCGATACGCCACGATGACATCCGCCCAGAAATCCTCGGCGTGCTTGTAGTGGCCCTCGCACACGCCCTTGTCGCCGCCGCCATACATGTGCAGCAAGATCGGCGCCGGGATCGTCACCTTCGGCGTGACTTTTGTGTTGGTTTTCAGAAACTCAAATGCACGCACGACGGCGCTCGGTTTCCACGTCACCGGCCCGGTCATCCACAACCGCGAGAACGGTTTCTCGCTGCCGTCATTGTTGCGCCAGGTGAGGTCCGTCATGCCGAGCCGGTTGGCTGAGACGCCGCCCCAGGTCATCACCAGTTCCAGCCACCAGCTCCGCCGCCGGAATTCGCCATCGGTGGCAAGCTGCAATCCGGCGCGCTCCTGCAGCGCGATGACCTCGCGGATGCATTCGTCCTCAACCGCGCGCAGCTGCGCGTTGTCGTGCGGCCCAAGATGCTGGTCAGCTGTCTGCGCGCCGAGGAATTTCTCGCGCGCGTCTTTTAGTTTCTGCGGACGGAGCAGGCTGCCGACATGATCGGCGCGGAACGGCGGCCGCGCGGCAAGCGGCGCAACGCGGGCAGCGGCGACTGACATTTATGCCGCCTTCCGGCTCGCCAGGAATTCGCCCATGCGGTCGAGCGCCTTCAGAATATTTTCCGTCGAGTTGGCATACGACAGCCGCACGTAGCCTTCGCCCAAGATGCCGAAATCCGGACCGCCGATGATGGCGACGCCGGCGTCCTCCAGCAGCGACGAGGCGAGCGCCTTCGCCTTCCAGCCGGTGCGCGAGACATTCGGAAAGGCGTAGAACGCGCCCTTCGGCGTTGCGCACGACACGCCGGGCAATTTGTTCAGTCCCGCGACGACCACTTTCCGCCGCTTGTCGAACTCGGCAACCATCTTCACCACTTCGTCCTGCGGGCCCTTCAGTGCCGCGAGACCGGCATATTGCGCCGAAGCGTTGACGCAGGAATGCAGATTGACCGCAAGCTTGCGTGCGTAATCGTAGAGCTTGCCGGGAAATACCGCATAGCCAAGCCGCCAGCCGGTCATCGCGTAAGTCTTCGACCAGCCGTTGAGCAAAATCAGCCGGTCGCGCAGCGAAGGATACGACAGCAGGCAGACGTGCTTTTCGCCGTCATAGGTCATCTGGTCGTAAATCTCGTCCGACATCACGCAGATGTCGGGGAATTTCTCCAGCCCCGCGACCAACCTGTCTACTTCGCTCTTGGGCGTGACGCCGCCGGTCGGATTGGCGGGAGAATTCAGAATAAGAAGCCGCGTCTTCGGCGTAATCAGCTTGAGCGTTTCCTCCGCCGAGAAAGCAAAGCCATTCGCCTCGCGGATCGGTACCGGTACGGGTTTCGCCCCGGTGAACTCGATCATCGAGCGGTAAATCGGAAAGCCGGGATCGGGATATAGAATTTCGACGCCCGGTTCGCCGAACATCAAAATCGACATGAACATTGTCGGCTTGCCGCCCGGCATGATCATCACGTTGTCGGGCGAGACCTCGACCTTGAAGCGCTTGTGCAGGTCGGCGGCCACCGCCTCGCGCAATGCCGGAATGCCGTTCGCCGGCGTGTAGCCGTGATGGCCGTCGCGCAGTGCCTTGATCGCCGCCTCGACGATATGTTCCGGCGTCCTGAAGTCAGGTTGCCCGATGCCGAGATTGATGATGTCGCGGCCCTGAGCGGCAAGCGCATTGGCGCGCGCGAGCACGGCGAAGGCGTTTTCCTCGCCAATGCGGTCGAAAGCCGCGATGGTCTTCAGCATAGTCTCTCCCCGGCGTTTCTCGTTTTTTACCCGATTGGCCCTATTTAGCGGCAGCGGCGGCTCACGCGTCAACGGGTCCGCTTGCGCGGCTTTTCGAATTGCACTTCCGCCATCCGCATGACCTCGAAGATGATGGCGACCGACCAGCCGATCAGCAGCAGGCCATTGAGCGCGGTGACCGGCCCAATCAGGCGCAGCGCGGGGTTGGGCACGGCGTCGCCATAACCGAGCGCGGTGTAGTTCTCGAACGCGAACTCAAAGGCGTTGGCGTTCACCGTGGTCAGTCCCACGTTTTCGTAGAAGGCCGCCCACACGGCGATTTCCACCACATGCGCGATCATCAGCGCCAGCATGGTGATGGCGAGCAGCGCGGTGAGCCGCCCGAAGACATGCAAATGGCCGGTGCGCCTTGCGGTACGGCCGGTGGCGACGACGATGAGCGTGGTCATCACCGCGTGAATGCCGAAATTGATGAAGCTGACTGCGCCGCCGGCGAGTAATTGACTCCACATGATCTTACCGTGCGCGCTCCCACCTTGCGTTGGCGGCGCAGTTCAGCGCATCCTCGCGGTGAAAGCAATTGGCGGTTTCGGGAGGAAAAAATGGCGAAGAAAACAAAACCGGGAAAATCCGGACTGCGATTGCGCTCGGCGCTCTGGTTCGACAATCCCGAAAACCCCGGCATGACCGCGCTCTATCTCGAGCGCTATCTCAATTTCGGCCTCACCAGCAAGGAACTTCGCTCCGGCAAGCCGATCATCGGCATCGCGCAAACGGGGTCTGATCTTTCGCCCTGCAACCGCCATCACATCGAGCTCGCGCATCGCGTGCGCGAAGGCATCCGCTCGGCCGGTGGCATCGCGTTCGAATTTCCCTGCCATCCGATTCAGGAAACCGGCAAGCGCCCGACCGCCGCGCTCGACCGCAACCTCGCGTATCTCGGTCTCGTCGAGGTGCTGTACGGCTATCCGCTCGACGGCGTCGTGCTGATGACCGGCTGCGACAAGACCACGCCCGCTTGCATCATGGCGGCGGCGACCGTGAACATTCCCGCCATCGTTCTCTCCGGCGGCCCGATGCTCAACGGCTGGTGGAAAGGCGAGCGCTGCGGCTCCGGCATGGCGGTATGGAAGGCGCGCGAGGAACTCGCCGCCGGGCGCATCGACGATCAGGAATTTCTGGAGATCGCGTCGGCGTCCGCGCCATCAATTGGCCACTGCAACACCATGGGCACGGCCTCAACCATGAACGCGCTGGCGGAAGCGCTCGGCATGTCGCTGCCCGGCTGCGCCGCCATTCCGGCGCCTTACCGCGAGCGCGGGCAAATTGCGTATGAGACCGGCGTGCGCGCGGTGGAAATCGTGTGTGAGGATTTGAAACCCTCCGACATTCTCACCCGCAAGGCGTTCGAGAACACCATCGTCGCGTGCTCGGCGATCGGCGGCTCGACCAACGCGCCGGTGCACATCAATGCGATAGCGCGCCACATCGGCGTAAAGTTGACGATTCAGGATTGGGAGAAAGTCGGCTACGACGTTCCGCTGCTGGTCAACATGCAGCCGGCGGGAAAATATCTCGGCGAGGAATATTACCGCGCTGGCGGCCTGCCCGCGGTGATGAACGAATTGCTGAAAGCGCGGCGTCTGCATGCCGGCGCAATCACGGTCAACGGCAAGACCATGGGCGAGAACGTCAAGAATGCGAGCGTGCAGGATGCCGACGTCATCAAGCCATACAAGAATCCGATGAAGAAGAAAGCCGGCTTCATCGTGCTGTCGGGGAACCTGTTCGACTCCGCCATCATGAAGACAAGCGTGATCTCGGAAGAATTCCGCAAGCGCTATCTCATCAACCCGAAAGACCTCAACGCCTTCGAAGGCCGCGCCGTCGTGTTCGATGGACCGGAGGATTATCACCACCGCATCGACGACGCGTCGCTGAAAATCGACGAGCGCACGATGCTGTTTATTCGCGGCGCGGGGCCTATCGGCTATCCCGGCTCGTGCGAAGTGGTGAACATGCAGCCGCCGGCGGCGCTGATCAAACGCGGCATCATGGCGCTGCCCTGCATCGGCGACGGGCGGCAGTCCGGCACTTCCGGTTCGCCCTCGATCCTCAACGCTTCGCCGGAAGCGGCGGCGGGCGGCGGGCTGGCTCTCCTGAAAACCGGCGACCGCGTGCGCATCGATCTCAACAAGGGCACTGCGGATATTCTGATCTCGAAATCTGAACTCGCCACGCGCCGCGTGGCGCTGCAGAAACGCGGGGGCTACAAATATCCCGCCAGCCAGACGCCGTGGCAGGAAATCCAGCGCGCGATGGTCGATCAGCTCGCCGACGGCATGGTGCTCAAGCCAGCGGTGAAATATCAGCGCGTCGCTCAAAACGGCGGCGTGCTTAGAGATAATCACTAACCGGAATGCAGTCGATTGATTTCAGTGATCTTGCCGATCAGTGAAATGCGCTGTCCTCTTCCGCACGACCGTGGCAGGCTCCGGCCGATTTTATATGAAGTGAGTTTGCCATGACCGGTTCCCATCCATCCATCGCCGACAAGCGCCGCGCGTTCCGCAAGCTGCACGAGAGCGGCTGTTTCGTCATTCCCAATCCGTGGGGCGCGGGCAGCGCGCGCTACCTGCAGGGTCTCGGTTTCAAGGCATTGGCCACCACCAGCTCCGGCTTCGCGCACGCGCAAGGTTTGGCCGATGGCGTGGTGAGCCGCGACGAGATGCTGGCGCATATCCGCGAACTCGCCGAAGTGAGCGATATCCCCGTGAACGCCGACTTCGAGGGCGGCTATGCCGACGATCCCGCTGGCGTCGCCGAAAGCGTGCGGCTCTGCGTCGAGACCGGCGTCGCCGGATTATCGATTGAGGATTCAACCAGCGACGACGCCAATCCGCTTTATCCGTTCGATCTTGCGCTGACGCGCGTCCGCGCCGCGCGCGCGGCCATCGATAAGGCCGGAGGCGATGTTCTTTTCACCGCGCGCACGGAAGGCTTCATCAAGAACCGCCCCGATCTCGACGAAACCATCCGCCGCCTGCGTGCATTTTCGGACGCGGGCGCGGATTGCCTGTACGCACCCGGCATCAAGACGCGCGAACAGATCGAAGCGGTGGTGAAGGCCGTCGCGCCGAAGCCGGTGAATTTTCTGATGTCGGCGGCGCATACTCTTACAGTTGACGATCTTGCCAGCATGGGCGTGCGGCGCATCAGCGTCGGCGGCACGCTTGCACGCGTTGCGTGGACCGCGTTCATCAATTCGGCGCGCGAGATCGCGCAACAAGGCAAGTTCGGCAGCTTCGCTGGAACGGTGCCCAACGCCGAACTGAATAAATTCTTTCACGACGATTTTCCGCGCCGGCCAAAATCGTGAGTTCCGTTCCGCATCCGAAAACCGGCCAGCCGGTCGGTGAACTTGTCGATGCCACCCCGGCGCAGCGTCCGGGGCCGGTCACACTGCAAGGCCGTTTCGGGCGGATCGAAAAGCTCGCCGCAAAACATGCCGCCGGTTTGTGGGAGGCCGTGAAAGGTCACGACGAAATCTGGACCTACATGAGTTCGTACGGGCCGTTTGAAAATCCTTCCGAATTTTTCGCCTGGGTTCCGCAACGCGCCGCGCTTGAAGACCCCTACTCGTATGCGATCATCGATGCGTCGGGGAACCCCGTCGGCATTTTCGCAATCATGGAAATCCGCCCCAACATGCGCGTATGCGAGGTCGGCCACGTCGTCTATACACCCGCGCTGATGCGCACCCCGCTCGCCACCGAGGCGCAATATCTGCTCGCTCGCCATGTGTTCGAGACGCTGCATTACCGCCGCTATGAATGGAAATGTCATTCGGAAAACGCCGCCTCGCGCAACGCGGCGTTGCGTTACGGCTTCAGTTTCGAATGCATCATGAAGCAGCACGTCATCGCCAAGGGCCGCAACCGCGACACCGCGTGGTTTTCGATGCTCGACGGCGACTGGCCGGCGCGCAAGGCGCGCTTCGAGCGCTGGTTGTCACCGGATAATTTCGACGGCGGCGGACGGCAGAAAAAAAGTCTCAGTCAAATGCAGTTGGGAGAATAACGATGGCCGGACGACTCAAGGGCAAGGTCGCGCTCGTCACCGCCGCGGGACAGGGTATCGGCCGCGCCATCGCGGAGGCGTTCATCGCCGAGGGCGCGAAGGTGATCGCCACCGACGCCGACGAAAAGAAGCTCGCGGGCCTGAAAGCAGCCAAGCGCCTGAAGCTCGACGTGCGCTCGACCAAGGCGGTCGAGGCGCTGGCGAAGACAATTACGAAAGATTACGGCGGGCTCGACGTGCTCGCCAATGTCGCCGGCTACGTGCATCAGGGCACGGTGCTGGAATGCTCGGAGCAGGACTGGGATTTTTCGTTCGATCTGAATGTGAAATCCATGCACCGCACGATCAAGGCGTTCGTTCCCGCGATGCTCAAGAAAGGCGGCGGCTCGATCGTCAACATGTCGTCGGGCGTCTCCTCGATCAAGGGCCTGCCGGCCCGCTACGTCTATGGCGCGACCAAGGCCGCCGTCATTGGCCTCACCAAAGCGGTCGCCGCCGATTTCATCACCAAGGGCGTGCGCTGCAACGCCATCTGCCCCGGCACCATCGTCTCGCCGTCGTTCGAGGATCGCGTGAAGGCGGTGGCGAAGAAAACCGGCAAGCCGCTCAAGGAAGTCCGCACGGCATTCATCGGACGTCAGCCGATGGCGCGGCTCGGCACGGCGGAGGAAGTCGCGGCGCTCGCGGTTTTCCTCGCCAGCGATGAGTCGAGCTACATCACCGGGCAGCCGCATCTCGTCGATGGAGGCATGGCGCTCTAATCCATGTCCGTTGAACTTCCCGCCTCGTCGTCCTCCCTGCTGGCGCAGCGTCCGTTCGTGCTGTTCTGGCTCGCGCGGCTCGCTTCGACGATGGGCTATCACATGCTCGCGGTGGTGATCGGCTGGAAGGTTTACGAACTCACCGGCAGCGCGCTCGATCTCGGCTTGGTCGGGCTGATCCAGTTCATTCCCGCCGTCGTGCTCACGCTGCTGATCGGCCACGTCGCCGACCGCTACGACCGCCGCCATATCGTGCGGATCGCGCAATGCGTGCACGCGCTGGCCGCGCTCACCGTGGTGCTCGGCATGATCACCGGCACGCTCAGCCGCGAGTTGCTGTTCGGTGCGGTGTTCCTGATCGGCAGTGCGCGCGCTTTCGAGTTGCCGACCGCGCATGCGCTGGTTCCTTCGCTGGTGCCCGCGCCGATCATTTCGCGCGCCGTCGCCGCTTGGACATCCGCCAATCAAACGGCAGTGATCTGCGGACCCGCGCTCGGCGGGCTGCTCTACACAATCAGTCCCGTTCTCGTCTGCGCGCTGTGCGCGATGTTTTTTGTTCTCTCGATCGTCCTGGTCTCGTTCGTCGACATTCAGCGCCCGCCGCAGGAGCGCGAACCGCCGACGCTCTCTTCGGTATTGGCGGGGTTCCATTTCATCCGCACGCGTCCCCGGTTGTTAGGCGTCATCACACTCGATCTGTTCGTCATTCTGCTCGGCGGTGCCACTGCTCTCCTTCCCATTTTCGCGCGCGATATTCTGGAAATGGGTCCGGTCGGCCTCGGACTATTGCGTTCCGCACCCGCAGTCGGCGCCCTCACGACATCCATCATCCTTTCGCGCCATCCTATCGAGCGCCATATCGGCGTCACGATGTTCGCCGTGGTCGCGATGTTCGGACTCGCGACAATGGTGTTCGCGCTCTCGACCTGGTTTCCACTCTCGCTGCTGGCGCTCGCTATCCTCGGCGCGTCGGACTCGGTGAGCGTCGTTCTGCGCTTCTCGCTGGTGCAGATCGAAACGCCGGACGCCATGCGCGGGCGCGTGAGCGCGATCAATTATCTTTTCGTCGGCACGTCGAACACGCTGGGCGAATTCGAATCCGGCCTCATCGCCCACTGGCTCGGCGCGGTGCCGTCGGTGTTCATCGGCGGCCTCGGTTCGCTGCTGGTGGCGCTGACGTGGATGAAGCTGTTTCCGGATTTGCGGAAAGTAGACCGTTTCGAACCGGCCAAATAGAATTAACGGCAATGAGGCGAGGGACAGCATGCATATTCTGATCACCGGCGCGGCGGGCATGATCGGCCGCAAACTGATCGCGCGGCTCGTCAAGGACGGCAAACTCAACGGCCAGAACATCGACAAGCTCACGCTCACCGACGTGGTGGCGCCCGAAAAGCCAGCGGGATTTTCCGGCAAGGCCGAGATCGCAACCTCCGATCTTCCTGCGCCCGGCGAAGCGGCCAAGGCCGTCGCAGGAAAACCCGACGTGATCTTCCATCTCGCCGGCGTCGTCTCGGGCGAGGCGGAAACCGATTTCGACAAGGGCTACCGCGTCAATCTCGACGGCACGCGCGCGCTGATCGAAGCGGTCCGCAAGACCGGCGGCGGCTACAAGCCGAAAGTGATCTTCACGTCCTCCATCGCGGTTTACGGCGCGCCGTTTCCCTACGCGATCCCGGACGAGTTCCACTTAACGCCGCTCACGTCTTACGGAACGCAAAAGGCGATCTGCGAATTGCTGCTCGCTGACTACAACCGCCGCAACATTCTCGACGGCGTCGGCATCCGCCTTCCCACCATCTGCGTGCGGCCCGGCAAGCCGAACAAGGCGGCGTCCGGTTTCTTCTCTGGGATCATCCGCGAACCGCTCGCCGGGCAAGAGGCGATACTCCCGGTTGCCGACAGCGTGCGCCATACCCACGCCAGCCCGCGCGCGGCGGTGAACTTTCTCATCCACGCAGCGGGCCTCACGCGCGAGCAGCTTGGGCCGCGCATCAATCTCGCGATGCCGGGCGTGTGCTGCACCGTCGCAGAGCAGATCGAATCGCTCGCGCGCATCGCCGGTCCGAAAGTCGCCGCGCGCATCCGCCGCGAGCCGGACGAACTGGTCGTGCGCATCGTCAGCGGCTGGTCGGAGCGCTTCGACGCCAAGCGCGCGGAAGCGCTTGGCTTCAGGGCCGAGGCGACGTTCGACGACATCATCCGTGCGCATATCGAGGACGAACTCGGCGGCAAGATCGCGGCCTGACGCGCAAACCTCAAGCTTGCGTTGCGCCATCCAGCCCTTACATTGTTGTTCCATGACTTATGTTGACGCGGCGGTCGCGCCGCTACGCAAAACCGGCCAGATCAAGATCCACGGGCCCGCGGCCTTCGAAGGCATGCGCAAGGCCGGGCAGCTTGTCGCGCGCTGTCTCGATGAACTGGTGGACAAGGTCAAGGCGGGCGTCCCGACCGACAGGCTGGACCGCTTCGTACACGAATTTGCGCTCGACAACGGCGCGACGCCGGCGACGCTGATGTATCGCGGCTACAAGAAATCCACCTGCACGTCGCTCAATCACGTCGTCTGCCACGGCATCCCCGGCGACAAGCCGTTGAAAGACGGCGACATCGTCAACATCGACGTCACGCTGATCCTCGACGGCTGGCACGGCGACTCCAGCCGCATGTACACGGTCGGCGCCATCCCGCGCCGCGCCGAGCGGCTGATCGAAGTCACCTATGAAGCGATGATGCGCGGCATCGCCACCATCCGTCCCGGCTCGACGACCGGCGACATCGGCGCCGCCATACAGACTTTTGTGGAAGCCGAGCACATGAGCGTGGTGCGCGATTTCTGCGGTCACGGCCTCGGCCGCCTGTTTCACGACGAGCCGAACATCGTGCACGTGGGCCGCCCGGGCGAAGGCATCGTGCTTAAGCCCGGCATGTTCTTCACCATCGAGCCGATGATCAATCTCGGCCGCCCGCACGTGAAGGTGCTGTCCGACGGCTGGACCGCGGTAACGCGGGACCGCTCGCTTTCCGCGCAGTTCGAGCACACCGTGGGCGTCATCGACAAGGGCGTCGAGGTCTTCACCCTTTCGCCGAAGGGACTCGATAAGCCGCCTTATCGCGCCTGACCCCCCCCGCAAGCTCCGATTGCCAAAGGTGGGGCAATACCGTCATCCTGAGGGTGGCGCGTAGGTCGAGAGTTCAAAGCCTGTCCATGTCCGGCGGCGGGAAAACCAGCAAAAAAGTCAAAGGGCTCGCGGAAGCGGCCCCGCATTATCATGGCCATCGCGACCGATTGCGCGCGCGCTTTCGCGAAGCCGGCACCGACGCGCTCACCGATTATGAATTGCTCGAACTTTTATTGTTTCGCGCGCTGCCGCGCCGGGACGTCAAGCCGCTGGCGAAAGAGCTGATCGCGAAGTTCGGTTCGTTTGCCGAGGCGGTGTCGGCGCCGGCCTCGCGGCTGGCCGAGGTGAAGGGCCTTGGCGACGCCGCCATTGCCGAACTGAAAATCGTGCAGGCGGCGGCGAGCCGGCTCGCGCGCGGCCAGGTGAAAAAACGTCCGGTGCTCTCGTCATGGTCGAACGTGCTGGACTATTGCCGAACCGCGATGGCCTTCGCCGAGAAGGAACAGTTCCGCGTGCTGTTCCTCGACAAGCGCAACCAGCTCATTGCCGACGAATTGCAGCAAACCGGAACGGTCGATCACACGCCGGTTTATCCGCGCGAGGTGGTCAAGCGCGCACTGGAGCTTTCAGCCACCGCGATCATTCTGGTGCACAATCACCCTTCGGGCGATCCGACGCCCTCTCGCGCCGACATCCAGATGACGCAGACGATTGTCGAGATCGCGCAGCCGCTCGGCATTTCCGTGCACGACCACATCATCGTCGGCAAGGAAGGTCACGCCAGCTTCAAGGGGCTGCGGCTGATCTGATTACTGCTTCACCAGCGTGACAGGATCGGGGCCTTCCGGCACGCGCTTCCAGTTGACGGCGTCGGCTTCCTCAAAGCGCCAGGGATTTCCGCGCGCGGGCGCGAGCAGCAGTTCGGTGCCGTCCATCCGCCAGGAAGCAAAACCCTGCCGCGCGATGGCCTGATCGCAATTCGGCTTCACGCTGAGCACGAAGCTGTCGCGCACGGCGGTGCTCTCAAGCCCCAGCGTGCATAACGATTTGCCGCCGCGCATGACCGACCAGTTGCCGACCATCTGCTCGGCGGGGCGTGGCGGCGGACCGGCGGTGCCCGCGGCTTGCAGAAACAGCAGACCGACGCCCGGCGTCGGCGCTTCGAAGATGCCGCTCTCGACTTCGCTAAATTCAATCAGCGATTTTCCGCGCGCGTCGGTCAGGCGCAGCAAATCGTTGTCGGCGAATTTCCACGCCTCGATGTCCTTCACCAGCGGAAACAAATTCACGCAGTTCTTGTCGAATTCCAGCCTGTAACCGGCGGCCGAACGCTCGGGCTTGAAGGTGAGCGTGCAGGTCTTCTCGCGGTCGGCGTTGGAAAATTCCCACGGTGCGCCCAGCATTTTGGTCGCGTCGCCCGCGGGCGCCTGCGCGTTAGCCACGCCGCCGCCCAAAAGGACGGCGATCAGGACAAAACGCACTGTCACGGCTTGCATCATTTTTTCGGCGGAGTTTCCGGCACCGGCGTGAGCGGCGGCTTGCCGCCGACCCAGGCCAGCAGATTATCGACCACGAGCTGATCCATCGCCTTGCGGGTGTAAACCGAGCCCGAACCGAGATGCGGGAACAGCACGACGTGATCCATCTCGATAAGTTCTTTCGAAACCTGCGGTTCCTTCACGAATACGTCGAGACCGGCGGAGAAAATCCTTTTTGCCTTCAGCGCTTCGATCAGCGCCGGCTCATCCACCACCGACCCGCGCGCCATGTTGATGAGGATGCCGTTCGGTCCGAGCGCTTCGAGCACTTCCTTGTTGATCATGTTCTGCGTCGAAGTGCCGCCCGGCACGATGACCATCAGCGTGTCCACGGCGCGCGCCATGTCGACGAGCTTGGGATAATATTTGTAGCTCACGCCGGCTTGCGGATTGCGGCTGTGATAGACGACCGGCACGCCGAACGCTTCCAGCCGCCGCGCGATCGCCTTGCCGATACGCCCCATGCCGACCATGCCGACGGTGCGGTCGCGCAGCGTGGCGTTGGTGAGCGGATAGGCGGCGCCCGGCCATCTGCCCGCGCGCAGATAACGCTCCGCTTGCGGAAATTCGCGCACGGTGCACAGCAGCAAACCGAGCGCGGTGTCGGCGACTTCCTCGTCGAGCACCTTCGGCGTGTTGGTGACGGTGATGCCGTGCGCACCCGCCCATTTGGCGTCGATGTGATCGTAACCGACGCCGAAGCTCGAAATCTGTTCGAGCTTGGGAAAGCGCTGCATGAATTCCGGGCTGATGCGCTCGTTGGTGTAGGCGACTGCGATGGCGCGGATTTTGTCCGCCAGCGGCTTGAGGAACGCCTCCTTGTCCGGCGCGTCGATCAGCTTGTGCAGCGTGACCTTCGGCTCAAGTCCCGCGACAATGACCGGCTTCTTGTGTCCGACCAGCAATACATCCGGCTTTTCGCCAGCCATTGTTCTTCTCCTTGCAAAAATTCAGAACCGTTACACCAGCGCCGTCACCGGCTTCTCGATGAATCCCTTGAACGCCGCGAGCAGCTGCGCGCCGAGCGCGCCGTCCACCACGCGATGATCGCATGACAGCGTGACGGACATCTGACTGATGAATTTCACGCCGCCGTCTTCCGTTTCCACCGCCTGGCGCCGCGCACCGCCGACCGCGATGATGGTGGCATGCGGCGGATTGATGATGGCGGAGAATTCGCGCACGCCATACATGCCCAAATTAGAGATCGCGCTGGCGCCGCCCTGATATTCGTTCGGCTTGAGCTTGCGCGCACGCGCACGCGTGACGAGGTCGTTCATCTCCGCGGAAATCATGGTGAGCGATTTTGCTTCCGCCATGCGTATTACCGGCGTGAGCAGGCCGTTGTCGATGGCGACGGCAACGCCGATGTCGGAATGCAGGAAACGCAAGATACGGTCTTCCGCCCACACCGCGTTGGCGGCGGGCACGCGCTGCAACGCCGAGGCCCAGGCCTTGATGATGAAATCGTTGAGCGAAAGCTTGAATGCCGGCTGGCCGTTTTGATCCTTCGGGGCGGCGGCGTTGGCTTCCTCACGCATCGCCACTAAACGATCGACGTCCAGATCGGCGGTGAGATAAAAATGCGGAATGGTCTGCTTCGCTTCGATCAGGCGCTTGGCAATCGTGCGGCGCATGTTATCGAGCGGCACTTCGTCGTACGGCACGTCGGCATAAAGCGCCTTCACCTGCGCGGCGGAGGAACCTGATGGCGCGGCACTCATGCGCGCGCCACCGCCGAGCGCGGCCTCGACATCGCGCGCGATTACGCGCCCGTGCGGGCCTGAGCCGCTCACGCTCGATGGATCGATGCCGCCCTCGCCCGCCAGCCGCCGCGCCAGCGGCGTCGACATCGCGCCGCTCGCCAGTTTCGCGGGACCAAAATTGCGCTCCGGCGTTTTCACTTCATGCCAGGGATCGAGCGGCATGGTGCGCGACCTTGGCGCGGCCTGCGTTGCCTGCATCGGCGTCATCGGCGGCAGCCTTGAGGACGTGGCCGCCGCGGGCGATTTCGCCGCCGCCTGCGGAGCCGCCGCAGCGCCGCTGCCCGCGATCACCGCAACGACGGCGCCGACTTTCGCCACCTCGCCGACGCCGAAATGAATCGCTGTGAGCGTGCCGGACGAAGTCGCCGGCACTTCCATCGAGGTCTTGTCGGTTTCGATCTCGAACAGGTTATCGCCGGGGGCGACCTTGTCGCCCACCGACTTGAACCATTTCGTGACCTTGCCTTCAGCAACGGTCTCGCCGAGCTGTGGCATCAAAACGTCCACGCAAATCCCCTGCCTTTTTGTCATGCCCCGCGAAGGCGGGGCATCCAGTAACCACTGACCATTCGGTGACTACTGGATCGCCCGGTCAAGCCGGGCGATGACATCGCATCACCAATTCAGCGAAATGTATTGCGTCTCAAGAAACTCCATCAACCCTTCGTGCGCGCCCTCGCGGCCGACACCGGACTGCTTCATGCCGCCGAACGGCGCAGCCGGATCGGAGACGAGGCCGCGGTTGAGGCCGATCATGCCGAAGTCGAGTTTTTCCGATACGCGCATCCCCCGGCCCAAATCCTTCGTGTAGAGATAGGCAACGAGGCCGTATTCCGTGTCGTTGGCGCGCTTGATGACTTCCGCCTCATCCTTGAAAGTCTGCAGCGAAGCGACCGGCCCGAAGATTTCTTCGTTCAGCATCTTGGCGTTGTCGGGCACGTTGGAGAGCACCGTCGCTGGATAGAAATAGCCTGCGCCCTCCGGGCGCTTGCCGCCGGTCAAAATCTTCGCGCCCTTGCTCAACGCGTCCTCGACCAGCTCGACCACCTTGTCGCGGCCTTCGGCGTTGACGAGGGGTCCGAGCGCCACGCCGTCGTCGAGGCCGTTGCCCATCTTCAGCGAGCCCATCTTGGTGGTGAGCTTCTTCGCGAATTCGTCGTGCACTTTTTCGTGCACGTAGAAACGGTTTGCCGCCGTGCAGGCTTCGCCCATGTTGCGCATCTTGGCGATCATCGCGCCGTCGATGGCGGCGTCGATGTCGGCGTCCTCGAACACGATGAACGGCGCATTGCCGCCAAGCTCCATCGCGGTCTTGAGCACCTGATCGGCGGCGCTATGCAGCAGCTTGCGGCCGACTTCAGTCGAGCCGGTGAAAGATACGACGCGCACACGCGGGTCATGCAGCATGGCGTCGACGACCGGGCCTGAACGGCGCGACGGAATGACATTGACGACACCGGCGGGCACGCCCGCTTCTTCCAGAATCGGCATCAGCGCCAGCATCGTGAGCGGCGTCTCGGAGGCGGGCTTGAGCACCACAGGACAGCCCGCGGCAAGCGCGGGACCTATTTTGCGGGTCGCCATCGCGGCGGGGAAATTCCACGGCGTCACCAGCACGGCGATGCCGGCCGGTTTATGGTGCACGAAGATGCGAGCTCCCGACGACGGCGCAACGCCGTTGACTCCGAGATTGCGCACACCTTCCTCCGCGTACCAGCGGAAGAACTCGGCCGCATAGGCCACCTCGCCGCGCGAATCCGACAGCGCCTTGCCGTTCTCGATGGTGATGAGTTTCGCCAGCCGCTCGGAGTCGCGCATGATCAGCTCGTAGGCCTTGCGCAGAATCTCGCCGCGCTCGCGCGGTTTCTTCGCGGCCCAGGGGCCAAACGCAGCCTGCGCCGCGTCCAGCGCCGCCTTGGCGTCATCGACTGAAGCGCTCGCGACCGAGGCTATCTTCTGCTCGGTCGCCGGATCGATCACGTCGAAGCGGGCGTTGTCGGACGACTTTTTCCATTTGCCGCCGATCCACAGATCGGTCGGAACATTGGCGAGCAGGTTGTCGTACATGACGCTAATCCTTTTACTCAGCTGCCGAGCGAACGCTTCACCGTCTCGACGATCCGGTCCGGCGTCGGCAACACGATGTCTTCCAGAATGTCGGCGGCGGGCAGCGGAATGTGTGGCGTGGTGATGCGCACCGGCGGCCCGTCGAGATCGTAGAACGCTTCGTCTGCCACGATAGAGACAATCTCGGCGCCCCAGCCGCACAGCCGCGGATTTTCCTCGACCGTGAACAGCCGGTTGGTTTTCGCGACCGAACCCAAAATCGTCTGCGTGTCGAGCGGCACCAGCGACCTCACGTCAACAACTTCGCAGTCGATGCCGTGTTCCGCCTTCAGCCGGTTCGCCGCCTCGTTGGCGCGCGGCACCATCAGCGCCAGCGCGATGATGGTCGCATCCTTGCCGGGACGAACGATCTTGGCGGTGCCAAGCGTGTCGACGATTTCGCCGTCGGGAACTTCGCCCTTCGTCGCATACAGCGACTTGTGCTCGAAGAAGATCACCGGATCGGGATCGCGCACCGCCGCGGCCATCAGGCCAATGACATCGCGCGGCGTCGAAGGCGCAACGACCTTCAAACCCGGAATCATCATGCACCAGTTCTCGACGCTCTGGGAATGCTGCGCGCCGAAGCGCGAGCCCGCGCCGTTGCCGGTGCGGACCACCAGCGGACATTTGGTCTGCCCGTTCGACATGTAGCGGCTTTTCGGAAACTCGTTGGCGATGTAGTCGAAGCACACCGCGAAAAAATCCGAGAACATGATTTCGGCGATCGGTTTCAGGCCCGTCATCGCAGCGCCCATCGCCGCGCCCAAAATCGCCTGCTCGGAAATCGGGGTGTCGCGCACGCGCAACGGACCGAACTGCTCGTAGAGTCCCACCGTCGCCTTGAACACGCCGCCGGCCTTGCCAACGTCCTCACCGAGGAACACGACATCGGGATCGCGCGTCATTTCCTGCGCGATGCCGCGAGCAACGGCGTCGCGATATGTCAATTCCGCCATGCCCAGCCTCCATCGGCGTAGACATCGGTGGTGAGAATATCGAGCGGCGGCATCGGCGCGGCCTTGCAGGCCTCGGTCGCGTCATCGACTTCTTTCCGCACGCGCGCGTCGATATCGGCGATGGTTTTTTCGCTGACGCCGAATTGCAGCAGCCTCTCGCGGTAAATCTTGATCGGATCGCGCAGCTTCCACCTTTCCAGCTCGCCCTCGGGGCGGTATTTCGCCGGGTCCGCGCGCGAATGTCCGCTGTGACGATAGGTCATGCACTCGATCAACGACGGGCCGTTTCCGGCGCGCGCCTTCGCATAGGCTTTCTGCGCCTCGCGATAGACCACATCGGCATCGTTGCCGTCGATGACGATGCGCTCCAGACCGTAAGCCGATGCGCGGTCGGCGGCGGGATGCTGCACAGCCGTCACGTCGGCGATCGGCGTGTATTCCATGTAGAGATTGTTCTCGCAGACGAAGACGACGGGGAGCTTCCACACCGCCGCGAAATTGAGCGCCTCGTGGAACGCGCCGATATTGGTCGTGCCGTCGCCGAAGAAGCAGACCGACACGTCCTTGTGGCCCTTGTATTGCGCGCGCCAGGCGGCGCCGCAGGCGATGGGAAGATGCGCGCCGATGATGGCGTAGGAACCCATCACGCCGTGCTCTTCCGAGGTGAGATGCATCGAGCCGCCTTTGCCGCGCATCAGGCCGTTGTCGCGCTGCATCAGTTCGCCCAGTACCTTCTCGACCGGAACCCCGCGCGCCAGCGTATGCGCGTGACCGCGATAGGTGCAGAAGCTCAAGTCGCCCTTCTGCATCGCTTCGGCAAAACCGGCGGCCACGGCTTCCTGGCCGAGCGAGAGATGGCTGGTTCCCTTCACGAGGTTCTGCAGGAACAGATCGAAGGCGCGCTGTTCCGCCTCGCGCAGGACCACCTGGCTGCGGTAGAGCGCCAGCCGTTTTTCCTCGCCAATATCGTCATTCAAGCCGGAGCCGGCTGCGCCCGGCGCCCGGTCGCTCATTCGTGCCATGAGGGGTCCTCGAAGAAATACGCTTTAGGTTGAGGGAACTTAGCGCCGATGCGGAAGGCCTCGCAACTCTCTATTCGATGACGGTGCCGGTGGCGGTGACCGCCTTGCCCACCAGGCGCTCCCGATGCAGCAAATATAGCCCGGACGCGACCACGATGACGGCCCCGGCCAGGGTCCAGTGCGTCGGCAGATCCCCGAAGACGAAATAGCCGAGCGCGACGACCCACACGAGCTGCGTGTACATGAAGGGCGCCAGCACCGCGGGCGGCGCCAGCCGGTGGGCGATGATGAGCAGATAATGCCCGATGCTGCCCAAGGCGCCGAGCACCACCATCAGCGCAATGATGAGCGTGCCGTGCGGCGTCGTCCATACGAACGGCACGATCAGCGTCATCACCACGGCGCCGACCAAGTTTGAGTAGAACAGCGTGGTCTCGCTGGAATCCGTGCGCGACAAAACGCGGGTAGAGATGATGTAGGTCGCGTAGCAAAACACCGACGCGACCGAGAGTAGCGCGGCAGGATGAATGCCGCCGAAGCCGGGCCGCGTCACCAGCAGCACGCCGGTGAATCCCGCGCAGATCGCGATCCAGCGCCGCCAGCCGACCCATTCTCCCAGCATCGGGCCGGACAGCACCGCCACCAGAAACGGCGTTGAGAATAAAATCGACATCGCTTCGTCGAGCTGCAGCCAGCGCAGCGCGAGGAAATTAAACAGCGTCGAGCCGAGCAGAAGTATCGAGCGCACGACTTGCAGCCACGGACGCGAGGTGCGCATCAGCGCCGGTTTTGACACCGGATTGGACAAAATCAGCGCAAGCACGAAGCCGCCGGCATAACGCGCCCACACCACCTGCATCGTATCCATGTGGTGGTTGAGATATTTCGCCGTCGCGTCGAGACAAGCAAAACACATCACCGTCACGATCATCAACGCGATGCCGTGCAGGCGATTGCGGCGTTGCTGTGTGGCGTCGCTCAATAGGTCGCCCGCCCGCCGGAAATGTCGAACACCGCGCCGGTCGAGAACGAGCAATCCGCCGAGGCGCAGAACGCTACAAGCGCGGCGATTTCCTCCACCGCGACAAAACGCCCGCGCGGAATTTTCGACAGCATGAAGTCGATGTGTTCCTGGCTCATCTGGTCAAAGATCGCGGTGCGCGCCGCCGCCGGCGTAAGGCAGTTCACCGCGATATCGTAGGACGCCAGTTCCTTGCCGAGCGACTTGGTGAGCGCGATGACACCGGCTTTCGAGGCGGAATAGGCCGGCGCGTTCGGGTTGCCTTCCTTGCCCGCGATGGAGGCGATGTTGACGATGCGCCCGTAATTCTGCGCGATCATCGCAGGCGCGAGCGCGCGGCAGCAATGGAACACGCCATCGAGATTGATCGACATTACCTCGCGCCACGCGTCGAGCGGATAATCCCAGGTCTTCACGTTCGGGCCGGAGATACCCGCGTTGTTCACGAGAATGTCGATGCGGCCGAAAGCCTTCAGCGTCGCATCGCGCGCGCGCTCGACATCGGCGGATTTCGTGACGTCAGCCGCGAAGGCCGCGACTTTGCCTTTGCTCTTGAGTTCGGCGGCGGTTTTCTCCGCGAACTTGAGATCGCGGTCCCAGATCGCCACCGCCGCGCCGGAATCCAGAAAGCGCTCGACGATGGCGCGGCCGATGCCTTGCGCGCCGCCGGTGACGACAGCAAAGCGGCCGCCGAGATCGATCTTGTTGGGCATGCTTCGTCCCTAAACCTCCGCCGTTTTCACAGGCGGCATTGTGCATCCACGTTGCGATGATATACTGCGATCACAGGGGAAGAAGCAGCCTCCCCTCGAGATGGTAGCCATCCATCCAAGTGCTGGTCACCTCTTTATGGGGAGAGACCCATGGATGGCATCACAATTGCACTTTTCCTCCTATCTACATTTTTCGGCGGCTTGACCACCGGGATCGCAGGCTTCGCGGCGGGACTGGTCGTATCGGGCGTGTGGTTGCACATCATCACGCCATTGCAGACCGCGGTGCTGATCGCCGCCTATGGCGTCGTGAATCAGGCCTACGGGATCTGGAAAGTGCGCCATGCCCTGCAGTGGCGGCGGCTGTTGCCTTTCGTCATCGGCGGCGCCGTCGGCGTTCCGCTGGGCGCTTATTTGCTCACCTACATCAATCCGGCGCACATCCGCACCGGCGTCGGCGTGTTGCTGGTGGCTTACAGCGCGTACAACCTTTTGCGCCCGGCATTCACACCGGTCGAGTCAAACCAGCCCATCGATACCGGCATGGGTTTCCTCAATGGTCTGCTTGGCGGCCTGACCGGGCTCGGCGGCGTCATCGTCACGATCTGGTGCCAGCTTGGCGGCGGCTCGAAGGACGCGCAGCGCGCCGTGTTTCAGCCGGTGATATTCATCACCATGGCGACGACGACGCTGACGTTCGCCGCGGCAGGCCATCTGTTCAACCTCGATGTTATCAAACTCTTCTTCCTCGGTTTGCCGGCACTGCTGCTTGGCTTGTGGGTGGGGATAAAGCTCTATGGAAAACTCGACGATGCGGCATTCCGCAAGGTCATTCTCGTGCTGTTGCTGATCTCCGGAATTTTCCTCATCGTTCCCGCGCTGGTGCCGCAATGAAAAACATCACCGCAAACTATTTCATCACGCCGGAAGAACTCTGGCGGCTTATCGGCACACCCAACACGCCGCAAGTTCTCGATGTCCGCCGCGTCGATGCCTTCAAGAGCGCGCCGGATTTGCTTCCGGCGGCGATGCGGCGCGAGCCGCAGAGCCTTGCCGAGTGGACACCAGCGCTCGATCCAAAACGCGCTATCGTTGTCGCCTGCAAGGCCGGTCACGAAATTAGTCAGTCAATCGCCGCCGATCTGCGCGCACGCGGGCTTAACGCCAGCGTGCTTACCGGCGGTTATGCCGGCTGGAGCGAAGCCAAGCTGCCGCTGGTCGATAAGGCGGCGCTCGGCCGTTTCGCGCCAAACCGCCCGAGCATCTGGGTGACGCGCCGGCGGCCGAAAATTGATCGCGTGGCGTGTCCCTGGCTGATCCGGCGCTTCCTCGACCCGGAAGCAAAAATCCTGTTCGTCGATCCGCCCGAAGTTCCCAACGTTGCAAAAGAGACCGGCGGCATCCCCTTCGACATCGAAGGCGTCGAGCTGAGCCACGAAGGCCCGCGCTGCAGCTTCGACACCATGCTTAAATTGTTCGGTCTGGAGAGCGAGCCTTCGCTGGCGAAACTGGCGCTGATCGTGCGCGGCGCCGACACCGCACGGCCCGACATCGCGCCGGAAGCCGCGGGCCTGCATGCCATCTCGCTCGGCCTGTCGGAGCTTGCCGGTGACGACGATCATGGACTGCTGCGGCGCGGCTTCATGGTTTACGATGCGCTGTTCGCCTGGATACGTTTTGCAAGCGGCGAGCGCCACAACTG
Source organism: Rhizobium sp. Q54 (assembly GCA_945907045.1). GTDB lineage: Bacteria > Pseudomonadota > Alphaproteobacteria > Rhizobiales > Xanthobacteraceae > Pseudolabrys. The sequence continues at coordinate 110,943 of CAMDSH010000001.1, read as the reverse complement.
GCCGGCGAAAGCGGCATAACAAAAAGGAACCTTCATGCTCCGTAGCGGCATCGACCAGATCATGAACGAACAACTCGCGCCCGTGCTGTTCGTGCTTGTCTACATCGGCGCGCTCATTTGGGGGCTGCGCCGGAGCATGACGCCGATCCTTATCGTCAACGTGTTGAGCGCCGCGACGGCTGCTATCTATATTTTCTCGGCGCCGGGGCTCATAAATCTCATCTACGCGCTCGGCCTGTTCGAACTCGGCGTACTCGGCACGTCAGCCGCCGCGCTCGCAGGTATCCGCATCCCGGCTTGGGCGATATGGCTCGGATTCGGAATCAACTTTGTCCTCCTCGCGACGATGACGGTCTTCCTGCTGACATTCAAAATGACCCGGTTGTTCTGAACGGCCATGAATACACAAAACCCAAGTTCGCCGACATTCGCGGAGGCCTTCAAAGTCTGGCTGAAAATCGGCTGCATCAATTTCGGCGGGCCGGCCGGGCAGATCGCCATGATGCATCGCGTCGTGGTGGACGAAAAAAAATGGGTCGATGAGCCGCGGTTCCTGCACGCGCTCAATTTCTGCATGCTGCTGCCGGGGCCGGAAGCGCAAAAACTCGCCACCTATATCGGCTGGCTGCTGCATGGCGTGCGCGGCGGGCTGGCTGCCGGCATCCTGTTCGTGCTGCCCGGCGCTTTCGTGATGCTGGCCCTGAGCCTGCTCTACGCGCTCGGGCGCGGCGTCGCCTGGATCGATGGCGCGCTGTTCGGCATCAAGGCCGCCGTGCTGGTGATCGTGGTCGAAGCGCTCATCCGCATCGGCAAACGCGCGCTCAAGACAACCACGCTGCTCGCGCTCGCGGGCGGCGCATTCATTGGCATCTTTTTTCTGGCGCTGCCGTTTCCGCTGATCGTCGCCGCCGCCGCGCTCATCGGTTATCTCGTTGCGCAAAATTCGCCAGACCGGCTGGGGCTTTCCGGCGCGCCCGTGACGGTTACAGATTCCGCCAGCGGACGCTGGCGGCAGTTCTTTGTCGCCGCGGCAATCGGGCTGGTCTTGTGGTGGACGCCGGTTGTTGTTGCCGCGTTCGCGCTCGGTCCGAATCATATCCTAGTGAGCATCGGCACATTCTTTTCCAAGCTGGCGGTCGTGAGCTTCGGCGGCGCATATGCGCTGCTCGCCTACATGGCGCAGGAAGCCGTGCAGACTTACGGCTGGATGACCGCGCCGGAAATGGTCGACGGCCTGGGGCTGGCGGAAACCACGCCGGGGCCGCTCATTCTGGTGACGCAATTCGTCGGCTTCCTTGCTGCGTTTCGCGAGGCCGCGCCGTTTTCGCCCGTCGCCGCCGGTGTGCTCGGCGCGATGATGACGACGTGGGTGACGTTCACGCCTGCGATGCTTTTGATATTTGCCGGCGCTCCCTTTATCGAGAATTTGCGCGCCAACCGGCGGCTCTCCGGCGCGCTGGCCGCCATCACCGCCGCGGTCGTCGGCGTCATTCTCAATTTGACGGTATGGTTCGCGCTCCACGTATTATTCGGGCGCGTGCAGGAGATGCAATGGGGCGTGCTGCGCTGGTTCGGATTCGATCCGTTCGCGCTCGATCTGAAAGCCGCCGCGCTGGCCGCAATCGCGGCTGTGCTGGCATTCGGCCTGCATCGCAGCCTGATCGAAGTCGTGGTCTCGATGGCGCTGTTGGGAATCGCGGCGCAATTCGTTTTCTAGAAAATTCAGCGCTCTTGCTTCACCGCGCTCTCGTGCCAGTTCCTTAGCGCGAGGTGGTTGACCCACGACAGCACAAAGAAGATCGCAATGCCGGCGAGCGAGAGCAGCAGCAGCGCGGCGAACATGCGCGGGATATTGAGCCGGTAACCGGATTCGGCGATGCGATAGGCGAGCCCCGAGCCCGCGCCAGCGGAACCCGCGGCAATCTCCGCCACCACCGCGCCGATCAGCGACAGCCCGCCGGCGATACGCAGACCGCCCAGAATGTGCGGCATCGCCGCCGGTAATTTCAAATTAATCAGCACCCGAGCGCGCGATGCACCGTAAAGCCGGAACAACGCAGAGAGATTGTGATCGACCGAGTTGAGACCGAGCGTCGTATTCGCCAGCACGGGGAAGAACGCCACGATCCATGCGCAGGCGAGCACTGCGGCCTGTTGCGGAAGATAGATGAGCAGCAGCGGTGCGATAGCGACCACCGGCGTCACCTGCAGGATCACCGCGTAGGGATAAAGCGAATACTCGATCAGCCGCGACTGGTTGAACAGCACCGCAAGGCCAATGCCACCAACAGCCGCCAACAGGAAGCCTTCAAGCGTCGTGAGCAGCGTCACGCCAAGCGACCCGAATAAAATTTCCCAATCGGAGATCAGCGTGCCGAGCACGAGGCCGGGGCCGGGCAATACGTATGGCGGCAATTGCCCAATACGCACCACTAGATCCCAGACGGCAACGCCGAGCGCCAGCACGGCAACGGGAAGCACGATGCGGAGCACGCGCTCGTTCATGCGCCGCCTCCCGCAGCCGTCGCCTCGCCCAGCGCCGCCGATGCCTTGCGGCAGAAGCCAGCATACTCCGCCGAGGTGCGGAAGCTTTCGTCGCGCGGATAAGAATGGTCGACCGTCATCTCGCTGGACACGCGCCCAGGACGCGAGGTCATCACCACGATGCGCTGCGAGAGATAAACCGACTCGAAAACCGAATGGGTGACGAAGATCACCGTCTTTCCCAAGTTGCGCCAAAGCGCGAGCAGATCGTTGTTGAGCTTGAAGCGCGTGATCTCGTCGAGCGCCGCGAAGGGCTCGTCCATCAGCAGCAATTTCGGCTCGGTGACCAGCGCGCGCGCAATCGACACGCGCATCTTCATGCCGCCGGAGAGTTCGCGAGGATAAGCGCCGGCGAATGCGCCAAGCCCCACAAGCTCAAGCGCCTGCGCGACGCGCGAGCTGCTTTGCGTCTCACTCAATCCCTGTAATTTCAACGGCAGGCGCACGTTGGCCGTAACGCTCGCCCACGGCATCAGCGTCGGTTCCTGAAATACGAAACCGATCGCTTGTTTGTTCGATTGCGCAGTCCATTCCACTTCGCCGCGTGACGCTTCGCTTAACCCCGCAATGATCCGCAGCGCGGTGGACTTGCCGCAGCCCGAGGGCCCCAGCAGCGTGACGAATTCGCCCTCACGCACGGAAAAATCGAAATTGTCGAGACCAGTGACGCTGTTCGCGAACGTCTTGCCGACGCCGCGCAGGGCGACAACGGGCGCGGCCGTCGATGTACCGGCAATCGTCATGCGCTCCGTCATGCCCGATCACGGAGCTGGCTTCAACAATTGTCGCATCTCAAAGAAAAACCGGAAGCCGGGTCTACCCGGCCTCCGGCGGCATTTCGCGTCAAAAGCCGTCTTGTCCGCGCGGGCCTTACGGCGCTTTCGACATCCGCTCGAAGCTGAAGAGGAAGTCGTGCTTGGCGTCGAGCGGCTTGTGACAATTGAAGCAGGCGGTGAGATTGGCCGCGGCGTTGGGCGTCTTGTCCGCCTTGAAGGCCTGATACTCCCACTCGCCGTTGCGCTGGGTGTCCGGATATTCGGCGCCCCAACCCTTGCGCTTTTCCATCACGGTGTAGGCGAGGATGTTGGTCTTGATGAAGCGGCCGTTGGCATCCTTCTCAGGATTGCCCGCCGCGTCGAGCTTGGCGGCGTATTGCACAAGCGTGATGACGGTGCCGTCCGGCATCGGTTCGCCCTTCTTGGCAGCCGCGACAGCAGCCGCCGACGTGTAGAGCTCGCGGTATTGCTTGTTGTCGGCGCGATCGACGGTCGTATAGAGCACGCCTTTGTCGTAGTTCTCCGGAAAGACGACCTTGTCGCCCCCGGCACGCGCGGCGACCACAACGAATGTTGCGGATGCGCAGACGAGCGCGGCCGTTATTGCGATGGACTTATTAAATTTCATGTTTGCCCCCTTAGCCGGCCGGAAACCCGGCCGGACATAATATTACTCTATCCGAAGACAGCTTTCGCGTTGTTCACATCTCAGAGAGGAGCGCGCGGGACTAACGTATCCCCGCATAAAAATTGTTTATGGCTTCGGCCTTAGTTTGAGGCCCACGCCCTTGTTGATGAATTGCAGCGTATAGGCAGCGCGGTAATCGATACCCGGTTTGACCACACCCGCGCGCACCATCTTGTCGAAAAAGTTCTTCATGCGCGCGTCGGTCATGGCGCCGATGCCGAGTTTTTCCGAGTCGCCGGAATCGACGATGCCGTATTCCTTCATCTTGGCGATGGAATAGGCGAGCAGCTCGTCGGTCATTTCCGGGTTGTGTTTTTTGATCAGTTCGTTGCCCAGCCGGTTGTTGCCGTAAATGTAGTGATACCAGCCGATGATCGACGCATCGACAAACCGTTGCACCAGATCGGGCTTTCTCTCCACCAGATCGCGGCGGGTTTCGATCAGCGTCGAGTAGGCGTTGAAGCCATGATCGGCGAGCAGAAAAATTTTCGGCGTGAAACCGCCCTGCTTCTCGATCGAATACGGCTCCGAGGTGACATAGCCCTGCATCGCGGTTTTCTTGTCGGCGAGAAACGGCTGCGCGTTGAATGTGTAAGGCTTCACCTTGGTTTCGTCGAAACCGAAATCGGCTCTCACCCATTGAAAGTAAGTGACGATGCCTTCCTTCGAGACGAACAGCGTGAGCTTTTTTAGATCCTCAAATTTTTCCACGCCCTGCCCCGGATGCGCGATCAGCACCTGCGGTTCCTTCTGGAAAATAGCGGCGACGGCGACGGTCGGGATTTTTTGCTCCACCGCGTCGAACGACTGCAGTGTGTTCGCGCTCATGTAGAAGTCGAGCCTGCCCATGGGGAGCAGCAGGCGGTTGTTCACGTTCGGCCCGCCCGGCATGATGGTGACGTCGAGCCCGTACTGGCGATAGGTGCCGTCGGCGAGCGCCTGATAGAAGCCGCCGTGCTCGGCCTGCGCCACCCAGTTGGTGCCGAACGTGACCTGATCGGGCGATTGCGCGAGCGCCGGCGCGGCCAGGATCGCTGCGGGTATTATCAGCGCGATTGAACGCAAGGTTGCCGTTAATCTCATGCTTATTTCCCGATATTACGGTTATGCACGCACTGTAACCGGATGTAGCGGCGTGTATTTTTTATCATTTTACGCGAATTTAATGCCACCGATGATGGCGCAATGCGCATAAAGGCGCGGCGCGCGGTTACCTTAATCGCCCCTACGGCCCGAATATATCTCGCGAATTTGCCGGGACGGGTCTAAATGATTGCGGGGGGCGATCCGGAGAATTCCTTTGGATCGATACTGGATTTTGTTGGGGAAACATCTGCGGCTTCCGGCCCAGTGGCAATCGCGCCTGCGAATTCCAGCGCGCTGGCGGACGCGTCTGCAATCGCTGCAGTTGCCGCCGCGTTGGCAGAAGCATCTGCAATTACCGGCGCAGTGGCAGACTCGTCTGCGCCCGACGATGCGCTGGGCGCGCAGCCATCCGGCCGTGATGGCGCTGTCGGCGCTGGCGGTTATCACGCTCTTGCTCGCCATCTCCTTTCGCACATCGGACAAGAGCCAGGCGCTCGATGCCTCGCAGGCACGCCGCGTCGGCGCATTGTTTTATCCGGCGGCAACGCACTGGGCGGCGCTCACGGTCGAGCCGGTTGTGCAGCAGGTTTTCCGTTCCGAACATTTGACGGAAGGAAAGATCGCGGTCGATGAGGATCGCGCGACGCTGATTTTCTCGCCCTATTCCGGACGCGTCATCAAGCTGCTCACCCGGCCGGGCGACACCGTCGCAGCCGGCCAACCGCTGTTCATCGTCGAAGCCGCCGACATGGTCCAGGCGCAAAACGATTTCATCAACGCCGTTGCCGGACTGAACAAGGCGCGCTCGCAGCTTGAACTGGCGCAAATCATCGAGCGGCAAAACAAGTCGCTGTATGAAACGCGGGCCGCGCCGTTGCGCGACGTGCAGCAATCGCAGGCGGGAGCGGCAAGCGCGGAGAACGACGTGCGCTCGGCCGAAACATCGCTGGAAGCGGCGCGCAACCGTCTTCGCATCCTCGGCAAGACCGACGAGGAGATCATAAAATTCAGCGAAACCGGCACGATCAGCCCGCAGACGACAATCCAGAGCCCGATCGCCGGCACAGTCGTGCAGCGCAAGGTCGGCCCCGGCCAATACATCAACACGGCGACGAACAGCGATCCTGTTTTCGTCATCGGCGATTTGGCGGCTGTCTGGCTGATCGCCTATGTGCGCGAAACCGAAGCGCCGAACATCCGCATCGGCCAGGCGCTCAATTTCAAGGTGCTGGCCTTCCCGGACACGGTCTTCGCGGCAAATATTTCTTACGTCGCCACCGCGCTGGATCCTTCCACCCGCCGTCTGCTGGTGCGCGCCGTCATCAACAACACCACCGGGCTGTTCAAGCCGGAGATGTTCGCCAGCGTCAGCATCCTCACCGGCGAGGGCGACACTTCGCTCGCCGTGCAACGCGAAGCGGTCATCTATGAAGGCGATTCCGCCCGCGTGTGGGTAGTCGGCGACGACAAGTCGCTGGAGTCGCGGCGAATCAAACCTGGCCTTACCAGCGGCAAGATGATTCAGGTCCTCGACGGACTCAAAGCCGGTGAGAAGGTCATCGTCAAAGGCAGCTTGTTCATCGATCGCGCAGCGGTCGGCAGCTAGTCCGCATGAATGACGGCAATGACCAAACCCGCCGGCCGGTGCGGCCATGATCCGTAGCCTGATCGCATTTTGCCTGGCGCGGCGGCCGCTGGTGCTGATTTCGCTCACGGCATTTCTCGGGCTTGGCTATGCCGCGTTCACCACGCTCAACATCGAGGCCTATCCCGACCCCGCGCCGCCGATCATCGAAATCATCGCGCAGTATCCGGGACAATCACCGGAGGAAGTTGAGCGTTACGTCACGATTCCTCTGGAAATCGCGGTCTCCAGCACGCCGGGATTGAAATACATCCGCTCCAATACCGTCTACGCGCTCGGCTTCATCCGTCTGCAATTCGAATATGGCCGTGATTATTATTTCGTCCGGCAACAGGTCATCAACCGGCTCAAGGACGCGACTCTTCCCTCCGTCGTGCAGCCGGTGATCTCGCCGGCCGGCGGCATCAGCGAAATTTTCCGCTACCAGCTCAAAGGTCCGCCCGACATGGACCTGATCCAGCTCAAAACGCTGCAAGACTGGGTGGTGGAGCGCAAACTTCGCATCGTGCCAGGCGTCGCCGACGTTGCTGCGCTTGGCGGCAAGACCAAGGAATTTCAGGCCGAAATCGATCTCGACCGCATGCGGGCCTACGGGCTCACGCTCCAGCAGATCATAACGGCGATCTCGTCCAGCAACGCCAATGTCGGCGGCCGCACGATCGCGGTGGGCGAGCAGTCGGTCAACGTGCGCGGCATCGGTGTTTTAAGTTCGCTCACCGACATCGGCAACGTCGTGCTCACCCAGCAAGGCGGACTGCCTGTGCTGGTGTCCGATGTGGCAAAGGTGCAAATCGGCTTCACGCCGCGCCTCGGCATCGCCGGGCGCGATGAAGTCACCGACGTCCTGTTCGGCATCGTTCTGATGCAGAAGCTTGAACGCACAATGGACGTAGTGACGCGCGTGCGCGCAGCCGTGGAGCGCATCAACACCGACGGCAGCCTGCCTCCTGGCGTCAAGATCGAACCGTTCTACGACCGCGGCGATCTGGTCGGGATCACCGTTTCGACGGTGATGCACAACATGCTGTTCGGCATCGCACTGATTTTCCTCATTCAGTGGATGTTCCTCGGCGATCTGCGCTGCGCGATCATCGTCGCGGCGACAATTCCCGTGGCGCTGCTGCTGGCGGTGATCATCACGGTGATGCGCGGGGAATCCGCCAATCTGTTGTCGATCGGCGCCATCGATCTTGGCATCATCGTCGATGCCAGCGTCATCATGGTGGAAAACATTTTCCGCCATCTCGCGCATCACGTCCGCCGCGAGATCGCCGATACCGAGTCAAGCTTCAGCGCGAAGCTGCAGCGCATCCTGGCGGCCGCGGTGGAAGTGGACAAAGCGATCTTCTTCTCGGTGATCATCACCATCGCCGCCTTCCTGCCGCTGTTCACGATGCAGGGCGTCGAAGGACAAATCTTCGGCCCGATGTCGCGCACTTATGCCTATGCGTTGCTGGGCGCCGTCATCGCCACCTTCACAGTGACGCCCGTGATGTCGTCGCTTCTGTTGCCCGACAAGGTGAGCGAGGTCGAGACGTTCATCATGGTTCGGATTCGCAGGCTCTATCAGGCGGTACTGCGGCTGGCGGTGCGGGAGTATCGCCGCGCGGCGACGATTGCCGTCGTCTTCCTGTTGATCGTCGGCGTGCTGGGAGCACGGCTCGGCACTGAATTCTTGCCCAAGCTTGAGGAAGGCAATCTCTGGATTCGCGCGCTGTTGCCACCGACCATAACGCTCGAAGCCGGCATGGAAACCGTCACGCGCATCCGTGCGGCAATCAAGAGTTACGCGCCGGTGCAGACCGTGGTCTCCGAGCAGGGCCGCGGCGAAGACGGCACCGACCCGGACGGCTCGTTCGTCGCGGAATTCTTCGTGCCGCTCAAGCCGTTCGATCAATGGCCGAAAGGCCTGACCAAGGCGGAACTGGTCAGGCAGATGAGCGAGCAATTCACCCGCGAAAATATCGGCGTCGATTTTAATTTCTCTCAGTACATCCAGGACAACATCGAAGAGGCGGTGTCCGGCGTAAAAGGCGAGAACTCCGTGAAAATCTTCGGCCGAGATCTGGAGCAGCTGGAGCGCTTGTCGAAATCCGTGCAGACCGAGATCGCGACGGTGCCAGGCGTAACCGATCCGGCGGCATTCAACCTGCTCGGACAGCCTAATCTTGCGATCCGCATCGACCGCGAAAAGGCCGCGCGCTACGGCATGTCGGTAGGCGACGTGAACCTGGCGGTGCAAGCCGCGATCGGCGGCCAGGAAGTCACGCGCGTTTACGAAGGCGAAATGAATTTTGCGCTTACCGTGCGGCTGGCCGAACAATTCCGCCGCGATGTCGACGCCATCCGCTCCGTTCCCGTCGCGCTGCCAAACACCGATCCCAAATCGTCCACCACCTACATTGCGCTGGGCGATGTCGCCGATGTGAAACTGGAAACCGGCGCGGCTTATATTTATCGCGAGAACAATCAGCGCTTCGTTCCGCTGAAATACAGCGTGCGCGGCCGCGATCTCGGTTCGACCGTCGCCGAAGCTCAAGCGCTCATCGCCAAGAAAGTGCCGGCGCCGCAAGGCTACCGGATGGAATGGACCGGCGAATTCGGCGCGCTGGAAGAAGCGAAAAAACGGCTGGCGATCATCGTGCCGCTCAGTCTCGTGCTGATCATGGTGCTGCTCTACAGCCTGTTCAATTCCATGCGCGACAGCCTGCTGGCGCTTTCCGGCATTCCATTCGCGGTCGCCGGCGGAATTCTCGGGCTCTATGTGGCGGGGCTGAATGCCAGCGTATCCGCCGCCGTCGGATTCATTTCGCTTTTCGGCGTCTCGGCAATGGATGGAATTCTGCTGGTGTCCTACATCCGGCGCAAACTCGATGAAGGCGTCAGCCGCGACGAGGCAATCATCACGTCCGCCGAAACCCGCATGCGGCAGATTTTGATGACCGGATTTTCCGCCTGCATCGGCCTTTATCCGGCGGCGATATCGTCCGGTATTGGTTCGCAAGTGCAGCAGCCGCTGGCCTGCGTGATTGTCGGCGGCATGCTGCTCTCGCCGATCTGCAGCCTGCTGGTCATCCCGGTCGCCGCCCGCCTGTTCATTAAAGGCACGCGTACAGCCGCCGCCCGCTAAGGCTCCCGCGCCGTCAAAATCCGACTCGCCGTCTTTGAACCTTTTCGCGTCCTTTCGCGACTGAAGGGTATGCGGCCAATGCAGGCCGCCCCTGTTCAACGGATGGAGCTACCCATGTCCACCAAGACCAAAATCGCCGCGGTTGCGCTTGCCGCCCTCACGCTGACCTCAGCTTTGGCCGCCACCAGCGGCGAAGCGCAGGCCCGCCCCCGCTGGGGTGTCGGCCTCGGCATCGGCCTTGCTGCCGGCGCCCTGATCGGTGCCGCAGCCGCCTCCAACGCCTATGCCGGCCCGGCCTATGTGGTTGATCCCGGCTACCGCGATTGCCGCCTCGTCGAGCGTTATGACCGCTGGGGCAACGTGCGCGTCGTGAAGGTTTGCGACGTCGTCCCGTACTGAAACTTCAAGGTTGCGATCGGCGCTTTCCCCCCTGTCCATCCAGCGCCGATCTCATTGACCCGCCCGGCTAGTCCTCGCCGGGCGGGTCATTCGTTTGTGACATCGGAATCGCAAAATGCAGCATAAGGCCTATTTGCACTTGCGAATTAATTGCAACTAGAATATCAATGTCTGGCGGGCTGAGGTCCGCGCAACGGTTGAAAGTTGTCACCGGTGTCTTGCCGCACGTGATCGCCTGCGCGATCACTCAAGCAAGCGGGGGAAGAGGATCGATGCGCCTGTTTGTACTGCGTCCGGCGCTGGCCGCGTTCCTCATAGCATTCGCGCGCGCTGCCGCTGCCGGCGAAGCCGCTACGTCCTCAGCATTCGATCCGAAGTTCGGACCGGACTGGAGCATCCACGGCCAGACGACGTTGCTCTGGCAAGGCTATCCAAAAATCCGCTCGCCCTATGAAGGGCCGAACAGCCTGCCCGGCGTGGGACAAGGACGCGAAACCTGGACCGGCACCGCCTATATCGGCCGGCGTCTCTGGGACGGCGCGGAAGTTTTCATCAATCCCGAACTGGATCAGGGTTTCGGAATAGGAAAAACAGTCGGCCTCGGCGGCTTCTCCAACGGCGAAGCGCAGAAAGGCGGCTCGGTGTATCCGGTGCTGCACGTCCACCGCGCTTTTTTCCGTCAAACACTCGGCTTCGGCGGCGAGCAGGAGAAAGTGAGCGACGATCTCAATCAGTTCGCCGGCAAGCGGGATGTCTCCCGCCTTACCGTCACGGTTGGAAAATTCTCCGTCACCGACATCTTCAACGATAACGCCTATTCGCACGATCCGCGCACGACCTTCATGAACTGGAGCATTTACGAAGCGGGAGCGTTCGACTACGCAGCCGACAAACTAGGCTTCACGTGGGGCGCGGTGGCAGACTTCAATCAGAAAAACTGGGCGCTGCGCGCGGGTTATTTCCTTCTCCCGCGCGAGCCGAACGTCAACGAATTCGACATGGACGCGCCGCGGCGCGGCGGCGCGGTCGCCGAACTGGAGACCCGCTATGCGCTGTTCGGGCAGCCGGGAAAACTTCGCTTGCTCGGCTTCGCCAATACCGGCAACGCCGGGAGCTATCGCGAGACGCTGGCGAATCCGCAACTCAATCTTGAGATCGATCAAACACGCCGCACCCGCACGAAATACGGATTCGTTATCAACGCCGAACAGGCGATCAGCAACGACCTCGGCATATTCTCGCGCGCGAGCTGGAACGACGGCCGCAGCGAGATCATGTCGTTCACCGACATCGACGCCAGCCTGTCGCTCGGCGCGGCGTTGAAGGGAACCCGCTGGGGACGTCCTGACGACACCGTTGGGCTGGGCGGGGCGGTGAATGCGCTCTCCGCCGCGCATCGCGATTTCATTGCCGCGGGCGGACTTGGCGTGCTGATCGGCGACGGGCAGTTGAAATACAGCGAGGAAAAGGTCGCCGAGATTTATTATTCCTTCGCGCTGCGCGCGAAAACGAGCCTGACCTTCGATTATCAATTCATCGCCAATCCGGCCTACAACGCCGACCGTGGGCCTGTGTCGATCTTTTCCAGCCGGGTGCACGCGGAATTCTGACCACGCGCGGGCGGCCTAAAGTCTCATCCCGCGCCGAGTTCCCGGCGCACGATCTTCGCACCTTCCACCATCGCCGCCATCTTTCCGTAAGCGACATCGCGCGGCAGGTATTTCATGCCGCAGTCGGGCGCGACGACGATGCGCTCAGGTGAAACGTAAGGGAGCGCCTTGCGGATGCGCGACGCGACGATCTCAGGCGTTTCCACCTTCATGTCGGCGAGACTGATGACACCGAGAATGATGGTCTTCGACGGCAGCTCTTTCAGCACACTGAGATCGAGATTGGGCTGCGCCGCCTCGATCGAAACCTGATCGGCTTTCGAGCCTTCCAGTTCGGGCAGGAACGAATAGCCCGGCGGTTTCTCGTGGACGACGGCGGCATAGCCGAAGCAGATATGCACCGCTGTCGTGCCTTTGACGCCATCGAGCGCGGCGTTGAGCGCTTTCAAGCCATACGCGCGCGCCTTTTCCGGGTGCTGCTGCATCCACGGCTCGTCGATCTGCACGATGTCCGCGCCGGCGGCGAACAGATCCTTGATCTCGGCGTTCACCGCCGCGGCGTAATCCATCGCCATCGCCACTTCGTCCTTGTAGAAATCGTCCTGCGCCTGCTTCGCCATCGTGAACGGGCCGGGCACCGTCATCTTCACTTTGTGTTTGCTGTTGGCGCGCAGGAACTGCATGTCGCGCACTTCCACCGCGTGCTTGCGCCTGATCTTGCCGGTAATGCGCGGCACCGGGATCGGCTTGCCGCTGCGGTTGATGGTCGTACCGGGGTTGTCGATATCGACGCCTTCCAATGCGGTAGCGAAGCGGTTGGAATAACTTTCGCGCCGCTGCTCGCCGTCGGTAACGATGTCGAGACCGGCGCGTTCCTGCTCGCGGATGGCGAGCAGCGTCGCCTCGTTCTGCTTTTCTTCCAGATGCGCGGGATCGACAAGCCAGAGATCGTGCATCCGCACGCGCGGCACTTGTTTCGATAATTTTTCGCGATCGATAAGCCAGTCCGGCTGCGGATAGGAGCCAACGAGACATGTGGGAAGCAGCGTGACAGGCATGCGTGCGGTCCTTAAGCTTTAAGTTCTTTGCGTACGATCTTGGCGCCTTCCACCATCGCGCACATTTTTCCGAACGCCACGTCGCGCGGCAGATATTTCATGCCGCAGTCGGGCGCGACGATGATGCGCTCGGCCGGCACGTGCGGCAGCGCGCGGCGGATGCGTGCGGCCACGATCTCCGGCGTTTCGATCGTCATGTCGGAGAGGTCGAGCACGCCGAGGATGATGGTCTTCGACGGCAGCTTGTCCAGCACAGCGCAATCGAGCGAGGACTGCGCGGTCTCGATCGACACCTGGGCAACGGGCGCGCCTTCCAGCTCAGGCAGGAATGAATAGCCCTCCGGCCGCACGTGGATGACGGCAGCATAGCCGAAGCAGATATGCACCGCCGTGGTGCCACTGACGCCCTTGAGCGCGGCGTTGAGCGCTTTCAGTCCATATTTACGCGCCTTTTCGGGGCGCGCCTGCATATAGGGCTCGTCGATCTGCACGATGTCGGCGCCGGCCGCGAACAGGTCCTTGATCTCGGCATTGACCGCGGCGGCGTAATCGAGCGCCAGTTCTTCCTCGTCTTTGTAGAAATCGTTCTGCGCCTGCTGCGACATCGTGAACGGGCCGGGCACAGTCATCTTGATCATGCGGTCCGTGCTGGCGCGCAGGAATTTCACGTCGCCGACTTCGACCGCGTGCTTGCGGCGGATTTTTCCGGCAACGCGCGGCACCGGATTGGGATGGCCGGAGCGGTCGAGCGCGGTGCCGGGATTGTCGATGTCGACGCCCTCCAATGCGGTGGCGAAGCGGTTGGAATAGCTTTCTCGCCGCATTTCGCCGTCGGTGATGATGTCGAGCCCGGCGCGCTCCTGATCGCGGATCGCGAGCAGTGTCGCATCGTTCTGCGCTTCCTCCAGCCACTCCGGCGCCACGCGCCACAATTCCTTCGCGCGCACACGCGGCGGGAAACGGCCGGCGAGTTTCTTGCGGTCGATCAGCCAGTCCGGCTGCGGATAGGAGCCGACCAGAGTCGTGGGCAGCAGCGGCGCGGGCATCGTCGTCCTCCCGGTCTGCGTGCCGTTGACCGGCGCGCTTTTATTCGGCGGGACGACTATCCGGCTTCCTGTCCGCCGCCGCAACACTCATCGCCAGCACGCGCGCAACGTGGGCAGCGTCCCGCTTCGCCCCGTCCTTGATCTGATGGCGGCAGGAGGTGCCATCGGCGACGATCAGCGCGTCGTCAGGCGCCCTGCGAACCGCGGGCAACAGCGACAGTTCGCCCATCGCCAGCGAGACATCGATGGTGTCGGCGTTATAGCCGAACGCGCCGGCCATGCCGCAGCAACTCGACTCGACGGTCTCAACCTCAAGTCCTGGCACCATCTTGAGCACAGACTCGACCGCGCCCATCGCATCAAACGCTTTCTGATGGCAATGGCCGTGCAGCAGCGCGCGCTCGCCAATGGGACCGAGCGGCAGATTGAGCCGCCCTTCTTTCTGCTCGCGCGCCAGAAATTCCTCGAATAGGAACGACTGCGCGGCAAGCTGGCGCGCGCTTTCGGTTTTGATCAACGCCGGCAATTCATCGCGGAATGTGAACAGGCAGCTCGGCTCCAGTCCAATGATCGGAATTCCGCGCGCGACATAAGGCGAGAGTGCCGCCAGCACGCGCTCTGCCTCAACCTTGGCCTCAGCCACCGCCCCGACCGAGAGGAACGTGCGCCCGCAACAAAGCGGGCGTGGCTTATCGTCAACCGGCATCGCTATGTGCACGCGATAACCACCGGCGGCCAGCACGCTTAATGCAGCGTCTAGATTTTCACGCTCGAAATAACGGCTGAAGGTGTCGGCGAATAAAACGACCTCGCGCCCATTGGCGGGACCGGTTGCGCTGTCCGGATCGCGGAAAATATCTTCGCGCCACTTCGGCAGGCTGCGCCGCGCGGAAAATCCGGCAATGCGCTCCGATATGTAACGCAACAGCGGAATACGATCGCGCAAATTGAACAGCCACGGCGCCTTCGCCGCATAAGGCGCGTAGCGTGGCAGCCAGCCGACCAGCCGCTCGTGCAGCGAGAAACCGTGCTTGGCCGCGCGCGCCGCCTGCGTTTCGATCTTCATGCGCGCCATGTCGACGCCGGTCGGGCATTCGCGCCGGCACGCCTTGCACGACACGCAAAGTTTGAGTGTCTCCGCCATCTCCTCGGAGGCCAGCGCGTCCGGCCCCAACTGGCCGGTCACCGCCAGACGCAACGTATTGGCGCGGCCGCGAGTGACATCGCGCTCGTCCCTGGTCACGCGATAAGACGGGCACATCGCGCCGCCCGCCATCTTCCGGCAGGCGCCGTTGTTGTTGCACATCTCGATTGCGCCCTGGAAACCGCCGCCGGTTCCGGGATAGGCCGACCAGTCGAGATGCGTCGCAATCTTCTCGCCGTGATAGCCGGGGCCGTAGCGAAAATAATTGCGGTCGTCGAACTTCGGCGCGCGCACGATCTTGCCGGGATTGAACAGCCCGTTCGGGTCGAAGCGGTCCTTCACCTGCTCGAAGGCGCGCACCAGACGCTTGCCGAACATCTGCTCGTGGAATTCCGAGCGCACCAGCCCGTCGCCGTGTTCGCCGGAATGCGAGCCTTTGTATTCGCGCACCATCGCAAAGGCTTCCTCGGCGATGGCGCGCATCGCATGCACGTCTTTGTCGAGGCGCAGATTGAGCACCGGGCGCACGTGCAGACATCCCGAACCGGCATGCGCGTACCAGGTGCCACGCGTGCCGTGTTTCTCGAAAATTTTCGTCAGCCGATCGGTGTATTGCGCGAGATGCTCAAGCGGCACCGCGCAATCCTCGACAAAGGAAATCGGTTTTCCCTCGCTCTTCATCGACATCATGATGTTGAGGCCGGAGGTGCGCACGTCCGTGATCGCCGCCTGCAGTTCGGGATTGAGCACCTCGACCACGCCGCCCCATTTCGCGCCGCTCTTGTCCCAGCCGAAGCCGAGATCGCCCATCAAGTCTTTAAGACGCTGCAAGCGGCGCAAATTCTCTTCGTGATCGTCTTCGCCGAATTCCACCAGCAGAATGGCGGCGGGCGTCTCGCGCACGAATTTCTCCAGCGTCGGGCGAAACATCGCAATCTCGCGCGCCAGTTCGATCATCGTGCTGTCGACGAGTTCGACCCCGATCGGAGAAAGCCGCACGATGTGCTGCGCGGCATCCATCGCTTCATAGAAGCTGCCGAAGTGGCAGGCGCCGACCGCGCGCCTCCCCAACAGCTTTGAAAGTTTGAGTTCAATCCGCGTGGAGAACGCCAGCGTGCCTTCACCGCCGACCAGGATATGCGCGAGGTTGATGTCGTTCTTGCCCGGCACCAGCGCGTCGAGATTGTAGCCGCCGACGCGCCTTTGCACTCTCGGAAACTTCGCCGCGATCTCGTCCTGCTCGCGCCACCCGATCGCCAGCAGATCTTTTGCCAGCGGACGCAGCGGCGAATGCGCCGGGATCTGCGAGAGGTCAGCGCCCACTTGCCCGAAATGCACGAGCTGTCCATCGGCCAGCAGCGCCTCGATCGACACCACGTTGTCGCGCATGGTGCCGTAGCGCAGCGAGCGGGCGCCGCAGGAATTATTGCCCGCCATGCCGCCGATAGTGGCGCGAGAGCCGGTGGAGATGTCGACTGGAAACCACAGACCGTGTTTTTTAAGCAGGCGATTGAGATCGTCGAGCACGACGCCCGGCTCGACCGTGCAGCGCTGTGCCTTCACGTCGAGATCGAGCAAATTGGTGAGATATTTCGAGCAATCGACGACCAGCGAATTGTTCACTGTCTGCCCGGATTGCGAGGTGCCGCCGCCGCGCGGCAGCACGCTGACGCCCTCGGCACGAGCCAGAGCGATGGCGCGTTCGGCTTCTTCGATTGTGCGCGGGGTGACGACCCCGACCGGCGTCATCTGGTAGTGCGAGGCGTCGGTCGCATAGCGGCCGCGGGTAAAGCGGTCGAAACGCACTTCCCCGCTCACCTCGGCTTTCAGCCGCCTCTCCAGGCCCGGCATCAACACCGCCACCGCTGTAAGCCCTCGCTCTGCCTAAATCCGCTTGTTGGCTATGCTGAAAACCGCTTGACCCGAATGTTGCATTCATAGTTCAACGCCACAAGCACCGCTCCCAAGCCGGGACGGGCCGTGGTTCGCCACGAAAAACCTTTAAAAACTGCCGTTTTCAGGAGCGACTGCCAATGGCTAAGAATTCCTCGCGTACGGTTGGACGCCATGCCCTGCATATTCCGGGGCCGTCGCCGCTTCCCGACAAAATTCTGCGGGCGATGGACACGCCGATCATCGACCATCGCGGGCCGGAATTCTCCAAGCTGGCCAAGCGCTGCCTGGAAGGCATCAAGACCATCTTCAAGACCACCAATCCGGTCATCATCTACACCGCCACCGGCACCGGCGCCTGGGAAGGCGCGCTGGTGAACACACTCTCGCCCGGCGACCTCGTGCTGATGGTGGAGACTGGCCAGTTCGCCACGCTGTGGAAGAAGATGGCGGAGAAGCTAGGCATCAGAACCGAATTCATCACTACAGACTGGCGCTCGGGCGTCGATGCCGCCGTCGTCGAGGCTCGGCTTCGCGAAGACAAGAAGCACGAGATCAAGGCGGTGTGCTTCCTGCACAACGAAACCTCGACCGGCTGTCTCTCTCCCGTCGCCGAGGTGCGCAAGGCCATCGACAAAGCCGGTCACCCGGCGCTGCTGCTGGTCGATACGATTTCATCGCTCGCCTCCACCGACTACCGCCATGACGAATGGGGCGTGGACGTTACCGTCGGCGGCGCGCAGAAGGGCTTGATGCTGCCGCCCGGCATGTCGTTCAACGCGATCAGCGACAAGGCGCTGGCCGCCAACAAGACCTCCAAGCTGCCGAAGGCGTTCTGGGCGTGGGACGAGATGATCACGATGAATAAGATCGGCTTCTTCCCTTACACCCCGGCGACGCAAATGCTGCAAGGCTTGGCGGTGTCGATCGAGATGCTGCACGAGGAAGGGCTCGACAACGTGTTCGCGCGTCACGACCGCATGGCGGAAGCAACCCGCCGCGCAGTGAAAGCCTGGGGCCTTGAGATCATCTGCTCCAACCCGAAACACTATTCGCCGACGCTGACCGCCGTGTTGCTGCCCGACGGCCACGACGCGGATGCCTTCCGCGCGCTGGCGCTCGAGCACTTCAATATTTCCTACGGCGCGAGTTTCGGCCGCTTCCAGGGCAAGATGTTCCGCATCGGACATCTTGGCGATACCAACGACACCATGCTGATGGGCGCGCTCGCTGCTACCGAAATGGCGCTCGCCCTCGCCGGCGTTCCGCACAAGAAGGGCGGCGTGCAGGCGGCGATGGATTACATCACGTCGCAACTGGGAAGCTCCGCGCGCAAGGCAGCGGAGTAAATAACAAACTCAACCGTCGTCATGGCCGGGCTTGTCCCGGCCATCTCGATTCATAAGGCATGACCATGCCTCCTTAAGCGGGATCGCCGGGACAAGCCCGGCGATGACAACTGAGAATGCTCAAGCCTCAACCCGCGATTTTCACGTATTCGAACTCGCCCGGCTTGTTGTCGATGCCGAGGCGCGGCGCCGAGATCCATCCCGCGAACTTGCCCGGCTCCACCATCGGCTTCATCAGATCGGCGATGAAATTTCCATCGTCCGTGGTCGGCAGCCATTCCTGCTTGCGCTTCTGCCAGTCCGCCTCGTCGAGCAATTCGCCCGTCGGCGTCGCCTGCACGTCCTTGAATTCGCCGATCTGCCTGTGGAACGCCACGTGCGGCAGCGCGAGGCGGAAGTTCACGCCAGTCTTCTCGATGATCTTGTTCCAGCGCTCGACGCCCTTGGCGCAGTCGTTGGTGTAGTCATCGCGCAGCCGCATGTTGAGCGCGGTCAACGCCGGCTCGTCCACGCGCTGGATCACGCCATTCACCAATTTCAGCACCGGATAGGTGTCGTTCTGCAGGCGGTGATCGTCCTGGATGCGCGTTTCCTGGAAGCGGCCCTTGATGCCGGAATTGAATGCGTTGGCCGCGTTGGTAGAAACCTCCGAGCCGAACAGATCGAGCGCCAGTGAGTAATGCAGATTGAGTTTCTTCTGGATGGTCGGCATATCGATGACGCCGAGCGCACGAACCTTCGCAACGTCGTTTGGATCGGAAATGCCGGCGGCCACCATCGCCTCGCAAGTGCGCTGGATGGTGCGGCCGATGCCGGTTTCGCCGACGAACATGTGATGCGCTTCCTCGGTGAGCATGAAGCGGCAGGTGCGCGAGAGCGGATCGAAGCCGGATTGCGCCAGCGACTCCAGCTGCATCTTGCCATCGCGGTCGACGAAGAACGTGAACATGAAGAACGACAACCAATCCGGCGTCGCTTCGTTGAAGGCGCCGAGCATGCGCGGAGAATCCGTGCTGCCGGAGCGGCGGCGCAGCAGTTCTTCGGCTTCATCGCGGCCATCACGGCCGAAATATTTCTGCAACAGATAAACCATCGCCCAGAGATGGCGGCCTTCCTCGACGTTGACCTGGAAAAGGTTGCGCATGTCGTAGAGCGAGGGCGCGGTCTTGCCGAGATGGCGCTGCTGCTCGACCGAAGCTGGCTCGGTGTCGCCCTGAATGACGATCAGGCGGCGCAGCGTGGCGCGATGCTCGCCCGGCACTTCCTGCCAGGCTGGTTCGCCGTAATGCTGGCCGAACGGAATTTTCCGGTCCTGCTCGGCGGGCGCCAGCAGAATGCCCCAGCGGTATTCCGGCATGCGGACGTAATCGAACTTGGCCCAGCCTTTCGGATCGACCGACACGGCGGTGCGCAAGTAGACCAACTTTTCCTGGAAACCTTCCGGCCCCATGTTTTGCCACCAGTCGAGATAGCCGGGATGCCAGGTTTGCAGCGCCTTGAGCACGCGCGCGTCTTCGGTGAGCCCGACATTGTTCGGAATCTGCGTCGAGTAATCGACATTCATGATGTTCATAGCGTGCTCCTCATACTCGTTCGGTGTCGAACACGGCCTTCTGGCCGGTGCCATAGCGGCGCAACGCGCCTTCCTCGCCGACCGCATTGGGGCGCTGGAAGATCCAGTTTTGCCAGGCAGTCAGCCGCGCGAAGATTTTAGATTCCATCGTCTCAGGCCCGCCAAAGCGCAAGTTCGCTTCGAGGCCCGTGAGCCCGTCGGCGGAGAAGCTCGCGCGCTCCTCCAGGAAGATGCGGATTTCGTCGTCCCAATCGACATCGTCATAGGCGAAGGTGACGAGGCCGAGTTCTTCTGCGGATTCCGCGTTGAGCACATTTCCGAGGCAGGCCTTTGCCGCCTCCAGCGCCGACGGATCGCCGAGAAACCGGCTTTCCAGCCGCGAGATGCCGTTGACCATCGGATAGGCGCCGAGATTGACGTCATCGAGCACAATGGCGGCGGGCGGTTTGTTGTCGCCGTTTTTCTGTCCGATCAGCATGTAGGAACGATCGGCGGCGAGAACGATTTCCGCGAGCGTCCCGGCAAAGCACGAGCCGGGCTCGACAATGGCGACCAGGCTGCGCGAGGTGAGATCGATGCGCTTGAACACACGCTTCCAGAGCAGGCGGATTTCGCGCGCCAGCCAGTGACCGTGTACCGAGTCGAGCAGCGTGTCGTAACCGAGTACGTTTTCGCGCTCGCCAACCGACTTGAAAACGATGGCGGCCACGTCGAGTTCGTTGATGCGGATGTGGAGAATCGCGTCATCAAGTTCCCTCGCCATCGCCAGCGGCCAGAACGCCGCGCCCTGCGCAATAATCGCGGCGGCGTCCGCCGGCGGCGGCGCTTCCGGTCCGCGCAGCGTGATAGTGGCGATGCGGCTCGCGCGGTCGAAGGCGACGGAGACGAAACCGTATTCGATGCCATTCGGTGAAAATTTGCGATTTAGCGGCGTCAGCTTGATGCCTTTAGTGTCCTTCGGACGATCAGACTTCGCCGCGAATTCCTTCAAACGTGTTTTTACAACATCCTCAAGCTTCGAATTCGGCACCACTTCATCGACCAGCTTCCATTCCACCGCGCGCTTGCCCTTGATGCCTTCCTCCGTGGTGCAAAACACGTCGGCATGGTCGCGGCGGACTTTTCGCTTGTCAGTGACGCGTGTGAGCCCGCCGGTGCCGGGCAGCACCGCCAGCAGCGGCAACTCGGGCAGCGACACGGTCGACGAGCCGTCGTCCTGAAGAATGATGTGATCGGCGGCGAGCGCGAGTTCATAGCCGCCGCCGGCGCACGAGCCAGTGACGACGCAGATCATGCGCTGGGAAGAATTCTCGCTGGCGTCCTCGATGGAGTTGCGCGTCTCGTTGGTGAATTTACAGAAATTCACTTTGTGCGCGTGCGTGGCGCCCGCCAGCATGCGGATATTGGCGCCGGCACAGAACACGCGCGGCTTGCCGGAGCGCAACTGCACGACACGCACGGACGGATATTCAAAGCGCAAACGCGCGAGCGCGTCGGCGAGTTCAATATCGACACCGAGATCGTAGGAATTCAGCTTTAGATCGTAGCCTTCGAACAGGCTGCCCTTCTCGTCCACGTCCATCGTGAGCATGGCAACGTCGCCCTCGGCGGCAAGCTTCCAGTGGCGGTAGCGCGACGGGTCGGTCTGAAAATCGATCCAGCTCGCCCCATTCGCCAATTTGCGTTTTGCGTCCGCCATCACACCCTCTCTTGAATTGCGTTCGCCGCGCGCGTTTCACCGTGATCCCACAACACCCGGTTGGCAAAATCCGAAATCGCGCTAAGCGTCTTCTCCGGCGCCTCGCGTTGCGGCGAATGCCGCGCGCCCGGCAGAAGTTCGACCTCGACCGGGCAGTAACATTCCTCCTGCGCGACCTCGATCTGCTTCACCGTTCCATATTGATCGTCTTCGCCTTGCACGATCAGGATCGGCACGCGGATGTAAGCGAGGTTTTCGACGATATCCCATTTGCGGAATTGCGGATCGAGCCAGGCGCCATTCCAGCCCTTGAAGGCGTTGTCCGGATCGGCATGCCAGCGTGACAATTTTTGCTTCAAATCGGTGGTTTCGTAAGCCTTGCGCGCTTCGACGATGGAAGCGATGCCGGGATCCTCGGTGAAGAAATGCGGTGCGATCAGCACCAGTCCGCTGACGCGATGGTCCTGATGGCTGCCAGCGTAGATCGCGGCGATGGACGCGCCGTCACTGTGGCCGACCAGCAATCCGTTCTTGAACCCGATCGCGTCGAGCAAGCGCGGCAAGGTCTCGCGCGCCTCGTCATGCATATAAGTCAAAGGCCGGGGCAGTTTGACCGGCGACGATTGCCCGTAACCGGCGCGCGAATAAACGAACACGCCGGCGCGCGTCGCGGCCGCGAGCTTGTCGGGAAAATCGCCCCACAGCCCGACACAGCCGAGCCCTTCGTGCAACAGCACCAGCGTCGGCGCCTCATTCGGGCGCGGACCGATCATGCGGTATTCCAGCCGCTGCGCGCCGATATCGAGGAAGCCGGCATCGTCGAGTTTCATCGCCGCGCCTCCTTCACATGAGGCGCGACCAGTTTGGTGAGCTGCGTGAAACTTTGCTCGGCACTTTTGCCGGCGGTATCGAGCGTAGCATCGGCGCGCGCGTAGTCGGCCCCGCGCGCTTCCAGGATCGCGCGCAGATCGGCCATCGCCTCGCGGTTCTGCGCCATCGGGCGGAAGTCGCCCTGCTCCATCACACGCGCCATATGTTCTTGCGGCGAAGCCTTGACCCAGACCGTGTGCGTGCGGCGTAGCAGCAGCGCGTAAGTCTCCGGGCTGGCGACAATGCCGCCCGCGGTCGCGATCACCGCCGCGTCGTTTTCGGCGATGACGCGTTCGAGACACGCGCGCTCATAGCGGCGGAACGTGCCGACGCCGGACATTTCAATGAGTGTCGGAAGGCTCGCGCCGTATTCCTGCTCGACCACGCGGTCGAGTTCGATGAACGGACAACCGAGATTTTTCGCCAGCATGTTTCCAAGCGTGGATTTTCCGGCGCCGCGCAGACCAACCAGCGCGATGCGCCGTCCGCGGTCGGAACCGGGCGCGCCGGTCAAGCGCCGGTCGACCAGCTCTGCAATTGCGGCGAGTTCGCCCGCCGGCAAACGGACGAGCAGATCGTTGATTTTGGTGAGCGCGCCGTTGCGCGCATTCAGGCGCGGCAGCAATTCGGCGACCGGCACATCGAACGCCGCCGCGATGCCCTTGAGCACGATGACCGAAGGATTGCCCTCGCCGCCTTCGATCTGCGCCAGATAACGCTCGGAGATGCCGGAGCCCCTGGCGAGCTGCTTGCGGCTGATGCCGCGCTTGGCGCGTCCCAGACGCACCAGATGGCCAAGCTCGGCGACGAAGACATCGTCCGCCTTCGCGTCGGCTTTCTCGCGTGCTTTCGGCTTCGGAGTGACCACGAACTATAGTTCCCAATGAGCTATACCCAAAGTGAACTATAGTGCATAAGGCGAGTCAAGCCGGATTTAACCCTCGCGGACGCTGACAGCATCGTTTAGTTGGCGGCTTTGTCTTCCGCGCGCAGCATGAAGCGCTGGATCTTGCCGGTCGCGGTCTTCGGCAGTTCCTTGCGGAATTCGATCCAGCGCGGATATTTGAACGGCGCCAGCTTCGCCTTCACATGCTCCTGCAATGCCTTCGCCAGCGCATCGTTCGCCTTCTCGGGCGATTTGAGCACCACGAAGGCCTTCGGTTTCACCAGTTTCTGCTCGTCGAACCAGCCGACAACACCGGCCTCCAGCACGTCGGGGTGAGAGAGCAGCGCGGCCTCGACCTCGAACGGCGAGACATACATGCCGGAGACCTTCAGCATGTCGTCCTGGCGTCCGCAGCAGATGTAATAGCCGTCAGCATCCTCGATGTATTTGTCGCCGGAGCGCGTCCAGTCGCCCTGGAACGTCGAGCGCGATTTCTCCCGGTTGTTCCAGTACATGATCGCGGCTGTCGGCCCGCGCACGTAAAGCTCACCCATCTCGCCTTGTTTCACCGGCAGCCCGTCATCGCCGACGAGCTTGATGTCGTAGCCCGGCACAGCCCTGCCGGTGGTGCCGTATTTGGTCGCACCGGGGCGATTGCTCAAATAGATGTGCAACATCTCGGTGGTGCCGAGGCCATCGGAAATTTCCACGCCGTAACGCTCTGCCCAGGTTTTCGCGATTTCCTCGGGCAACGCTTCGCCGGCAGAAAGACAACGGCGGATTTTAAGTTCGGATTTTTTCGGCGCATTGGCACCGGCGAGAAACGCGCCGTAGAACGTCGGCACAGCAAAGAACACCGTAATAGGGTGCTTGCGAAGGAGCGCCGCGACCCCGTCCGGCGTCGGCCGGTCCGCCAGCAGCACGGTGGCCGCTCCCGCCGACATCGGGAAGGTCATGGCGTTGCCAAGGCCGTAGGCGAAAAACAATTTCGCCACCGAATAGCACAGATCGTTTTCGGTCAGACCGAGCAGCGGCCCGCCGTACAGATCGTCGGTCAGGCGCAGGTTAGCGTGCACATGCACCGCGCCCTTCGGCTTGCCGGTCGATCCCGATGTGTAAAGCCAGAACGCCATGTCGTCGGCCGTGGTCGGCGCCGTTGCGGGATCAGGTTTGGCCGCGGTGAGCAGATCCTCAAAGCGTTTGTGGCCGTGCGCGTTGGCGCCCGAAACAATGACGTGCTCGAGATCAACTGCGGCGCCGACCAGCTTTTCGAATTTCGGATAGAGCGCCTCCGACACGACCAGCGCCTTGGCGCGGCTGTCGGAGAGCATGTAGCCGTAGTCGTCCTCGGTCATCAGCGTGTTGACCGGCACCGCGATGACGCCGGCTTTCAGGCAGCCAAGAAACGCCGTCGGCCAGTCGATGGTGTCGAGCAGCGCAAGCAGCACGCGCTCCTCGCGCTTGACGCCAAGCGTGCGCAGTACATCGGCGAAACGCGCAACGCGGTCGGCCAGTTGGCCGTAGGTCAAAACACCCCGCTCGTCGATATAGGCCGGCCTGTTGGCGCGGCCCGCCTTCAGGTTGCGCTCAAGAATGTCGGCGGCGAAATTGTAGTCGCGCGGGATGCCGCCCACCGGATCGGGCGAATTCGATTGAACGCGTGCTTTGGCCGCGGCGGACATGCTTTTCCTCCCAGGACGCAGCTATTATGCAGACCGCACGGAACGCCGCAATGTTTGCAGGTGCCCGCCAAGGAGTTGAGTTCATGAATTTCAGCCGGGATCGCATCCTCACCACCCATGTCGGCAGCCTGCCGCGTAACGATACGCTGTCGGGCCTGCTGATCAAACGGGAGGCGGACGAGGCCTATGATCCCAAGACATTCGACGCCGAGATGGACAAGGCCGTGCGCCACGTCGTCGGGAAACAGGCTGCCGCCGGCATCGACATCGGCAACGACGGCGAGCAGCAGCGCGTCGGCTTCCAAACTTACGTGCCGCAGCGCATGACCGGCTTTGCCGGCGTCTCGAAGCGCCGGCGCGGGCGCGAGTTCGAGGAGTTCCCCGAGCTCACCGCCATGCTGCTGCGCCGGTTTCCGCACACCACCAAGGGCCAGCAAAGCTCGCCGGAAGCGCAGGCGGAACTCCACTACGCCGACACCAAGGACATCGATTCCGAACTCGCGCGCTTCACACGCGTCGCCAAGGAGAGCGGCAAATTCTCCGAGCTGTTCATGACCGCGGCCTCGCCCGGCATTATCTCAACGACAATGCTCAACGCCTTCTATGACAGCCAGGAAAAATATCTCGACGCCATCGCGCGCGAGATGAAGAAGGAATATCAGGCGATCCACAAAGCCGGCGTCATTTTGCAGATCGACGCCCCCGACCTGGCGATGGATCGCGTCATGATGTACCGCGACCTTTCCGACAGCGAATTCGTCAAGATGTGCGAGATGCACGTCGCCGCCATCAACAAGGGCATCGAGGGCATTCCGCGCGACCGCGTGCGGCTGCATTGCTGCTGGGGCAACTGGGACGGCCCGCACATCCACGACATTCCGCTCGCCAGCATCCTGCCGGCGCTCTATCAGGCAAAAGTGGGGGCGTTGTCGATCGAGTTTTCCAACCCGCGCCACGCGCATGAATACACGGCGTTCAAAAAGCACCCGTTCCCGAAGGACATGATACTGATTCCGGGCGTCGTTGAATCGACCTCGAATTTCGTCGAACACCCGGAGGTGGTGGCGCGGCGCATCGAGGAGGCAGTGACCGCCGTCGGCGAGCGAGAGCGCGTGATCGCCTCCACCGACTGCGGCTTCGGCACATTCACAAACCGCGAATGGGTAATCGAGCCCGCGGTATGGCTAAAGCTCAAATCGATCCGCGAGGGCGCTGACATCGCCTCCCGCCGCTTATGGGGCAAAAGCGCGGCGTAAGGTTTTAATTGGAGTCCCAACCTTCTATAATCCACGCTATGCCGCCGGATGTACCGGCCACGACCAAAAACTGAGGAAGCTCCCATGGACGACATCACGCGCGACCCGCGCAAAATCCTCCCCGAGGACGTCAACCCGCGCCACAATTGGGGCCGCGCACTGCCTGCCCTCGGCATCATGGGCGTCGATTTCGAGGAGCGCGTCGATTACCGGCGTCTGCACCGCTATCGCCTCGGCCGCGCGCAGGCCGCGCTGGAAAAATCCAATCTCGGCGCGCTGCTGGTATTCGACGTCAACAACATCCGCTACATCACCTCGACCAAGATCGGCGAATGGGAGCGCGACAAGCTGGCGCGCTGGGCGCTGCTCACGCGCGGCGGCGAGCCGATCATCTGGGATTTCGGCTCCGCGGCCGTTCACCACAAGCTCTATGCCCCCTGGCTGCGGCCGGAGAACTGCCGGGCCGGTCTCGTCGGCCTCCGCGGCACCGTCGCACCGCAATTCGGCCTGATGGCGCGTCACGCCAAGGAAATCGCATCGCTGCTGAAGGAAGCCGGCGTCGACAAGATGCCGGTCGGCGTCGACATCATCGAACCGCCGATGATGTTCGAACTCGAAAAAGCCGGGGTGAAAGTCGTGGACGGCCAGCAGACCATGCTGGAAGCGCGCGAGATCAAGTCGATGGACGAGATCGCGCTGCTCAACCGCGCCGCCGCGATGGTGGACGGCGCCTACGACCTGATCAACGAAATGCTGCGCCCCGGCATCCGCGAGAACGACGTCGTGGCCGAGGTCAACAAGTTCCTCTACACGCACGGCTCCGACGACGTGGAAGCGATCAACGCCGTCTCCGGCGAGCGCTGCAATCCGCATCCGCATAATTTCTCGGACCGCATGTTCCGTCCCGGCGACCAGGCGTTCTTCGACATCCTGCAAGCCTTCATGGGCTACCGCACCTGCTACTACCGCACCTTCAACGTCGGGCGCGCGACGCCCGTGCAACACGACGCCTACAAGAAAGCGCGCGAGTGGCTCGACAACGCCATCGAGCGCATCAAGCCGGGCGCGTCCACCGCGCATATCTGCGAAGTGTTCCCGAAGGCCGGCGAGTTCGGCTTTCCGGACGAAATGTCCGCCTTCGGCCTGCAATTCGCGCACGGCCTCGGCCTCGCGCTGCACGAGCGGCCGATCATCAGCCGCGTGGTGTCGATGGAACACCCGACCGAGATCAAGGAAGGCATGGTGTTCGCGATCGAAACCTACTGCCCGGCGACCGATGGTTTTTCGGCTGCGCGCATCGAGGAAGAAGTCGTCGTCACCGACAAGGGCTGCAAGGTGATCTCGCTGTTCCCGGCCGAGGAACTGCCGATCGCGAACAGATACTGAGGGCTCAGATCGTCGCGGCGTGCGCGGCGGTGGCTGCGATGGCGAGCGCAATCACGATGATGATCGCAATGGCGAAGCCAAGCGCGATCATCCGGAAAAAGCGGGCGCTGCTGGCCTGATCCATGACGAAAATCCCCCTACTCCCAAGGCACGGGGATTAGTCGCAGGCGGCGGCAATGAGGTTCACACCGGATGGCAAGTAATTAGCTCGCTACCCGAAACCGGCACCGCCATTGAGACCCATAACTTTAAGGCCCCATGAAATATCCGCCGCCGCAAATTCCAGATCCAAAGCACGCCGCGGAAAATCGCGCGCGTCTGTTGAGGTGGGCTTTCTGGACCGCGGCCCTACTGCCGCTGTTGTTCATGCTGATGGCGTACGGTTACAGCGACCAGGCGCCGGCGTTGCTGCGCAGCTTCACCCTCGCTCTCGACGAAGCGTTCGGTTCGCCGGTGTGGAGAGTTCTCAACCCGGCGGGAGCGCGCTAGTCATGGCGCCGCGAAATCTTGCGGCAATGACACTGCTTGCAGTCATGCTTGGCGTCATGCTTGCAGCGTGCAGCGGAAAGGGCGAGAAAAAACCGGACGAAAGGGCGAATGTCGTTCCCGCCGACTACAAACCGAAAATCATCAACCTGTTGCGCGACCGGCTGCCGGACCACACCGGGATCCGCGATGCCTATATCACCGAGCCCGTTATCAAGCTGACGGGGAATGTTTCCCGCTATGTCGTCTGCGTTCGCTACAACGCCAAAGGCTTCGACAAAAAATACGCCGGCAGCACCGACAAGGTGGTGTATTTCTACGCCGGCGAGATCACACAGATGGTGGATGCGCCGCCGGAGCTGTGCGGCAATAACGCCGCCGTCTACCAGCCATGGCCGGAACTGCAAAAACTTTGCGTCGAAGCCGTCTGCCCGTAATTACGCCCGCTTCGCTGAGCGTTCTTTCAGGTGCGGAAATTTTTCGGTCAGCAGCGAGCCGAAATAATATGTCGGCTTGTAAGCCGGATGCGCGCGGATGGCGTCATGCCACTTCGCCACCAGCGGTTTGTCCGCCCACATATCGTCCAGCCCCAGGTCCGCCATGCGAACGATCGCCGGCATCAGTGAAATATCCGCCAGCGTCGGCTGTATGCCCATAAGCCACGGCCCGCCGCTTTGCGTGATCGCGTGTTCCATGCGCTCGTAGGTGCGCCGCATGCGATCAAGAGCCGAATTCATTTCCTTTTCGGAAAATCCCTTCTGCCCCATGGCAAGCATCATTTCCTTGCGCAGCGGCTTGGATTCCGCAAAGGCGATGAATTCCTCCGGGCTCATTTTCTGGAAGCGCGGAAGAAATGCGAGATTGAAGGTCGGTACGCGCACGGCCGCCGCCGGCATCTCATCGATGAAACGCATATGCGCGCGCATCTCGGCGCGTTTGACCGGATCGCGCGGCGTGAAATTCGCCGGTTCGGGCGACACCTCGTCGAGATACTCGATGATGACGGATGAATCGATGACGATGGCGCCGTCGTGGTCGAGTGTCGGCACCACGCCGTTGGGATTTAGCGCAAGATAATCCGGCTTGAGCTGGTCGCCCGCGAGCAGATCGAGCTTCACTTCGTCGAACGGAATGCCCTTGGCGTTAAGAACGAAGCGCACCCGCTGACTGCAGGTGGATTGCGGCGCGTTGTAGAGTTTGAAAGGCATGCGGCAGATTTCCCTGAACCGGCGCTAAGTCACCACCGTCCCACCTAATGAGCCATCACGCGCCATTTTCGACCAAAAACGCACACGCCTTATGCTGGTCTTGCATAGCAGGGGCGTGTTTATACCCATTTTACTTGGAATGACGTTCCAGCACCGCTTCACTGACATTGTGCGCAGTCGTCGTTTCCCTCCCTGCGATGAGAGGCGACGACGTGAATCCTCCACCTTATGCACAAGGGCCGCTTCGGAGGCCCTTTTTTTTGGGCCGCCGGAGATAGGCGTTTAGCTCTCCAGGCCTGTCGGCACGTTCTTGTTTTCGCTGGTGAGCTTCATGCCAGCTGCCAGCGCCATCGTTTCGGCCAGCGCGGCGAAGTCCTTCTGCAGGTATTCTTCCGGATTGGACTTGAGCGTCGCCGCGCCGAAATGGCTTTGCAGCACCTCGCGCGTCGCCGCCGTCACCGGCATCGGCACATCCCATTCGCGCCCGAGCGCGAGGCCAAGGTCGAGGTCCTTACGCAGCAGCTCCGGCGTGAAGGTGGTGCTCCAGTCGAGATTGACCAGCGCCGGTGTCTTGTAGCGCGTGAACATCGAACCCATCACGCCGTTGTTCATGAACGAGAGAAAGGCGTGGCGCGGCACGCCCATCTTGTTGGCGAGCAGCGTGATTTCGATCAGATTTTCGATCACGACGCCGAGCATCACGTTGTGCGCGATCTTGCAGATGCGCGCGAGTTCGCCGTCACCGACGTATGAGACGCCCTGTGGCGCGAACACCTCGATCAGCGGCATCGCGGCCTTGCATGACGCTTCCGGGCCGGAGACGACGGACGACAGCCGGCCGGCCTTGATGACCTTGGCATTGCCCGATACCGGCGCGGCAACGAAATCGACGCCGTGTTCTTTCAGCCGCGCGCGGATCGCCGCGGAATCCTCGACCGAAATGGAAGAACAATCGACAAAGGTCTTGGGCAATTTTCCCTTGGCATTGGTGATGACACCGTTCTTGCCGAAATAGACCTCCTCGAGATCCTTTCCTTCCGACACGATGGCGAAAAGGATGTCGACGCCTGCGAGATCGGACAAATTGTTGACGATCTTGCCGCCCTTGGCGGCGAGCGGATCGGCCTTCGACTTGGTGCGATTCCAGATGGAGACATCATGACCGGCGTCGAGCAGGCGCTCGGCCATCTGATATCCCATGCGGCCGACCCCGATCCAGCCGAGCTTTGCCGTGCTTTTTGCCATTTGATGATGTCTCCTCGATGCCGAAAAACAGGCCAGCTCTCTATCATAGCGGGCGCATGCCGCAATGGGTGGCGCAGCGCGGACGCATGGCAGCCCCGTCAGCTTGTCGCAGCCCGCCCGCCCGCCTATCCTCGGTCCCGATAAAAATAAAAAGCTTCCCGGTGAGGATTCGTCCGCGTCCATGCAAGATGCCGCCACAGCCGTGACCCTTGAGGCCGCGACGGCGCCCGGCACAACCAGTGCCGGCGCGCGCCTGCGGTCGTTCGCGCTCAACGCCTATCCGTTCGTGGTGGTGGGCGCGCTGTGGGAACTGGTCGCGAAGATGGGCATTTTTCCGCCGCGGCTGTTTCCGCCGCTGGAGGAAGTCGCCGCCGCGCTCATACGGCTGACTGTTTCCGGCATCCTGCCGCACCACGCATTCGAAACACTGCTCCGATTGTTCGCAGGATTTGCGCTTGCAGCGGTGGCCGGCGTTGTCATCGGCATCGCCATGGGACGCTCGCGCCGAGCGGAAGATATTTTCCTGCCCCTGGTGAGCATCGGCGCGCCGATCCCCGGCGTCGCCTACGCACCGCTGTTCATGCTCTGGTTTGGGCTCGGCAATCTGTCCACCGTTCTGCTGGTGGGCTTCGTCTCGGCTTTTCCGATCATCTTCAACACATGGACCGGCGTGAAAGCCGTGAAGGAGATTTGGGTGCGCTCGGCGCAAGCGATGGGCGCCAGCGACCGCCGGATGTTCCGGCAGGTGATCCTGCCGGGCGCGCTGCCTTACATCCTCACCGGATTGCGGCTCGGCATGGCGCAGGCCTGGCGCATCCTCGTGGTGGTGGAAATGCTGGCGGCGGTGCCGTGGGGGCTCGGCTGGCTGATTTTCGGCGCGCGTGAATTCCTCAACACCGACGTGATGCTGGCCGGCATTTTTGTCATCGGCGTCATCGGCCTCGCGCTGGAAAAGTTCGTATTCCAGCGGCTTGAGCGTTTCACCGTCGTGCGCTGGGGGATGATGGCGTCATGAACGCATCGTCACAGAACGCGCGTTCGATCATGCGTGCTACGGTCACGATTCTGGCCGCGGCGGCGTTTTATGAAATCATTGCGCGCAGCGGTTTTTTTCCGCGCGCGCTGCTGCCAACGCTGACAACAGTCGGCGGCACGCTGTTCTCGATGATTGCTGACGGCAGCATGATACGCCACGCCGGTTATACGCTTTACCGCATGCTGTTCGGCTTCGGGCTGGCCGTCGCCATCGGGCTGCCGTTGGGAATTCTGATGGGCCGCTTCCGCGCGATCGAGCAGTTTTTCATGCCGCTCGCGAGCGCGTTGATGCCGATCCCCTCGCTCGCCTGGGTGCCGATATTCATTCTCTGGTTCGGTCTCGGCAACACCACGACGATACTCATCGTGTTCTACGCGGCGCTGTTCCCGATGCTGCTGAATGCCTGGACCGGCGTGCGCTCGGTCAATCAGATATGGCTGCGCGCGGCCGGCGCGATGGGTGCGGACGAAAATTCACTGTTCTGGAAAGTCATCATTCCCGGCGCCTCGCCGTTTATCATCACCGGCTTGCGTCAAGCATTCCTGCGTTCATGGATCGCGGTCGTCGGCGCCGAATTGATCGCGACGTCGGATTGGGGCCTTGGCTGGGTGATCTACGACGCCAAGGAATTTCTCAACGCCGACGTGATGATCGCTTCGCTCGCGGTCATCGGCTGCATCGGCTTCGTGTTCGAACGGCTGGTGTTCGGTTCAATCGAGCGCGCCACCATCCTGCGCTGGGGAATGGCGCGCGTGGCGAAGAGCTAGTTGCTGCCCTCCGGCTTCAGTCCGGCTTCCTTGATGACCTCAACGTATTTTTCGCTCTCGGATTTCACAAAGCCGGCGAATTGAGCGACCGACATCGGCGTGACCTCGGCGCCGGCTTCGTTGAGCCTTTTCTTGATCTCCGGATCGGCCAGAATTTTATTAATCTCGGTGTTCAAGCGGTCGACGACGGCTTTCGACGTCGCACGCGGCGCGAATATCCCGGCCCATAAAGTGAAGTCGAAATTCTTGATTCCCGCCGTTTCCGCGACCGTAGGCACGTCGGGCGCGGCGGAAGCGCGTTTCACCGAGGACACTGCGAGGACTTTCAGCGTGCCGGACTTCATGTGCGGCACCGCCGCGGGGAAGCCGGGAAAATACATATCGACATGGCCGCCGATGAGATCGTTAAGCGCGGGGCCCGCGCCCTTGTAGGGAACGTGGTTGATGTTGCTCTTGGTCCGCAGCTTGAGCAGTTCGCCCGCGAAATAACCCGGCGTGCCGACTCCGGCGGATGCGAACGTGCCTTTCGCGCCCGAGCGCAGCGCCTTGAGATAATCCGCCATCGTCGCGTACGGCGCCTTGGCGGGGACGACCAACGCCAGCGGAACGACCGCCGCGAGCGCGACCGGCTGCAAATCCTTGTCGGGATTGTAACCGATGTCTTTCAACCAATGCTGATTGATCGATACTTCGCCGGTTTGTCCCATCAGCAGCGTGTGCCCATCGGGATCGGCGCTGATCACGCTGCGTGCGCCGATGGCGCCGCTCGCTCCTGCGCGATTCTCAACCACGATGGTGTGGCCGAGTGCTTGCCCGAGCCTGTCCGAAATCACGCGCGCCACGAAGTCGCCGGTGCCGCCGGCCGAATAGGCGACGATGAGATGCACTGAGCGGGTCGGATAAGTCTGCGCCCAGCTTGGGAACGCGGCGCCGATAAATCCGGCGGCGAAAATCGCGGTCGCGATGGCGCGGTTCTGTGAAAACAGCTTCATGGACATCCTCCCGATTTTATTATCGTTGGCGGAGCGCTCCGCATCATAGCGCAAACAAGGCACTCAGCCAGAGCCCGGAAAGCCATAAAGCCGCGCGGGGTTCTCGCCCATGATCTGTTCGGCAAGCTCAGCAGCTCCGAGAGCGGCGAGAAAATCATCGGCAAGCGCCGCATAGGACAGATCGCGATAGGGCAGCAGAATATCGCCGCCCTTCTGCGTTTCATGCGCCGGCGTATGCGGCCAGTCGCTGCCCCAAACGCAGCGATCCTTGGCGCGCTCAAGTATCGCCGCCAGCCACGCCGCATTGGGCTTCGTCTCGATCGGATTCGCGGATACCCGATAGGGCGCAGACAGCTTCATCCAGACATGCGGCAGAGAAATCAAATCGAGGAGGCGTCGTGCTTCGGCGCTTGCCGGCGTGTAGCGTCCATAGACGCCATAATGATCAATGACGACCGGTGCCGGCGATTTGGCGAGCATCTCCGCGTTATGCGTGAGATCGCCGATCGAGGCGATGATCTCGACATGCCAATTCATATCACTTGCGAGACGCGCCATGGCGGCAAATGTCTGATCGAGCGCCTGCGGCTCGCCGAGCTGGCTGTAGATATTGATCCGCAGGCCGCGCACGCCGCGCCGGGCGTAGTCCGCAAGTTCCTCGCGCGAGATTGCCGCGGGATCGACCACCGCAACGCCGCGCCCGTGCTGTCCAAGCGCATCCAGACTTTCCAGCAACAGCGAATTATCCGTGCCGTAGAAACTCGGCTGCACGATCACGAAGCGGGAAATGCCGTAAGGAGCCGCAAGCTTTTGTAATGCCGCCAGATCAGCCACGCCTGCCAGAAATTTTCGCTCCCTGACCTGCGGGTAACGCGCGGCATCGCCAACCACATGGACGTGGCTGTCGCAGCGCGGCGCGCTCATGCGGCGCGCAGACGGGCGGCGAACGCAGCGCCGGTCTCGCGCGTGCCGAGCTTGCCGCCGATATCGGGGGTGACCTCACCTGCCGCAATTGCGGCTTCCACCGTTTGCTCAATCGCAGACGCCGCCGCTTCAAACTCTTTCAGCTTCTTGCGCCGGCCATGCCACGCCAGCAGCAAAGCCGCCGACAGCACCAGCGAAAACGGGTTGGCGACATTGCGCCCCGCGATGTCGGGCGCAGAGCCGTGAGCGGCCTGCGCCATCGCATGATCGGCGCCCGCATTGAGCGAGCCGCCGAGGCCGAGACTTCCCGAAAGCTCCGCAGTCAGATCGGACAGGATGTCGCCGAACATATTGGTGGTAACGATAACGTCGAAGCGCTGCGGCGCGCGCACGGCATGCGCCATCATGGCATCGACAATGATCTCGTCGACCTTCACGGCGGGAAATTCCTTGGCGACCTTGCGGCATTCGTCGAGAAACATGCCGTCGGTGACTTTCAGCACGTTGGCCTTGTGCACGATGGTGACCTGTTTGCGCCGCCGCATCGCGAGATCGAACGCCGCGCGCGCGATGCGCTCGCAGCACACGCGCGTGATGCGCCGCATCGCGATGGCGACATCTTTGGTCACGAGAATTTCGCTCCCCCCCGATTCCATGTTGCGGTCGGCGTAGAAGCCTTCGGTGTTCTCGCGCACCACGACCAGATCGAAAGCTCCCGCCTTCACGGCAAGGCCCGGATAAGTGCGGCAGGGGCGGATATTGGCGAACAAATCCAGATTCTTGCGAAAGAACATCGACGGATTGATCTGGTCGCGGAACTCGAAAGCCGCCGTCGGGCCCAGCACCAGGCCATCGGCCTTGCGCGCGGCTTCCAGCACCTCCGGCCGCACCGTCGTGCCGTGGCGGCGCAGGCTCTCGTGCCCGACCACATC
This sequence comes from Rhizobium sp. Q54, assembly GCA_945907045.1. Lineage (GTDB taxonomy): Bacteria > Pseudomonadota > Alphaproteobacteria > Rhizobiales > Xanthobacteraceae > Pseudolabrys. The sequence continues at coordinate 75,633 of CAMDSH010000001.1, read as the reverse complement.
GTCCGTCAAGTGCAGGCCGAGCCGAAAACGGTCCGACACTGCACGCAGCGCATCCGCAGCAACGGCAGTGATTTCGGGACCGATCCCGTCGCCGGGGAGAACCAGTAAATTCATGCGTACGCGATCTGCTCGTTAGACCCGCTGTTGGCGGCCCGAAAATATAGTATCTATGAGGACACGAGTAGGAGTGGCGTGGCAATGGCCCATATCGAAGTGCGTGATGTTTCGCTCGTCTACGACACGCCTGCGGGCCAGGTTTCCGGCGTGCAGGCGGCCAGCTTCGATATCGACACGTCGGAATTTCTCTGCCTGGTCGGCCCCAGCGGCTGCGGAAAATCGACGCTGCTCAATATCATCGCCGGCTTCATCCATCCCACCGGCGGAGAAATCCGCATCGGCGGCAAGGCCGTCACCGGTCACGGCATGGACCGCGGCGTGGTATTTCAGGATTTCGCCCAGCTGTTTCCGTGGCGCACCGCGCTCGGGAACGTCGCTTTCGGTCTTGAGATGAAGGGCGTGCCAAAGGAAGAGCGCGAACAGACGGCATTCAAACAGCTGCAACTGGTCAAGCTGGAAAAATTCGCCAACGCCTATCCGCATCATCTCTCAGGCGGCATGCAGCAGAGGGTCGCCATCGCCCGCGCGCTCGCCTACAATCCGGCGGTGCTGCTGATGGACGAACCATTCGCGGCGCTCGACGCCCTCACGCGCGACGACATGCAGCGCCTGCTGGCGGATGTGTGGCGGGAGACCCGCAAGACCGTGATTTACGTGACGCACAACGTGGCGGAAGCCGTCTACCTCGCGGATCGCGTGGTGGTGATGACGCCGCATCCCGGCACGGTGAAGATCGAAGTGCCGATCAAGCTGAAGCGGCCGCGCGATCCGCTCAGCATCGAGTTTCTGGAATTTCAGAAAGAGCTGCTGCACCATCTCGGCCCGGCTGCAACCGGGCAACCGACGAACGGAAAAGCCCATCACTGAACGAACAAAACCTGTGCCGGTGAAGCACAAGGCCAAAGCGCAAAGGGAGGATGTACGATGAAAATTCTGCACACGGGAATGACCCGGCGGCAATATCTCGCGGGCGCTAGCGCCGGCGTGCTGGCGGCGGGATTGGGCGGCACGCAACCGGCCTTCGCACTGGAGACGGTGCGCCAAGGCTATCAGACCAACATGTGGGGAATGCCGACCTATTATCTCCTCAAGTCAGGCCTGCTGGAGAAACACGGCGTCAAGTACGAGGAATTCGCCGTCGCCTCCGGCAATCTCACCATGCAGCAGATGGTGGCGCGGCAAGTGGACATGGGGACTTACGCCGGTCCCTCTTTCTCCATCGGCCACGACAAAGGCGGCCTCATCGCCATCGCCATGATTGAATATGTCGGCAAGACCGCGCGCGTGATGGCGCGCAAGGATCTCGGCATCACCAAGATCGAGCAACTACGCGGCAAGAAGGTCGCCAACCAGACCGGCTCATCCACCGGCAACATCTTCGTCGATCAGATCGCGAAGGGAGCCGGCCTGAACAAGGGCGACTACGACGAAGTCCGCATGGACGTGAACAACATGGTCGCCGCGATGGCGGCGAAGACCGTCGATGCGATGGTCACTGTCGAACCCTACAATGCGATTGCGGAAGCAGATGGCCTCGGCAATACGCTCGTCGATTTCTACAGCTTCGATAAGTTACCGGTGTTCATGGCGGCAACGCCGGAGTTTGTCGAGAAGAGCCCCGACACCGTCGTTGCCTATCTCAAGGCCTGGCTCGACGTCGCCAAGGACTTCAAGAACAGCCCGAAGAAGGTGGCCGAGACGATCTATGGCTTCTACACCTCGAAGGGTTACACGATGTCGCAAGACACTTTCGCCAAAGCGCTCTCGCGCGTCGAAGTCGATCCCGGCTGGCCGTCTGATCTCAAGCCTTACATGCAGAAGCACGCCGAAATTTTGCTGAAGGAAAACAAGATCAAGGCCATTCCGGATTGGGACAAGGCCTTCCGCACCGACTTCCTCAAAAAAGCGGGCGCCTGAGCGATCTGCATGGCTTGCATGCCGTGACCAATAGCGAGGCCGGCGCACGCGCGCCGGCCTTCGTGTTAAAGGGAATTGAATTTTATTACGGAGAGAAGAATGGCGACCGCGAATAATCCGCTTGGGCCCAATTCAGCCGAAGCCACATCCTGGAATTTCAAGTTGCTGGCGCAGCACGATCTCGGCGGCTTCGGCGGCATGGGCGAAGGCATGTCGGTGCAGATCGCCAAGGACGGCCGCCGCATTATCTGGCTGGCGCACGAAAGCGCGCCGAAAAATTTCACCGGCGTCGATGTCTCCGATCCGCGCAAACCCAAAGTGGTGGTGCAGACCGATCTGCCACAGGCCTTCATGCGCTCCAATTCGCTGGAATTGACCGGCGACATCATGGCGGTCGCCTATCAGACGCAGAAGGTCGGGCAAAAGCCGGCCGGATTCGAGTTGTTCGATGTGTCGGTGCCGGAAAAACCGAAATCGATTTCGTTCACCGACTGCTCCGGCGCGAACTCGCGCGGCGTGCATCAATTGTGGTTCTGCGACGGCGAATACGTCCACATGGCCTCAGGCGCGGCGGACTTCAAGCCGACGCATCCGCTCGACGATCAGTTCTACCGCTGCTTCGACGTGCGAAATCCGTCTAAACCCGTGGAAGCCGGCCGCTGGTGGATGCCCGGCACGCGCGAGGGCGACAGTGCAAAACCGCCGGCGCGTCATGCGCTCGACAAGGGTTATCGCGCGCACAACACCAACGTCTATCCGCAACGTCCTGACCGCATGTATCTCGCTTACATCGACGGCGGCATGTACGTGATGGACATCTCCGACAAGTCCAAGCCGAAGCCGATTTCTCACTGGACCAATTCGCCGCCCTATTCCGGCTTCATGCATACGGTAATGCCGCTGTTCGACCGCAACCTGATGATCGTCACCGACGAGTCGACCGAGAACGCCGCCAAGGACTGGCCGAAGCTGATCTGGATTCTCGACGCACGCGAGGAAAAGCATCTTGTGCCGATTGCGACCTGCCCGATGCCGCCGGTCGATGCATTTTCGGGCCGTGGCGGGCGCTTCGGCGCGCACAACATCCACGAGAACGTGCCGCTCCCCACCGCGTGGAATTCCGACGAGATCGTGCTTGGCACGTTCTTCAACGGCGGCTTGCGTGCCTACGACATTTCCAATCCGTATCAGCCGAAGGAAGTCGCCGCCTTCGTGCCGCCGGCGCCGAAGGGCACGCCCGCCAACTCCGTGCAACTCAACGACGTGTTCGTTGACGAGCGCAAGATCGTTTACACCGTCGACCGCCACACCGGCGGGCTTTACATCCTTGAGATGGATTTCTGATTGAACGCGCCATTCTCCTCACCCGCCGCGGGTCAGTTCGGCCGCCGTCAACGGCGCGAGCGCGGCCCTCGCATTCCGGTGACCATCGTCACGGGATTCCTCGGCGCAGGCAAAACAACGCTGCTGCGGCGATTTCTGACAACGCAGGAGGGACACGGCACCGCGGTGATCGTCAACGAATTCGGCGCGGTCGGCATTGACGACAAACTGCTGCGCTCATCCGCGGACGAAACCGTGCTGCTCGGCAACGGCTGCCTATGCTGCAACACGCGCTCCGATCTGCAAAACGCATTGCGCCGTCTGGTGGCCGAACGCGAGCGCGGTCAAGTTCCGGATTTCCACCGCATCGTGATCGAAACCAGCGGCCTCGCCGATCCAAGCCCGATTCTGCAAACCTTCGCCACCGACCGCGCGCTCGGTTCCGAATTTCATGTCGAGGTGGTGGCCACCGTCGTCGATGCGATGAACGGCCTGGCTGCGCTCGAACAACTGGCAGAAGCGCGCAAACAGGCGATCCTCGCCGACAGACTGATCGTCACCAAGACCGATCTTGCCGATGCCTCCATGACGGCGGCGCTCACCGCCAAACTGCGCGAGCTTAATCCGCACGCCAGCATCGAGGTCGCGATCGATGGCGTGCTCGATCCGCGACTGCTCGTTGAGTCGAATGCCGCCTCGCAAAATCAGCATCAGGGTTTTGTCGCGGAGGCCGCACACAGCGACGGCATTTCCAGCTTCGTCATGGGAGATACCGCGCCAGTGGCGTGGAACGTCTTCGCACGCGCGATGGAAACGCTGATCGCGCTGCGCGGCACGGATTTGCTGCGCGTCAAAGGTTTGCTCAACGTCGAGGGCTGCCGCGGGCCAATCGTCGTCCAGTTCGTGCAGCACCTTGCCCATCCGCCGGTGGAACTTGAGAACTGGCCGCACAATGAGCGCGCGAGCCGCGTGGTGTTCATCACGCGACACATCGGCGAGCAATCGGTGCGCGACCTGTTTGCTGCGGTGCAAGGGCTGGCGAGCGAGCCTCTCCGCTAGACTATTCCCTGCCTGCAACGACAAATTTACGCCGCAGGCATGTTCCCAACACCGCCGCGCGGGACTAGCCTTGCCGCGCAAGCGCCGGCAAAGGCGCCACTGCCCAGGGAGCCCATCATGAAGTACAGCCTTAACGTCAACGGCAAATCCCACACGGTCGAAGCCGACCCGGACATGCCGCTGCTGTACGCCCTGCGCAACGATATCGGGCTCAACAATCCGCATTTCGGTTGCGGCCTCGCCCAGTGCGGCTCCTGCACAGTTCATCTCGACGGCGAGCCGATCCGCTCCTGCGTGACGCCGGTTTCCGCCATCGGCAACGGCAAGGTGGTGACGCTCGCGGGCCTCGGCACGCCGGAAAAGCCGCATCCGTTGCAAACCGCTTATGTTGAGGAACAAGCGCTGCAATGCGGCTACTGCATCAACGGCTGGATCATGACCGCAGCCGCGTTTCTCGAAAAAAAGAAGAAGCCAACCGAAGCCGAAATCAAGGACGCGCTCGAAGGGCTCAAGTGCCGCTGCGGCGCGCACATCAGCATTCTCAAGGCGGTCAAACGCGCCGCCACGATGATGGGTTGAGGGGGAGCACCATGACAAAGATCGAAAAGAATTCCGCCTTCACCCGCCGCTCGATGCTTATGGGCGGCGGCGCCCTCGTCGTTTCCATCGGCGCAGGCATATCGCTCGACACGCTGCTCTCGATGCAATCGGCTTACGCGCAAGGGGCAAAACCGCCGCTCACGCCGGATCAACTGTCGTCCTACATCGCGGTGAACGCCGACGGCAGCATCTCCGCATTCTTCGGCAAGATGGACATGGGCCAGGGACTCTTCGTTTCCATTGGCCAGATGGTGGCGGAAGAGCTCGATGTGCCGTTCAAGAGCGTAAAGGTCATCATGGGCGACACCGGCACCAGCGTGAATCAGGGCGGTGCCTCCGGATCGACCGGCATCCAGCTCGGCGGAAAACAGATGCGCATGGCGGCGGCGGAAGCGCGCCGCGTGCTGGTCGAGATGGCATCTGGACTGCTCAGCACGCCAGCCGATCAGCTCACGGTCAATGACGGCATTGTAAGCACCAGAAACGATGCTTCGAAGAAAGTTTCCTACGCGCAAATGATCGGCGGCAAATACTTCAATGTGCAACTGGAGTGGAATAAGCAGATCGGCAACACGCTTTACGCGCCCGGCAAGGCACAGCCCAAGAAGCCAAGCGAATACAAAATCGTCGGCCAGCCGATCAAGCGCGAGGACATCGCCCCAAAGGTGTTCTGCCAGGAAGATTTCTGCACCGACGTGAAGGTGCCGGGCATGGTGCACGGACGCATGATCCGCCCGGTCATCGCGGGCGCCGTGCCGGTGAAGATCGATGAGAACTCGATCAAGGACATTCCCGGCGCCAAGGTGGTGTGGGAAAAAGCCTTCCTCGGCGTCGTCGCCGACAAGGAATGGGACGCAATCCGCGCAGCTGAAAAACTCAAGGTCGAGTGGTCAGACGCCAAGCCGCCATTCCCGGAGCAAGCCGCGCTCTACGACCATATCCGCAAGGCTCCCGTGCGGAAGCGCGAGATCGGCGGCAAGGAAGCCGGCAATGTCGACGAAGCATTCAAGACCGCCGCGCGCGTGGTGGAGGCCGAGTATGAGTGGCCCTTCCAGTCACACGCCTGCATGGGCCCAGCCTGCGCCACGGTCGAGATCAAAAACGGCGAGGTGACGTGCTGGACCGGCTCGCAGAAGCCGCACTTCGTGCAGAATGGCATCGCACTCGTGCTCAGCATCCCGGTGGAAAAGGTGCGTTCAATCTGGGTGGTCGGGCCCGGCTCCTATGGCCGCAGCGACGCCGACGACGCAGCGATGGATGCTGCCGTCATGGCGCGTGCGGTCGGCAAGCCGGTGCGCGTGCAATACATGCGGGAACAAGGCACCGGCTGGGATCCGAAAGGCCCCGCCTCGATCCATCGCGCGCGCGCGGCGATCGATGCTTCCGGCAAGATGATTGCTTACGAGTTCACCAGCAAGGGCTTCTCGCGCATTGACGTCAACACCAACGGCGGCGCGCCGAAAGACACGCTGGCCGGCCACTTCCTTGGCACGGAACTCAAGTCCGCCGACGGGTTTGGCGTTCCCGCCGAATCCTACGAGTTCGACAACAAACGCATGGCGTGGGAGACGATCGCGCCGCTGCTCGACCGCGGCTCGCCGCTGCGCGGCGCGCATTTGCGCGATCCGGTCGGACCGCAGATTCATTTCGCCAGCGAGTCGTTCATCGACGAGGTCGCAGCCGCGCTCAACGCCGATCCGGTGGAGTTCCGCCTGCGGCACGTGAAAGACCCGCGCGACATCGCGGTGATCAAGGCGGCGGCGGAGAAAGCCGGCTGGCAGACACGGCCCTCGCCGCGCAAGGACCAGACCGGCGCCAAGGTCTCCGGCCGCGGAATGGCCTATTCGCAGCGTAACGGCACGCGCTGCGCCATCGTCGCCGAAGTCGATATCGACCGCAGCACCGGCAAGATATGGGCCCGCAAATTCACGGTCGCGCACGATTGCGGACAAATCATCAACCCGGACGGGCTGCTGCACACCATCGAAGGCAACATCGTGCAGGGCGTCAGCCGCACGCTGTGGGAAGAAGTGAAGTTCGACACCAAGAACGTCACAAGCGTCGACTGGATCAGCTACCCGATCCTCGACATCACCGAGACGCCGCAGACGGTCGATTGCGTGTTTATCAACCGGCCCGAGGTGGCTCCTTCCGGCGCGGGCGAGCCGTCGATCCGCCCGATCGCCGCGGCCATCGCCAACGCGATCTTCGACGCCACCGGCGTGCGCATCCGCCGCGTGCCGTTCTCGCCCGACCGGGTGAAGGCGGCGCTGGCCTAAGCGGACAGCATTTCACCGTCATCGCCGGGCTTGTCCCGGTGATCCCGCTTATGATGGCAGGGCTCGTGCCTTGTTAGCGGGATGGCCGGGACAAGCCCGGCCATGACATAGTGGTGTGGAATGCCGGTTATTGCATCGCAGATTGAAGACGCGCTCGCGCCCATCAAGGATGGCTGCCTGCTGGTCGTTCCGCGCGAAGTCTCGGGCGTGCCGATGGCCGCCACCCGCGCGCTGATCAAGCGCGGCATCAAGCGGCTGCATCTGGTCGCATTGCCGACATCGAGCCTGCAAGCCGACCTGCTGATCGGCGCCGGTTGCGTTGAGACATTGGAAACCTCCGCTGTCAGCCTTGGCGAGTTCGGTCCGGCACCGCGCTTTTCCGAAGCCATCACCAAAGGCACGATCCGCATGAAGGACGCGACCTGCCCGGCGCTGCATGCCGCGCTGCAGGCGGCGGAAAAGGGCGTGCCATTCATGCCGCTGCGCGGGCTCGTCGGCTCCGACGTTTTGAAGTTTCGCAAGGACTGGAAGCTGATCGACAGCCCTTTCGGCGACGACGATCCGATCGTGCTGCTGCCCGCGCTCAAGCCCGACGTGGCCCTGATCCACGCGCCGATGGCCGACCGCAACGGCAATGTCTGGATCGGGCGGCAGCGCGAGCTCGCGACGATGGCGCATGCTGCCATCAAGACAGTCGTCACCGTCGAGAAGTTGTACGACGGCATATTGCTCGACGATCCGGTGCTCGCGGCCGGAACGCTCCCCGGATTTTACGTCGAGAGCGTTGCCATCGCGCCGCGCGGCGCCTGGCCGCTGCCGCTGCCCGATCATTATGCCGCCGACGCCGATCATCTCGCCGAATACGCACGGATGGCGGCCACGACGGAAGGCTTCGCCGATTATCTCGAAAGATATGTTTATGAACGGCGCGCCGCCTGACATCCGCGACGAGGAACTGCTCTCATCCGTGATCGCGGACCTGATCGGCGATTCCCGCCATGTCGCTGTCGGCAATGCGTCACCTATCCCGGCTACCGCCGCACTGCTGGCTCGCGAGCGTGGAAAGGGCAAGCCTTACGTCTCGCTGCTGCAAAGCCGCAAACATAATTTTTTCACCGACGGCGCGCGCGAACTTTTCGATTGCGCGGGGCAAGGCCGCATCGATGTGTTCTTTCTTTCCGGCGGGCAGATCGACGGCGAAGGCAACATCAATCTGGTGAGCATCGGCGAATACGACAATCCGAAAGTGCGCTTTCCCGGATCGTTCGGTTCGTCATATTTGTATTACGTCGTGCCGAAGGTGATTTTGTTCCGCGTCGAGCATTCGCGCCGAACGCTGGTTGAGAAAGTAGATTTTATCAGTGCGCCGGGCGTGAGCGCGCCAAATGTATTCCGCACCGGCGGGCCGGTCGCGCTGGTCACCAACCGCTGCTTCTTCTCGTTCGATCCCAAACGCAAACGCTTCCGCCTCGACAGCGTGCATCCCGAACACACGGTGGAGGAGGTGATCGAGAACACGGCTTTCGACTTCGACCGGCCGGCGCAGGTGCCAACGACCACGCCGCCCTCGCCCGCAACGCTGAAACTGATGCGCGAAACCGTCGCCCCGCAGCTGGCCGAGGTCTATCCGCAATTCGCGGCCCAAGTGTTCGGTGTCGGCAAGACCGCTTTCACGGACTGAAACGCCCTCGGCTCTCAGTTCCCTCCCCCTGAAAGGGGGAGGGTTAGGGAGGGGGTCATCACCGCGCTGGATTAACCCCCACCCGCCCGCCTTCGCTACGCTCAGCCGGCCGACCTCCCCCTTTCAGGGGGAGGTAGCAAAAGCTAGTGTGCGCGCGCTGAAGCGGCCACAGGGCTGCAAAAAACTTCAAGAAAAAGGATTCCGAAAGTGAAAACTGTTGAAGTTGGGGTCATCGGCGTCGGTTGGATCGGCGGTTTGCGCGCGGAAGCGCTGTCGCGAACGGCTCTCGTCGACAAATTGCATTTGTGCGATATCAAGCCGGACCGGCTCGCCGAGGTAAAGGCAAAGTACAAACCCGCGACCGCAACACCCGATTACAACGACATCATCAACAATCCGAACATCTCGGTCGTCTACGTCTCGACGACGCCGGAGGCGAACCACTATCCGATCGCGCGCGACTGCCTGAAGGGCGGCAAGAACGTAATGCTGGAAAAGCCGATAGCGCTCGAATTGTGGGAAGCCGACGAGCTGATCCAGATTTCCAAACGCAACAATCTCAAATTCACCATCGGTTATTCGCAGCGGTTCAATCCGAAGATCGCCTACGCCAAAAAGAAGATCACCGACGGCACGCTCGGCAATGTCGTGTCGGTGCTGGTCAGCCGGCATCTCTCGCGCGATTTGGGGAAAAAAATCGCAGGCCGCGTGCGGCTTTCTCCTGTCGTGATGGAATCGACGCACGATCTCGACTTCGTGTTCTGGCTGCTGGAGCCGGCAAAGCCCGTGCGCGTCTACAGCCAGGGCGCCTACGGCTACATGAAGCCGGTGAACGGTTCGCACGACGTTATGTTCACAACCGTGACGATGGACAACGGCGTCGTCGTGATGATCGGCGGCGGCTGGAATTTTCCGCCTAGTTTTCCGAATTACTGCTCGACCTGGATCGAGATCACCGGCACCGACGGCGCGCTGGTGCTCGACGACACCCAGCGCGACAACTGGCTCAACACCGAAAAGCGCGGGCAGGAATTTCCGATGTCGACCATGCCGGGCGAGCAGGTCGATCATGTCTTCGCCGGCGGCATCGGGCCGGAGACCATCTATTTCCTGGAAGCCTGCATCCGCAACAGCGCGGTGATGGTGACGCCGGAAAGCGCGCGCCGTGTGATGGAAACCTACAGTGCGGCTGATTTATCCGCCGACCGCAACGAGCCGATCGATCTGCCGCTGACCAACGAAACGATTTCCGGGATCGCGGAGCTTAAGGCGAAAAATCGCGCAGGCCTGAACATATGAAAAAATCCGCCAAGGGAATCGGGCTTGCGATCATCGGCGGCGGCCGCGTCGGTCTGTTTCGCGGCGAGGTCGCGGCGCGGCATCCTTCCGTCGAATGGATCGGGCTTGCGGAGAAAAATCCGAACCGCGCCGGCGAAGTTGCTGGCAAAATCGGCGCTGACTTTGTCACGCAGGACCATCGCGAACTGATGCGGCGCCCCGAGGTGACCTGCGTCATCATCGCCACCGACGAGCATCTGCACGTCGATCCGATCATGGCCGCGGTCGAGCGCGGCGTGCCGATGCTGATCGAGAAGCCGCTGGCGACGAACCTTGCCGAATCCGCGCGCGTGCTCAAAGCCATCAAGGACGCGAAGCTCGATGCCGTCGTCGGTTACACGCAGCGCTTCCGCCGCCGCTGGCTAGCCGCCAAGGAAAAATGCCGCACCGGCGCGCTCGGCGATGTCACGATGGTGACTTCGCGCGCGTTCATGAACCGGCTGGTCGCCATCGACAACTACAAGCGCACCGACGATCCATCAACCATTTCGCCGATGGTGATCTCCGGCACGCACGCGCTCGACATCTGCATGTGGTGCCTGGAGGGAAAAACGCCGGTCGATTGCTACGCGCGCTCGATCGATAAGGTGCTCGGCCCGGCGTACAAGGGCATCGACGCCACCGCCGGCATGATCAATTTCAGCGACGGCACCGTCTATCACCTCAACATTTCCTGGGCGCTGCCGGTCACCTGGCCGGGCGCGGTGTATTCGCTCGACGTCGGCATCGTCGGCACCACCGGTGTGCTCACCATCGACGACACGCACCGCGACATCGTGCTCGCGGTCTCGAAGGCGCAAGGCGAGGGCTACAACCCGGATGCGAGCCGGCTCGTCGATTTCATGGGCAGCTATCCGCCCGGCGACATGGCGCTCGGCGAATTGCGCGGGCCGATGGCGGAAGAAACCGTCAGCTGGCTCAACCGCGTCGCGCTCGGCCTGCCTACCCCGGCCGCCACGGTCGAAGAGGCGCACCGCAATTTGATGCTTACCAAGGCGCTCGACCTTTCCGCCAAGCGCAAGCAACCTGTGAAACTGCCGCTCGATCCTTTGGAAGAACTCAGCGCGGCCTGACAATTTTCCCGGCTGACAAGGCGAGAAACATGCGGGCAATGCCATGAGCAAACGGACCGCAGCTTCGTTTTTCGCCGGTGCGTTTGTCATCCTTGCCGCGACTGGCCCCGCGCAGCCGCAAGCTGCCTATCCCTCTCAGCCGATCCGCGTGATCGTGCCGTTCGCGCCGGGCGGAGCGACCGACATTGCAATGCGGATGATGCAGCCGGGTTTGTCGCAAGCGCTTGGCCAGCCGGTCGTGATCGACAATCGCGGCGGCGCCGCCGGCAATATCGGCATGGAGACGGCCGCGCGCGCGGCGCCCGACGGCTACACGCTGTTCTTCGGCAATGTCGGGACAACCGCGATCAATCCCAATTTCTACCGTGACCTGGCCGTGGTGCCGGAACGCGATTTCATACCCGTCTCAATCGCCGCGGAAACCGCGGGCATTCTGGTCGCCAGCAACAAGTTTCCGCCTAACTCGATCAAGGAGATGATCGGCTATGTGAAGGCGCGGCCGGGCAAGATCAATTATGGGGCGTCCGGCATCAGTACGCTCAATACGCTGGAGATGGAGCAATTCCGCCGCACAGCCGGTTTGGACATGCTGCAAGTCCCCTACAAGGGTGGTGCCGGACCTGCGCTCAACGATCTTATCGCCGGTCATGTCGATGTGATGTTCGTCACGTTCTCGGCGGCAATCGGGCATGTGAAGTCCGGAAATCTCAAGGCCCTCGCGGTGACGACCCGGAACCGGCTTGAGCAGTTGCCCGATGTGCCGACGATGATTGAGCAGGGCTTCCCGGAGAATGTGAGTTCATCGTGGCAGGGGCTGTTCGCTATCACCGGCACGCCACAGCCGATCGTCGTCAAGCTGCACGCCGCCATCGTCGAGACGATGAAAGACCCGAAGACCCGCAAGCTGATGAATGACGCCGGGATGCTGGCGACCTCGAGCCAATCGCCGCAGGAATTCAAGGCCTATCTCGCCGCCGAAACAGCGAAATGGAAGCGCGTCGTGAAGGACACCGGAGCCAAGCTGGAGTAACCGCTTCCTTTAGCGCTCGCGCAGCGGCTTCACATTCAATTCCGCAGCCAGCTTGTCGAGTTGCGCAATCAGCTCGGGCGGCAGTATCAAGCCGTCCCGCAACCGCGTTGCACGCCGCTTGGCGCGCTGCTCACCCGGCAGACGCACGGCATCATGGCCCGGCAGCGGCCTGGAATCGCGCAAGCTGCGGATGTGCCGGTCCACTTCCGATTTGAATTCCTCGAGCTTGAGAAATTTTCTCGGATCGAGCGCAATCACGAACTGCCCGGTGTTGGTGACCTTGCCGGGCTCCAAATTGAAATCGACGCAGTCGCGGCCGAACAGCGCGCCGTTGAGAGTGCCGCCGAGCAGGCCGAGCATCAGTGCCAGCCCCGCGCCCTTGTAACCCGCCATCGGCAACAGCAGCGCCTCGGCGCTTTTCTGCGGATCGGTGACCGCGGCCCCCGTCTTGGGATCGATCATCCAGTCGCCTTGCAGCGGACGGTTTTGCAATTTGTGATTCTTGATGGTGCCGTAGGAGACAATCGAGGTGGCAATGTCGAGCACCAGCGGCGGCTCTTCGCCGGCCGGAATCGCAATCGCCAGCGGATTGGTGCCGAGCAGCGGTTCGGCGCCGCCGGCGAGCGGCATGTGATTGGCGTTCGCCACCGCCGAATAAATTCCGATCATGTCGGCTCTCAGCGGCAACGCGGCATAAACACCGGCGGCGCCCGCATGTCCCGACATGCGGCAGCCGACCCAGGCGACGCCACATTCGCGCGCCATCTCGATGGCGGTTTCCGCCGCGCGCGCGACGACAAGATGACCCATGCCGTTGTCGCCATCGACGAGCGCAGTGGCCGGCGCGGTGCGATTGACCTTGATGCTGGGGCGCGGATTGGTGGAGCCCAATTTAAGCCGCGTGACATATTGCGGCAGGCGGAACACGCCGTGCGCATCCGCGCCGATGAGATCGGCCTCCAGAATAAGCTCGGCGCATTTCACCGCATCGTCCGGCGGCAGCCCTGCGGCTTTAAGCGAATCCGTAATCAACCCGGCGACGGCCTTCGCAGCAATTGGCTTTTGCGGCGCCTTGGTGTCGTCTTTCACTTGCGTCCTTCCAGCATCGCTTTCGCGTGCTTGCCGATGATCGTATCGCGTTGATCTTGCGGGATCGACAGCGCGCGCACGTCGCGCACGCAATCCAGCATGCCCATGTCATACGGATAATCGCTGCCCATCAGCACGCGCTCGACGCCCGCCTGCGCGATCAAAAATTCCAGCGACGCTTTCGAATGGCAGATGGTGTCGTAGAGAAACCGGTGAATGATGTTTTTCGGCGCAGCCTTGACGTTTTTCTTCGGCTCATCGCGTACCTGCCAGCCATGCTCCCAGCGGCCCGCCTGATAGGGGAGAAAACCGCCGCCATGTGCCAGCAGGAATTTAAGCTTCGGATGACGGTCGAGCACGCCACCGAAAACGAGACATGCCGCCGCGATGGTGGTGTCGAGCGGATTGCCGACGAGATTGACGAGATAATAGGACTTCAAGCGGTCGGAACCCGCCACCGTCACCGGATGGATGAACATGAAAGCGTCGAGTTCGGCCGCCGCCGCCCACAACGGCTCGAAGCTCGGATCGTCGAGATTTTTTCCGTTCACGTTGGAGCCAATCATTGCCCCGCGCAGGCCGAGCGTTTTCATCGCGCGCCTGAGTTCCGCCGCGGCTTTCTCCGGGTCCTGCATCGGCAGCGTCGCGATGCCCATGAAACGCTTGGGCTGTTCGCGCACCAGCTTGGCGATCTGGTCGTTCTGCAGCGCGGCGGTAGCAGCGGTGAGCGAGATGTCCTGGTTGTATAAATAAGTCTGCGGCGTTGCGGACAGCACCTGCACATCGACGCCGGCGGCGTCCATGTCCTGCAAGCGGCGCTCGATGTCGAAGCCGCCGCGTGGAAACGGTTTGTAGGCCGTGCCGGCCACCGTCAGCGTGTAGAAATCCTTGTCGATGGGGGCAATGCTGACGGGGGCCTTCGGCGCCTCCTTGGACAGCAGCCGCATCGTTTCCTCGGTCAGCACATGGGTATGGACATCGATGGTTTGCACGCCGCTCATTTCGCCCTCTGAAAAATGCCCCGCGGACGCAGGGCTCGCGCTTGAGTGCCGCACCTTTTCGGGTGGCGCAAGCCCCTGTCGAAGGCTTTGCTTTGCGCTATAAAAGGGGCACGAGAGCCCCGCCTTTTTCGAAATTCACGAAGAGAACGACATGAGTGCGACAAGCAACGCGAAGCATCCTCCGCGCGTCGAGGACGACGCCCTGGTGCGCGGCAACGGACGCTATGCAGACGATGCGCCGCAGGCGAACCAGGCCTACGCCGCCTTCGTCCGCTCGCCGCATGCTTGCGCGCGCATACTCTCGGTAGACATCGCCGCGGCAGCGAAAGCGCCCGGCGTGCTCAAGGTGCTCACAGCCGCCGATATGAAGGCTGCCGGTGTCGGCCCGATCACCCGCCACCCGCCGCTGGACGACCGCAAGGGCGGGAAAATCATCGTTCCGCCGCGCCTCGCGCTCGCCGCCGAGCGCGTGATGCATGTGGGCGATCCGGTCGCCTGCGTCGTGGCGGAAAGCCTGCGCGCCGCGCAGGACGCCGCCGAGATGGTCGTTGTCGATTACGAAGAGTTGCCCGCTGTGATCGATGCGCGCGAAGCGATCAAGCCGGGAGCGCCGCAACTGTGGCTGGAAGCTCCGGGCAACATCTCGCTCGATTGGGCGGGACCGGTGCCGAGCGCGGAGAACGAGCGCGCGATCGACGCCATCATCAAGAGCGCCAAGCATGTCGCGCGCGTCTCGGTTTTCAATCAGCGCATTCTGGTCATGTCGATGGAGCCGCGCGGCGCCACGGCAAGCTATGACGCCAAGAGCGACAGCTACGCGCTGCGCGTCTGCTCGCAAAGCTCCGATTCCTTGCGCAAGCAGATCCTCAACGTCATTGGCGCGGACAAGATGAAGCTGCGCGTCACCACCGAGGACGTCGGCGGCGCGTTCGGCATGAAGACCGATGCATATCCGGAATATTACGCGCAACTCGTCGCCGCCAAGATCGTCGCCCGCCCGGTGCACTGGATGTCCACGCGCTCGGAATCCTTCGTTACCGACAATCAGGCGCGCGATGCCTATACCGACGCTGAGCTGGCCATGGACGAGAACGGCAAGTTCCTGGCGCTGCGCGTGCGCCATCTCGCCAATCAGGGCGCCTACATCGCCTCGGTCGGCGCGCACATCAACACCAACAATTTCGCGCGCTGCTACCCGATCGTGTACGACATTCCGAAGCTCGACATCGGCGTCGTTTGCATATTGTCCAACACGGTTCCCGTCGGACCCTATCGCGGCGCCGGCCGCCCAGAGGCGAATTACGTGATGGAGCGCGTCGTGGAAGAAGCCGCGCGCGTCACCGGCATCGATGCGGTTAAGCTGCGCAAGCGCAATCTCATTCCAAAATCGAAAATGCCCTACAAGACCGCGGTGGGAACGACCTTCGACAGCGGCGACTTCAAGACGATCATGGAGCGCTCGCTTGAGCTGTCCGATTACGACGGCTTCAACAAACGCCGCCGCGAGTCGGCCAAGCACGGAAAACTCCGTGGCATCGGCGTCTCATGTTTTCTCGAACACGCCGGCTCGATGCCGAGCGAAAGCGCCTCGTTCCTGTTTCCCGGCGGCGAGACGATGACGCTCGGCCTCAATGTGCAGAACACCGGGCAAGGCCACGCCACCGTGTTCCCGCGTCTGGCGGCAGAGAAACTTGGCCTGAAGCCGGAGCAAATCATTCACCGGCATGGCGACACTGATTTGGGGCTTAGCGGTTTTGCATCGGTCGGTTCGCGTTGCGCGATGGTGGTCAGCCACACGCTGCTGAAAACCGTTGAGGCCATGCTGGCGAAGGGCAAGAAGATTGCCTCGCATCTGCTGGAAGCTGCCGAATCAGACATCGCCTACAAAGACGGGCGCTTTGAGGTGGTCGGCACCGACAAGCATCTCTCGCTGTTCCAGGTCGCGGCGCGCGCCAAGGAGACCGGCGAGACGCTCGACACCAAATGCACCGCCGATACGCCGCAGACTTATCCGAACGGCTGCCACATCGCGGAAGTCGAGGTCGATCCGGACACCGGACACGTCAAGCTGTTGAGCTACACCGCGGTGGACGACTGCGGCAACGTGCTCGATCAACGGATCGTCGAAGGCCAGGTGGTCGGCGCGCTGGCGCAGGGGCTAGGACAGGTGTTGATGGAAAACGCCGTCTATGACGCCAGCGGCGGCCAGCTCGTGTCGGGCTCGTTCATGGACTACGCGATGCCGCGCGCGCACGATATGCCGATCGTCATCCGCGATGCCATGCATCCGGTGCCGGCGACGACAAATCCGATGGGCGTTAAAGGCGTCGGCGAAGCCGGCACCACCGCCTCGCTCGCCGCGATCATGAACGCCATCTCAAATGCAGTGCCGAACGGCGCGGCCAATCATCTCGACATGCCAGCCACGCCCGCGCGGGTGTGGGAGGCATGCCAGCGCGGACAGGCGAAATAATTAAGCCTGCGAGATGAACTTACGGTTGGTGTAGGCCTCGAGACCCTCGATCCCGCCTTCCGAGCCGTAACCGCTTTCCTTGATGCCGCCGAATGGCGTTTCCGGCGTCGAGATGGCGATCGAGTTGACGCCCACCATGCCCGACTGGATCGCATCGCCGATTGCGTTCGCGGTCGCAGCCGATCCGGTGAAGGCGTAAGCCGCCAGCCCATAGGGCAGCGAATTGGCGCGCTCGACCACTTCGTCGAAAGTCTTGAAGGTGACGATCGGCGCCATCGGGCCGAACGGCTCCTCGGTCATCAGCTTGGAATCATCCGGCAGATCCGTGATCACCGTCGGCTCGAAGAAGTAACCCTGGTTGCCGTGGCGCTTGCCGCCGGTGACGACCTTGCCGCCGCGCTTTTCGCTGTCCTGCACGATGGCTTCCATCGCATCGAGCCGGCGCGCGTTCGCGAGCGGGCCCATGGTGATGCCCTTCTCCAGCCCGTCACCCATCTTGATGCTCTTGGCGTATTCGGTGAAGCGCGCGAGGAACTTGTTGTAGACCGGCTCCTGCACATAAAAGCGCGTCGGCGAAATGCAAACTTGGCCGGCGTTGCGGAACTTGAAGGCGGCGATTGTGTCGGCGGCCTTTTCCGGATCGGTGTCGGCGAACACCATGACCGGCGAATGACCGCCAAGCTCCATGGTTGCGCGCTTCATGGTTTTGGCCGCTAGCCCGGCAAGATGTTTGCCGACGGGAATCGAGCCGGTGAAGGAAATTTTCTTCACGATCGGCGACGCCATTAAATGCGAGGACACGTCCGCCGGCACGCCGAACACAAGATTGAGCACGCCCGCGGGCAAGCCCGCATCGGCAAAGCATTTCACCAGCTCGACGCAGGCGCCCGGCGTCTCTTCCGACGCCTTGACGATGACCGAGCAACCGGCGGCGAGCGCCGCCGCGATCTTGCGCACTGGCGTGAGCGTCGGGAAATTCCACGGCGTGAACGCAGCGACGACGCCGACCGGCTCCTGCACCACGATCTGGCGAACGCCCTTCTGGCGGCCCGGAACGATACGTCCGTAAGAGCGGCGGCCTTCCTCGGCGAACCAGTCGATGATGTCGGCGGTGGTCATCACCTCGGCGCGCGATTCCGGGTAAACCTTGCCCTGTTCCTGCGTCATCACCTTCGAGATGTGGTCGTAGCGCTCGCGCACCAGATCGGCGGCTTTGCGCATCACCTTGGCGCGGTCGTAGGCCGGGGTCGCGCGCCACAGCTTGAGCCCCTTGTCGGCGGCGGCTAGCGCGGCATCGAGGTCGGCCTTGCTGGCGTGCGGCAGTTGCGCCAGGACTTTGCCGTTCGCGGGATTGATCACGTCCTCGCCCTTGCGGCCTTCGCCATTGAGCCATTTGCCGTCGATATAAAGACCAAGCTGCGTGTACATTTTACCCTCGTTGTTACCGGCACTGTCCTGATGCCGACGGATTAGCATTTTAGGCGCGGCGCGGCCACCCTTCGAAGCTCAGGAGCCCGCGTAAGCCCCGCCGTTGACGTGAATGGTCTGCCCGGTGATGTAACGCGCTGCTGGCCCGCACAGGAAGCGCACCATGGCCGCGACATCGTCCGGCGTGCCGCGCTCGCCGCTGATGGTTGAATGGATGAGATGATGCGCCGGTTCCGGTGCGTTCTTCGGGCGCGGCGTGCCGATCAGCCCGGGCACCACGCAATTCACGGTTATCTTGTCGGCCGACAAGTCGTGCGCCAGCGCGCGGGTGAAGCCGATCAAGCCGGCTTTGGCGGTGACCACATGCGCGCGGTCCTTCGAGCCGGTATGCGCGCTCAAGCCGCCGATGTTGATGACGACGCCGGCACCGCTTTTCCGCAGTGCCGGAAGGCACGCTTTCACGCAGTGAAAAGCGCCGTCGAGCGTCACGTCCATCAGCTCGCGCCATTCGGCATAGGTCATGTCGGCGAACTTGCGCTCGCGCCGCAGCGCCGCGTTGTTGATGATGATGTCGATGCCGCCGAATTTTTTCATCGCCGCGTCCACCAGTTCCTGCACGGCCTTGGGGTCGGCGATGTCGGCGATATGCGCGATCGCATGCCCGCCGGCGGCGATGATGTCGCGAACGACGGCATCAGCTTCATCATGATTGGAGCGCGCATTGACCACGACCTGCGCGCCGCCCGCCGCGAGCGTGAGCGCCATGGCGCGGCCAATGTTGCGGCCCGAGCCGGTGACGATCGCAACCTTGCCGCTGAGTTCCTGACCTTCAGTCATGAATCACCCGCGTAATGCCGCCAGATCGAGGCGGCCGTCATAAAGCTTCGCCAGCAATTTAAGCGCCGCATCGCTGCGTTTGGCGTCCCAGCCGCCGTGGAGCGCATTGAGGACGAATTTCTCTTCCACGTCCTGCCGCGTCAATGGTTCCTGCGCACCGCCGCGCAAGTAAGGCTGCCGCTCCTCGATCACACTGCCGTCGTGCATCGTTGCCCGGATATGGCCGGTGTAATTGTTCGGATAGGGGTTTTTGGGATCGATGACGTAGCTCACCTTGGCGGCGAGCGCGAGCACATCGTTGTCGCTCACGGCTTTGGGCGTGAAATCGCCAAGCCCGACACCGCCGCGCACGAACCCGGTCGCCAGCAAAAACGGCACGGCGAATTTGGCCGCATAGCCATTGGGCGGGCGCTGCTTGCCGGCAAGCGGCTCCCAAAGACGGTGCACGGTTCCTTCGGCAACCTCACACACCATTTCCTTGATGTCGGCCGCCTTCACGCCGCGCGCGGCCAGCCGCTTGGCGCAATCGATGTAGGGATGCGCCATCGTTCCGCACGGATAGGGCTTGAACGCCAGCGTCTCGGTCACCCAGCGCGTGCCGAAGTCTCCGGTGAGCGCTGCGTAATCCCCCTGCACGGTATGCGCAAAACCTTGAAACAACCCGTGCACGCCTTCGAACACCGTGCGCGGCCCGACGAAGCCTGAACGCCCGAGCAGCGCCGCACGCATGCCCGATTGCGCCGCCCAGCCCGGATGCAGGCGCTTGGTCCACGCCCCCTCGGCGAGATATTCGATGATGCCGCTCGCCATGCTGCCCGCGATGCCAAGCGCATCGACCGTCTGCTTTGCGTTGAGACCCAGAGCGGCACTGACACCTGCCGCCGCGCCCATCGCGCCGAAAATCGCGGTGGGATGAAAGCCGGCTTTGTGCACGGCCTTCGGCACCACAAGGCTCAGACGGCAAAGAACTTCCGTGCCGACCGCAATGCCGATGAGCGCCGCGCGGCCATCCGCGTTGTGCCGTTCGCAGGCCGCGAGCACCGCCGGAACAACGACCGCGCCCGCATGCACAGGCCCGCCCTCGAAGGTGTCGTCGAAATCCTCGCCATGCGCCGCCGTGCCGTTGACGAAGGCCGCGCCTGCCGCGCTCAGCGTGCGCTCATGGCCGATGGCGGTGCACGGCCCGTCATCGTCCCAGCCTTTGAGCGCGCTCGTTATGTAATCCTCGTTGCGCGCCGTGACGCACAAGCCCACCACATCGATCAGCAGGTCTTCGCATTTTTGCCGCACCGCCGGCGGCAATGCATCGGCACGAAGCGCGGCGATACGCCCGGCCAGTTGCTCGGCGACGGAAATCTTGGCGGGACCGGCTTTCATTTATGTACGCAAGCGCACGCTGGTGACGCCGAAACCGGGAATGCGGTTCACCATGATGACGACGGCAAACGTAATCAGCAGCATGGCGATTCCGATCACCGAAATGGCGCCGAGATCGCCGCTCTCGTTGAGATCGTAAATCAAAACCGAGATCACTTTTGTCTCGGACGTGAACAAAATGATGGCGGCGGACAATTCACGCATCACGCCGACAAAGATGAAACACCAGGTCGCGATCACGCTGGTGCGCAGCAGCGGCGCGGTGATCTGGCGCAGCGATTGCAGCCGCGTGGCGCCAAGAATGCGGCTGGCGTCTTCCAGTTCGGGATGGATGTTACGGAACGCGGCCTGGAGCTGCTGATAGGCCGAGGGCAACGAGATCGTCAAAAATGCGATGAGCAAAATCCACAGCGTGCCATAGAGCACGAACGGCGGGCGCGTGTAGCTCAGGAACAGGCCGACGCCGAGAACGATGCCGGGAATGGCGACCGGCGCAGTGGCCAAAAACCCGAGCAGACGATGCCCCGTCACCGCCTTGCGCGCGGTGACATAAGCGATCACCAGCGCGATCAGCAAGCCAATGGTCGCCGTCGCGGTACCGAGGATGACGGTGTTGCGCAGCGCGAGCTTGGTCGCCGAAAGCTCGAACAGCACGAATTCGATGTTGTGCAGCGTGAAGGTGCTGAAGGTGAGGAAGTGCGACGCCACCGGCGCGAACGCGGCATTCAACAACGCCGCGTAAGGGAGAAACACCGGATTGAGCAGCACCAGAATGCAAAGGGCGAACGCCGGCCAGCGCCCGCGCCCGAGCGGGATCAGCCGAGGCGTACCGTATTTACCGCCCACCACCGAATAGCCGCGGCGGCCAAGGATCATGTGCTCGGCGCGCAGCAATATGATCGTGAGCACCAGCAGCGGCAGCGACGCCGCGGCGGCAAGCTCCGGCTTCGGCGGATACTGGAACAGGCTCCAGATTTTCGTCGTCATGGTGTGGAAGCCAGCCGGGAGCGCCAGAATGGCGGGCGAGCCGAACAGCGTCATCGCTTGCAGGAAGGCGATCAGCGCGCCCGCGATCAGCGCCGGCAGCACCAGCGGAATGGTGATGCGCCGCGCGGTGTACCAGCGTTTGCCGCCGAGGATCGAGGAGGCGTCTTCCAGTTCGCCCGGCGTGCGGTCAAGCGCGTTGGCGACCAGCACGAACACATAAGGGAACGTGTAGCAGGAGATGACGAAGATGATGCCGGTGAGCGAATAAATATTGAACAGATGTTCGTCCTGCGGCGCGCCGGTCACCACCCGGTATATTTTGTTCAGCAGACCGCTGTTGGGCGCCGCCAGCAATTCCCAAGCGATGGCGCCGAGAAACGGCGGGGTGACGAACGAGGCCGTCACCAGCGCGCGGATGACATGGCTCATCGGCAAATCTGTGCGCGCGACCAGCCAGCCCATCGGGGCCGCCACCGCGCAGCATAAAAACGATGATGATGTCGCGATGATGAACGTGGTGATCAGCGGATCGAGAAAAGCCGATTCGGAAAACAGCCGGATAAAATTTTCGACGGTGAGCGAGCCGGCGCGGTCGGTGACGCTGTAAAGCAACAACCACGACAACGGCAACACAATCAGCACGATCAGGATCGCGGCGAACCCGTAAAGGATCGGCCGGGAAAAATCGATCCTGGCCGGGCGCCGTTCGGCTGCTGTCGAGGTCAAAACGCTCACCTTCAAATCCTGAAAATTTTCGAGTAACGCGCCTTGATCTCTTCGCTCGCTGCTTCGACGCCTGCTGGATCGTCCTTCATCAACTTGATCTTCGACAACGGCGTGCGGCCCGGTTTTTCCTTCACCAGTTCATGCGTGGAATGCTGTCCGGTGAAATCGATGAGGAATTGTTGCATTTCCAGCGACAACAGCCACGAATGAAACAGCCGCGCCGCGTTCGGATTCGGCGCCGCCTTGAATATGCCGTTCGGACCGACGATGAGCGGCGTACCTTCGGTGGGATAAACAACCTCGACCGGCCGGCCGGATTCTTTCAGTTGCACGAGATTATAGTCGTTGCCGTCCGCCATCACCGCGCGCTCACCAAGCGCCAGTTTCTTCGGCGGATCGGTCGATGACTGCACCTGCATGATTTTTTGCTGCGCGAGTTTCTCGAAATAACCCCAGCCGAGATCGCGCGCGGTCTGGAAGGTCGCGGTCATGATCGTGCCGCTATAGGCCGGATGGCCCTTGACCATCTTGCCGATCCATTTGGGATCAAGGAGATCGGCAAAGCTTTTCGGCGCGTCCTCGGGCTTCACCAGATTAGTGTTGTAGCCAAGCGAGGAGAGCCACACGCGCGATGTCGCGAAGCAGCCATCGGGATCGCGATGCTCCGCGGGATAATGCCGCGCAACTTCCTCGGGCACATAGGGCGCGAGCCAGCCGTCGCGTTTCCAGACGATGAAATGCGCGGCGTCCGCGCTGTTGATCACGTCGACGGCGTGGATGTTGCTGGCATATTCCTGCGCGATGCGCTGGAAGTTGCGCTCCGAGCCGGAGCGTTCCACGCGAACGGCGATGCCGGGATATTTGGCCTCGAACGCCTTGGCCATCTTCTCCGCGACCGGCAAATCCATCACCGTGTACCAGGCGAGCTTGCCCTCTTTCCGCGCCGCTTCGATAAGCGCGGGCGTCACCGCTTGAGCGGCAGGAGCCGCCGCAACGCGCACCGCGACCGCGCTGAACGTCAGCGCGGCAGTCCCTTTCAGGATGTTGCGGCGTGAGAATTGTTTGCAATGCATGGCATCTCTCTCGGCGTCATGGCCGGGCTTGTTCCCGGCCGTCCCGATCAGGAAGGCACTTTGCCCTCCTAAGCGAGATCGCCGGGACAAGCCCGGCGATGACATCTATTGGTTAAACGCGGAAAATCTTGCTGTACCGCGTCTTGATCTCTTCGCTCATCTTCTCCACCGCCACCGGATCGTCCTTCATGGTCTTGATATCTTTCCAGGGCTTGCGGCCGGCCTTTTCCTTGGTGCGCGGATGCATCGAGCGCAAACCGCCAACATCGACGATGAGCTGCTGGCATTCCGGCGTGAAGCTGTAATTGCAGAACAGCTTTGCCGCGTTCGGATTCGGCGCCGCCTTGAACATGCCGGTCGGTCCGACGATGAGCGGCGAGCCTTCGGTAGCGTAAACCGGCTCCACCGATCCGTCTTTTTCCTTGATCTGGAAAATATTGTATTCGTTGCCGTCAGCCATCACCGAGCGCTCACCGAGCGCAAGACGCTTCGGCGGATCGGCGGAAGACTGCACCTGCATGATCTTCTGCAGCGCGAGCTTTTCGAAATAGCCCCAGCCGAGATCGCGCTGCATCTGATAGGTCGCGGTCATGATGGTGCCGCTGTAGCTCGGATGCGCCTTGACGATCTTGCCCATCCATTTCGGATCCAGCAGGTCAGCGAAGCTCTTCGGCGCGTCAGCCGCTTTCACCAAATTGGTGTTGTAGGCGATGATGCACACCCACACGCGGAAACTCGCGAAGTGACCGTCCGGGTCTTTGTGCTCGGCCGGGTAGAACTGGGCGACATCTTCCGGAACGTAAGGCAGCAGCAATCCCTCTTTCTTCCAGACGATAAAGTGCGCGGCGTCGGATGAATTGGCCACGTCGACCGCGTGGATGTTGCTGGCATATTCCTGTCCGATGCGCTGGAACACGCGCTCGGCGCCGGTGCGCTCGACGCGAACGGCAATGCCGGGGAATTTCGCCTCGAACGCCTTGGCGACCTTTTCCGCCAGCGGCAGATCGACCGAGGTGTACCAGATGACCTTGCCTTCCTTCTGCGCGGCCTCGACCAGAGCGGGCGTGATGGCGCTCGCCGGCGGCGCCGCGGCCATGACATGAGTGGAGAAGGCGGCGCCGGCAGCAAGCGCGCTGGTGCCTTTAAGAACGTCGCGACGCGATAGTGTTATTTTTCTCATCGGTGAATCCTCCTTGCCGCTTTTCGTCTTGTTATGCGCCCCCGCAAATCAAATCATCCGGTCAATGCCCGGCAGTGTTCGGCCGGCAGATGCAAGAACACCGCGCTGCCCTGCGCGATGGCCTCGCCCGCGCCGGTGACCGCGCGCAATTGCGTGCCGTCCGCAACCTCAACCATATAGTCGCGTGAGCCGCCGAGAAAGACCTGCCGCACCACGGTCGCCGGCACGACGTTGTCCTTCTGCTGCGGCGCCGTCTTGGAGAGGCGAATGTCGTGCTGGCGGATCGACACCGCGGTTTCGCCGCCGGCCGCCAGCTTTGCGCCGGTCACGCGCAGCCGCGCGCCGGCAAAGCTGATGTGCGCGTCGTCGAGGTTCTTGCCCTTGATCACGTTGCTGGAACCGATGAAGCGGGCGACGAATTCCGAGCGCGGCCGGTCGTAAATATCTTCCGGCGTTCCGGCCTGTTCGATTTTGCCGGCGTTCATCACGCAGATGAGATCGGCGGTGGTCATCGCCTCGGACTGATCGTGCGTCACGTAAACGGTGGTGTAGCGATACGCGTCGTGCAGGCGGCGCACTTCGAAACGCATTTCCTCGCGCAAGTTGGCGTCGAGGTTTGAGAGCGGCTCGTCGAGCAGCAGCGTTTCCGGTTCGACGATGAGCGCGCGGGCGAGCGCAACGCGCTGTTGCTGTCCGCCGGAGAGTTCGCCCGGATAGCGCTCGGCGAGCTCCTTCAATTTCGTGGTCGTGAGAATGGCGTCGAGCTTCTTCCGGATGGTGTCGCGGTCGAGCTTGCGCAATTTCAGGCCGTAGATGACGTTCTCCGTCACCGTCATGTGCGGCCACAGCGCGTAGCTCTGGAAGATCATCGACATCTTGCGCTGTTCGGGCGGCAGCGTGAGCGCGGGCGAGGACACCAGCCGGTCGCCGACGCGGATATTGCCCTCCGTCGGCTCAACGAAACCGGCGATCAGGCGCAGCGTCGTGGTCTTGCCGCAACCCGATGGCCCGAGCAGGCACACCAGGCTGCCGTGCTCGATCCGCAACGACACATCATCGACCACGGCCAGCGGGCCATACCGCTTGGTCAGGTTCTGCAACTCGACCGATGCCACGCGCTTCCTCCCAAAAAACCTCAGCCGCTTGCCGCGGCTTTGTCGTTACTCAACTATAAACACCGGACGAGGAGATTCCTCCGCTTTTCAGGTCCCGGTGAACGCAGGCTTGCGTTTTTCCATGAAGGCCTTGCGGCCCTCGATGTAATCCTTGCTGGCAAAGCAGTTCGCCACCAGCTCGGCGCAGCGCTTGATATCGCGCTTGCTCTCGTCCTTCACGACTTCGCCGACCACGAATTTCGCCGCTTTCACCGTCAGCGGCGCATTGCCGGCGATGGTGTCGGCGTAATCCTTGACGTATTTCTCCAACTCGCCGTCCGCCACCACGCGATTAACGAGGCCCATGCCCTGCGCCTCTTTGGCGTCGAACTGGCGCGCGGTGAAAAAGATTTCCTTGGCAAAGGAGGGCCCCACCACGTCCACCAGTTTCTTCAATCCGGTGTAGCCGTAACCGAGGCCGAGCTTGGCGGCCGGCACGCCGAATTTCGAGCCCTCGGTGCAGATGCGCAAATCGCAGCACAGCGCGAGGCCGACGCCGCCGCCGATGCAATAACCGCGGATCATGGCGATGGTCGGTTTTGGAAAATCGTAGACCGCGGCGTTCGCCTTATCGACCGACACGTTGTAGCGATCGACCGCTTCCTTGTTCGAACGCTCGCTCTCGAACTTCGAGATGTCGGCGCCCGACACGAATGCCTTGCCGCCGGCGCCAGTGAGCACGACGACGCGAACATTCTCATCGCGCGCGAAATCCTCGAGGAAGCCGGAAGCCGCCTCCCACATTTCCAGCGACACCGCGTTGTGGCGCTCCGGATTATTGAACGTCAAATAACCGACGCCGCCCTC
The DNA here is from genome assembly GCA_945907045.1 of Rhizobium sp. Q54. Lineage (GTDB taxonomy): Bacteria > Pseudomonadota > Alphaproteobacteria > Rhizobiales > Xanthobacteraceae > Pseudolabrys. The sequence continues at coordinate 49,084 of CAMDSH010000001.1, read as the reverse complement.
TTTGCGCGACAGCATCTTGTCGGTCTGCGTCATCGTACGGCTCCGTATTGTCCCATTGTCATTATACCGCTTTCGCCTTGTGTAGCGCGGCGATCTCATCGGCGGCGAAGCCGAATTCCTTCAAAATCTCGTCGGTGTGCTCGCCGAGTTCCGGCGGACGCGTGGCGATCTTGCTGCCCGTGCGCGAGAGCTTGAACGGCTGGCCGACGAGGCCGAGCCTGCTGCCGTCCGCGCGCGCCGATTCCTGCGCGATGCCGAGATGCTTGACCTGCTCGTCGGCGAACATCTGATCGACGGAATAAATGGGGCCGCACGGCACGCCGGCTTTGTTGAAAATATCCACCCACTCCGCATTGGTTTTTTCCGCGGTCGCCTTGTCGATTTCGGCGTTGAGCGCGTCGCGGTTTTGCGAGCGCAATTTTCCGGTTTTGTAATCCGCCGTCTCAAGCCATTCGGGATGGTTGACCGCCTTGCAGAAGCGCTCCCAGATCGCGGTGCCTGTGACTGCAATGTTGAGATGGCCGTCCTTGGTCTTGAACACGCCGGTCGGGATTGAGGTTGGATGATTGTTGCCGGCCTGCTTGGGAACCTGCCCTTCGGTCAGGAATCGCGCGGCCTGGAAATCGAGCATAAAAATTTGTGCCTGCAGCAGCGAGGTCGAAACCCACTGGCCTTCGCCGGATTTCTCGCGCTCCAGAAGCGCCGTCAAAATGCCGAGCGCGCAGAACAATCCCGCGGTCAGGTCCGCGATCGGAATGCCGACGCGCACCGGCCCCTGTCCCGGCAAACCGGTGATCGACATCAGGCCGCCCATGCCTTGCGCGATCTGGTCGAAGCCCGGCCGTTTTGCGTAAGGGCCGTCCTGTCCGAATCCGGAAATGCTGGCGAGCACGATGCCTTTGTTGATCTTGCGCAGCGACTCGTAGTCGATGCCGAGACGGTCCTTCACGTCGGGACGGAAATTCTCGACCACGACATCCGCTTTGCTCGCCAGCCGCTTGAACGCGGCGATGCCTTCCGGCGCTTTCAGATCGAGCGTCATGGCGCGCTTGTTGCGCTGAAGATTTTGAAAGTCGGAGCCTTCGCGCGGGCCGCCTGGTCCTTCGCCTTCGGACAGATGCGGCGGCGTCTCTATCTTGATGACGTTCGCGCCCCAGTCGGCGAGCTGGCGCACCGCCGTCGGCCCGGATCGCACGCGGGTGAGATCGAGCACGGTAAAGCGCGCGAGAGCCTGGGAGGCCCTGGTAAACGGCATTTCGGACGGCTCCGATGGCGTTTTTGCAGCCGGGAGGGGCTTTTCAGGGCCGAACAATCCCCGATAACCCTTGCCTTGTCCATCGCAGGAATCGCGTATGGAAAGGCCAAATCGTTCATCATTTGAGGCGATTATCGAAATGCGCCTTGAAAAGGCCACCGCACCCTGCCATATCACCGTTGCGGATGAACGACCTGATCTCAGGTTTTGCGGGCCGCGTGCACGAAACCCAAACGACCGGTTTTCGCCCCGCCCATCCGATTTTCCCTAGACCGACAACCCAGGCCACGCGGGGATGTCTTAAAACCCCGCGATACGCACCGGACGCGAAAGCGACCGTGCCGTTTCGCACATAGAAAGATTCGAATTGAACTCTTTTGACGAATTCGGCCTCGCAGAGCCGATCAGCCGCGCCCTCGCGGATGAAAAATACCTCACCCCGACCCCGATCCAGGCACAGACCATCCCTCTCGTCCTTTCAGGACGCGATGTCGTTGGCATTGCTCAAACCGGAACCGGCAAGACCGCGGCGTTCGCGCTGCCGATTTTGCATCATCTCACCACCAAGCGGCTACGTCCCGAACGCAAATCATGCCGCGTGCTGGTGCTGAGCCCCACGCGCGAACTCTCCGGCCAGATCGGCGATTCTTTCCGCACTTATGGAAAGCACACGCGCCCGCTCGCCGTTGCGCTCGCCATCGGCGGCGTTCCGATCAACCGCCAGATTCGCTCCGTCGCGCACGGCGTCGAAGTTCTCGTCGCCACGCCGGGCCGCCTGCTCGATCTCGTTCAGCAGCGCGCGCTTCGCCTCGACCAGGTGGAAATCCTCGTGCTCGATGAAGCCGACCGCATGCTCGACATGGGCTTCATTCACGACATCCGCAAAGTCGTCGCGATGCTTCCGAAACAACGCCAGACGCTGTTCTTCTCGGCCACCATGCCGCAGGAGATCGCTCAGCTGGCAGGACAGATGCTCAACGATCCGGCCAAGGTGTCGGTGGCGCCGCAAGCCACCACCGCCGAGAAGGTCGACCAGCGCGTCATCCTCACCGACCGCGCATCGAAACCTTCGCTGCTCGCCGAAGTGCTCAAGACCGAGACCATCGACCGCGTGCTGGTGTTTACCCGCACCAAGCACGGCGCCGACAAGGTAGTCCGCGCATTGGAAAAGGCCGGGCTCAAGTCCGAAGCCATCCACGGCAACAAGTCGCAGAACCAGCGCGAGCGCGTACTGGCTGATTTCCGCTCCGGCCGCATCCGCACGCTCATTGCGACGGATATTGCCGCCCGCGGCATCGACGTCGACGGCATCAGCCATGTGGTGAATTACGACCTGCCGAATATTCCCGAGAGCTATGTCCACCGCATCGGCCGCACCGCGCGCGCCGGCGCAGCAGGCGTCGCGATCTCGTTCTGCGATCATGAGGAAGCGCCGTTCCTGCGCGATATCGAACGGCTCATTCGCATGTCGATCCCGTCCACGGACAAGCGCATCGGCGGCCCACGGCCGCAACAGCGCGCCGCCGGCGACGGCGACCGTAACCAGCGTCAAGATCAGCGCCCTGGCCGCCCCTATCGCGGCAACAAGCAGGGCCGCGGCGGCCAGTCCCACCGCGGACATGGTGCCGGTCATAGTGCCGGTCATGGCACTGGACATGGCGGCGGTCACGGCAACGGGCATCATAATGGCGCGAATGGCGGGGGCCGGACGGCCATCGCCTCCACCACACCCCACCAGCAACGCCCGGCAGAACAGAAGCCAGGCGAGCTTGGAGGTGTTACATTCCTTCAACGCAAGCAAGAGCCGCGCCGCAACAACGCGCAGCGCGCGCCGCGTTGAGCTATAAAATATCCTGACGGGGGAGAAGAATGGCGAAAGAAGAACTGCTGGAATTCGACGGTACGGTGACCGAGGTCCTGCCCGACGGTAATTTCCGCGTTCTGCTCGATAACGAGCACACGGTGCTCGCCTACACAGCCGGCAAGATGCGCAAATTCCGCATCCGAACCGGCGTCGGCGACCGCGTGATCGTTGAAATGTCGCCTTACGATCTGGCGCGCGGGCGCATCAGCTTCCGCCACAAGGGCGACCAGCCAACGCCCGGCCCGGCTCAGCGAAGGCCGAACTTCCGCCGGCGGTAATTTCCCCGCACATCAATACGAAGAAGGCCGCATGTGAGTGCGGCCTTTTTTATTGTGCGTGAAATGCGTAGGGCGGATTAGCCAACGGGTCGGCGCGAAGCGCCGCCCGATGACAGGCTCCGCGTAATCCGCCGGTTTGTTGAATATCACGGCGCATTACGCCTTCGGCTAATGTGCCCACGGCTACGTGCTTACGTTTTGAATTTATCAATTAGCGGTCATTTTCTTGGCGCAAAGTGCAAGCTTCGGTATCGTCACGGCACGACCCTGACTAGAGGAGTATATGATGTTTTCTTGGCCGGTTTTCTTGGGCTCATTATTCACAGGCCTGCTCGGAGTTGGCGTTTCAGTCACAAGCGCCATCGCCTACAACAATTTCGCGGAAAGGCGCAGGCTGCGCGTTGACTGCGTTCGCCAATTATTTCGATACTCGCTTTCTAACGACGAGTATTTCAGGGCATTCAACGAAGTCCCAATCATTTTCTTTAGCGCCAAGAGAGTGCTTGCCGCACATAACAAGGTAATCGACTCAAAAAAAATGGTCGGCGAAGAAATGACGGAGTTTCTCGTGGCTGTAGTCGACGAAATGGGAATGAGCGGCGCGAGCCATCAGCAGTTAATGTCACGGTTTGGGATAAAGTAGGTACGCTTTTTCGACACAGCGCGTAGGGCGGATTAGCCAACGGGTCGGCGCGAAGCGCCGCCCGATGACAGGCTCCGCGTAATCCGCCGATCTGTTGAATGTCGCGGCGCATTACGCCTTCGGCTAATGCGCCCTACGTCCTCTCGAAAATCCCTCTAGCCGCTGGCGGTCCCGAGAGGAGTCGAACCTCCGACCTTCGGTTTAGGAAACCGCTGCTCTATCCGGCTGAGCTACGGGACCGTCTTTTCCGATTTATCATAAGGCGGCGCGCGGCGCACCGGGGACGCAAGGGAGCGGCGGGTAACGCCTATTTCCTCTCGATGACGCGCTCGAGCTTCTGGCTCAAAAACCAGAACAGCCCCAGGAACGCGACCATCATCGCAATGCCCAGTCCGGAAGCCGAGTCGTTCAGCGTCTTGTCCGACACATGGCCGAAGCCGTAGCCCGCCGACACCACCGCCACCGACCACAACCCCGCCGTCACGAAATTGAGCGCCAGAAAGGTCGAGCGCGGAATTTGCGAAATGCCGAAGGCAAAGCCGGCCGCGCTGCGGATGCCGTTCGGAAAGCGATAAAAGAAAAACAGCCAGAGGTAATGCCGGTCTGCCAGCCGCGCCACGGTGAGCATTGCCTGCTCGAGCCGGGGCATCGAGCGCAGCCATTTCGTGCCGAAGCGCCGCCCGATCCAGAAGCGGATGCAGTCGCCGAGGAAGCTGCCCGCCCAGCACACCAGGATCAGCTTGCCGAGATCGAGCGCGCCGGCATGCGCCACATAGCCGGCGAACAAAACCATCAGCAGGCTGTTCGACGCCGCATAGGCGAAGATGAAGCCATAGGCCAATTCGCCATAGAGGCGGATCGCATCGAAAATCTGTTCCATGCGGACTCATCTATCCCGGCCGCCGATGCCAAAAGCAAGGCGCCAAGAGACGCACAAAGAGACGCACAAAGGGAGTAACAAAGAGACGCACAAAGGGGCGCAACCGCGCGGCGGAATGCCGGTGCGATAGCCGCTTTTCCGTCTCCGGCCCGGAATTCACCCAGCGGAATTTTGCCCGCGCTGGATGGTATTGCGATGCAACTAGATTTGGTCGTGCCACGGGAGCGTAACAACCAAATTTCGTTGCTCGGCAGTGGCTTGCGGCCCGGACCGCCAACATGAACGCTTATTGCACCGCGCGTTCACGAATGAGCTAGCTCATCGACAATATAGTGCTGTAAAATTGCAACGATTGCCAAGGGGCGGAGTTGCAAGTTTGAGCGTGCGTATTGTTTCACGATGAACTGGAGCCAGGATTATGAAAAGACATTCGACGTTTCTGATGTGCTCGGCCCTCATTGTATCGATGATGGCTTTTTCCACGACGCATTCGTTCGCGCAAAAGACCGCGAAGGCATGCGACGACGAATGGGCTGCCAACAAGGCCGCCATTCAGAAAAGCGGCAAGACGAAAAAGACCTACGTCGCTGAATGCCGCGCCGCGAAACCGGCGGCGGCAACTCCCGCGGCGGCTCCCGCCCCGGCGCCCGCAGCTGCGGCGAAGCCCGCTACGGCTCCTGCCGCCACTCCGGCTGCGAAGCCCGCGGCAACCACCAAGCCCGTCGACGGCCGTCAGGCCGAATATGCGCGCGAACGCGCCTGCGGCGTTGACTGGAAGGCGGACAAGGCCGCCGGCAAAACCGCCGGACTGACTTGGCCGAAGTACTGGAGCGAGTGCAACAAGCGCAAGAAGGCCATGGGCATGTGAACGTCTGCGATGATATGTTTATCATCGCTATACAGGCCGAATGTTGCGAAGCAATAAACCGACAAACCCGAGGAGGAAACAATGAAAGCACTTATTTTCGCGGCTGCATTTTTAATGAGCTGCGGCGCGGCCAATGCGGCTTCGTGCAAAGCTGATGCCGGCAGCAAGAAGCTCGCCGGTGCTGCGATGACCAGCTTCATGACGAAATGCGAAACCGATTCGAAAGCCAAGTGCGACAAGTCGGCGGCCGATAAAAAGCTGTCCGGCGCGGCGAAGGACAGCTTCACGAAGAAATGCGTCAGTGACGCTGTTGGGGCCTGATCGCCGTTGACGATCTGCGACAATTGGCCCGGATATTTTAGCGATATCCGGGCCGATGATTGTTTCTTGCATAACCAGTAAGGGGAGCGATCTATGAGTGTTTTTGGAAGCATCATGTCGGCCATCGTCGGAGCCGCGAAGGCTGTCGGCGGTGCGATTTCTTCGGCTGCCTCGGCGGCGACCGGATCTACGGCGATGGCGGAAGTCGACGTCGAAGCCGTGATGACGAAACTTGCCGCTGAATCAAAAGAAAAACTCGATTGGCGGAAGTCGATCGTCGATCTGATGAAACTGCTCAAGCTCGACAGCAGCTTTACCGCGCGCAAGTCGCTCGCTCAGGAGCTTGGCTACACGGGCGACACGAACGATTCGGCCACGATGAACATCTGGCTGCACAAGCAGGTCATGCAGAAGCTGGCCGCGAACGGCGGCAAAGTGCCGGACTCGCTCAAGAGCTAAATATCCGCAAAACCGATTGAGACAGCCCGCATGCGGTTACTGTCTCAATCGTTTTTGTTTTGCAGTTTCCGGAACTTGAAGTTGCCTTGTTCGACGAAGGCCGCAGCCGCCGGTCAGGCCCCGCGGCGTCCGATCACCGCGTGGTAGAGATAAAGCACCACAACGGACCCCAAGACCGCGACCACCATGCTGTAGATATTAAGGCCGGTGACGCCCTGCGCTCCGAAAGCGCTGAACAGGACACCGCCCACGATGGCGCCAACAACGCCAAGAGCGATGTCCAGCATCAACCCTGAGCCTTGCTTGTTGACGATTTTGCTGCCGATGAAGCCCGCGATCAAACCCAAGATGAGCCAGCTGAGAATTGACATAAATAGTCTCCAACTGAGGTCTATGAAGACCTGGACTTAATACCCTTTAACATCGGACGATTGAATTCAAGCTGCATAACGAAAAATGGAGATGACGATGGGTCTGCTCGATGACGTTCTCGAAAAGGCAGTGCCGAAGGGAAGCCTTGCAAAACCGCTGATGATTGCGCTGGCGGCGCTCATTGCGTCCGGCGCCCTGCATGGAAAATCCCAGCCGGCAGGTTCGGCGGCAAATGCCGCACCGGGCGGAGCGGACACCGGGTTGCTCGCCGGGCTGGGCGGACTGCTGAGTCAATTTCAGCAAGGCGGCCTCGGCGACGTGATCGGTTCGTGGATCGGGGGCGGCCAGAACCAGCCGGTCTCTGCTTCGCAGCTTGCCTCGGCTCTCGGCCCGAGCGTTATCAAGGCGCTCGCGGAGAAAACCGGATTGCCCGAAGACCAGCTCACGGCGGAGCTCTCGAAGCTTCTTCCAAGCGTCGTGGATAAATTGACACCCAACGGCCGGCTGCCAACCCCGGCGGAAGCTGCCCGTCACGTCTGAACGGCCTTCGATACTGGCGCAACGAAAGGCGGAGTAACCGGTCGCGGTTATTCCGCCTTCGCGCCTGATACCTGCACCATCTCTTTCCACATAACCCGCTCCTTGGCGGCGAAGGCATCCACCTCCTCCGGCGTGCTGGAGAGCACGCGCGCGCCGGCGATGAGAAAACGTTTCTGAATGTCAGCGTCCGCCGCCACCTTTTTCATCGCGCCTGAAAGCTTGTCGATGATCTGACGCGGCGTGCCCACCGGCACGATGAAGGCGGCCCAGGAAGTGACGACGAAATTCGGGAAGCCCGCTTCCGCCATCGTTGGCACGTCCGGCAAGGTCGGCCAACGCTGCGCCGAGGTGACGGCGAGCGCGCGCATTTTCCCGGAATCGATCGTAGTGGTGTAGGAGGCGAGATTATCCAGCGCGTAGGTCACGTCGCCGGAGAGCATGGCGGGGATCGTCTGCGCGGCGCCGCGGAACGGCACATGCACCGCGTCGATGCCCGTGCGTTTTGCGAACATCACGCCGGAGAGATGCGGCGAGGTACCGACGCCGGGACTGCCGACGCTGACCTTGTCGCGCTTTTTGGCCCAGGCCACGAATTCCTGCAGAGTCTTCGCCGGCACGTGATCGGTCGCGACCACGAACACGTTGGGCAATTCCCACGTCATCGACACCGCGAGGATGTCGCGCACGGGATCGTAAGGCATCTTGGCGTAGAGAAACTGATTGATGGAGAAATGCCCGACGGTCGCAGCGCCGATGGAGTAGCCATCCGGCGGGCTGCTAACGAGAGCCGAGACGCCGATATTGCCGCCGGCGCCGGGGCGGTTTTCGATCACGAAAGTTTGCCCCAGGATCTGCTTGAGCGGCTCTGCCAGAATGCGGCAGAGCACGTCGGTCGATCCACCGGCCGGATACGGCACGATGATTTTCACATTGTGATCCGGCCATGCCGCCGCCGGGTTTTGCGCAAGAGCCCGGCTGGTGGCGGCAAAGGCGCCCGCGCCCATCGCGGTGCGGAGCAGCATTCGGCGGGTAGTCAGCATCTTGTCCGATTTCATAGGGGTTTCTCCGGCGATCCCAATGAGGATATGGCATTCTAACACCTCGCGGCGGCTTGCGTCCGCCATCACCGCAATGCGGCCTTAATCCGGCTATTCGATCCTGTTCCATGTTGCTTCGCACGCACCGCTGCATGACGTTTTGCCATTTGGGGACTGCGCCGGTTGCCGCCGCCATTGTGCTGGCGATGACGCAGGCTTCATTCGCGCAAGAGCCCGCGCAACAAACCTGCCGCCTGGAAGTCATCGGCACGGCGAAAGTGACGGCGGTTCGCGACGGGCGCACGTTCTTGCTCGCGGACGGACGCGAGGCGCGGCTTGCCGGCATCGAAACGCCGCGCGCTGGCGATGCCGCAGCGCCTGCTGCCAAGACCGCGCTGGAAAATCTCACCGCCGGACAAACCATCACGCTCAAGCGGCTTGGTCCGCCTGAGGATCGCTATAGCCGCCTGCTGGTGTTTGCTTTCGCGAGCGACGGCGGCTCGCATCCTTCGTTGCAACACGCGTTGCTCGCCGCCGGACACGCGCGGATGGCGGCGCGTATCGGCGACCGGACTTGCGCGGCTGAACTGCTGTCGGCGGAGCGCGCGGCGCGCGAAGCCAAGCTCGGTCTGTGGACCGATCCAGCTTATGAACCGCGCCAGGCCGGAAACCCGGCAGAGGTGTTGAGCCAGCGCGGCCGGTTTACCGTGGTCGAGGGCAAGGTCTTGTCCGTGCGCGAGGCAGGCTCCACAATATACGTGAATTTCGGGCGGCGCTGGACGCGTGACTTCACCGTCACCATTTTGAAACGCAATGAGCGCACATTCTCTGCGGCCGGACTGGAGCCGAAAAAGCTGGAAGGCCGCCGCGTCCGGGTACGCGGATGGATCGAACAACGCGGCGGCCCCATCCTTGAGGCCACGCGCCCTGAGCAGATCGAGATTGCCGAGTTAAATTGACAAACCGCGAGCACGCCTTGGCTGAATACCGCAAACCGGATGGATCGACGAGAAGCGCGCGCGGACTTGCGTGCGCTGCCGCCGTTTTGCTGCTCGCCGGCTGCACAGCCACCACATCCCCGGATGAGCGGCAGATTTTTCTGCCCGAAGCGCCCAAGCAAACTGAGATGCAGCCCGCCACCCAGCGCGAGCACCAGCGCATCCTCGCCGCTTATGGCGGCTCTTATGACGACCCGAAGCTAGAAGCGCTGATCGGCAAGACCGTCGACAAGCTGGTGGCGGCATCCGAGCGGCCCGAGCTGAAATATCGCGTTACGATTTTGAATTCCCCGGCGGTGAATGCCTTCGCGCTGCCGAACGGACAGCTTTACGTCAGCCGCGGCCTGATCGCGCTCGCCAACGACGCCTCGGAGCTCGCTTCGGTGCTCTCGCACGAAATGGCGCATGTGATCGCGCGCCACGCAGCGATCCGCGAGGACCAGGCGCGCCAGGCCGCCATCGTCGGCGCGGTGGTGAGCGACGTGCTTAGCGATCCGAACCTGGGCGCACTGGCGCTGGCCAAGTCGAAGCTCGCGCTCGCAAGCTTTTCCCGCGCACAGGAGTTCGAGGCCGACGGCATTGGCGTCGGTATCTCCGCGCGCGCCGGATACGATCCCTACGGTGCGACTCGCTTCCTCACGGACATGGGCCGCAACGCCGAACTGAAACCCGTCGGCACCACGTTCGATCCGCGCTCGCTCGACTTTCTCTCCTCGCATCCGGCAACGCCCGAGCGCGTGAAGAACGCGCAGGCGAACGCGCGCCAGTACACCGCCCCCGGACCGGGCGCGCGCGACAAGACCGAATATCTCGCCGGCATCGACGGCATGGTTTACGGCGAAGACCCGAGCGAAGGCTTCGTGCGCGGGCGGCGTTTCCTGCATCCGAAACTCGGCTTCACCTTCATGGCGCCGCCCGGCTTCGTGCTCGACAACACCGCGCAGGCGGTGCTCGGCATCAAGGACGGCGGCGGACAGGCGCTGCGCCTCGACGTCGTGCAGGTGCCGGCCGAGCAGTCGCTGCCGGATTATCTCGCCTCGGGCTGGATCGAGAACGTCGAGCCGCGCAGCATCGAGGAGTTCACCGTCAACGGCTTCCCGGTGGCGACCGCCGCCGCAAGCGGCGACCAGTGGTCGTTCCGGCTGTTCGCCGTGCGCTTCGGCAGCGACGTCTACCGCTTCATTTTCGCCGCCAAGAACAAGACCGAGCCGATCGACCGCTCATTCCGCGAGGCGGTTGGGACATTCCGCCGCATGAGCATCGCCGAGACCAAGTCGGCCAAACCGCTGCGCCTGAAGGTCGTCACCGCCGGACCCGGCGACACGGTGGAGAAACTAGCGGCCCGCATGGCGATCCATCACCTGCCTGCCGAGCGCTTCCGCGTGCTCAACGGGCTTGCGGCACACGAGCGCCTCAAGCCGGGCGATCAGGTAAAATTGGTCGTGGAGTAGGCCGCGCGCACGGACCTTGCCGCGAGATAGCGCGTTGGTCATGATCTGCCGCGAATTCGGCGGCGGAATCATCGGAGGCGACGATGTCTTACGGCACTTTGAGCGGCGGCTATTCAACCATCGCGAAAACACTGCACTGGCTGGTGGCGATCTGCGTCCTGTCGGTGATCACGATCGGAATCTCGATGGGCTATGCGCCCGAAGGGCCGCTGCAGAACAGGCTCTTCATGCTGCACAAGTCGTTCGGCGCACTGATCCTGTTCCTGATGCTGCTGCGCATCGCCTACCGCCTGATCGCCGGCGCGCCCGCGCCCGATCCGACGCTGAAAGCCTGGGAGCGCACGGCTTCCTCGGCGGTTCATGGATTGCTCTACCTGCTGGTGCTGGCGATGGCCCTCATCGGTTATGTCGGGCATTCGGCTTTCGGCGCGCCGGTACCGTTCTTCGGCTTGTTCGAACTGCCGGTGATCGTCGGCAAGAATGAGCCGCTGTCGGAAAAGCTTTTCGTGCTGCATCGTTATCTCGGCTGGGCGGTGGCGGCGATTGTCGCGCTGCACATCGCCGCCGCGCTCCAGCATTATTTCATCCGCCGCGACGGCGTGCTGCAACGGATGCTGCCGAAGGCGCTCGGCGGAAAATAACGGCACGCACCGGCTGAAAAGCAAAAAGCCCGGCATCGCTGCCGGGCTTTTCGTTTAAGCGTTCGCGTGTGGCGCCTTTCAGGCGGCTTCGTCCTCGGCCGCAGCTTCCGCCTCTTCGGCGGGCTTGGGACCGCGGCGCGGGCCCTTGGCGAGCGCGGCTTCGATTTCCTTGACCGCTTCGGTCTCGGTCACCTTCTGCACCGCCGCGATCTCGCGCGAGAGCCGGTCGAGCGCGGCTTCATAGAGCTGCCGTTCGCTGTAGGACTGCTCGGGCTGCTGCTCGGAGCGGAACAGGTCGCGCACCACTTCGGCGATGGCGACGATGTCGCCGGAATTGATCTTTGCTTCGTATTCCTGCGCGCGGCGGGACCACATCGTGCGCTTGATGCGCGCGCGGCCCTTCAGCGTTTCCAGAGCGCGCTTGACCACCGGCGGTTCGGCGAGCTTGCGCATGCCGACCGCGACGATCTTGGCGGTGGGAACGCGCAGCGTCATCTTGTCCTTGATGAAGTTGATGACGAACAGCTCCAGCTTCGCGCCGGCGACTTCCTGCTCCTCGATGGCCAGAATCTGTCCAACCCCGTGGGCCGGATAGACGATGAATTCGTTGGTCTTGAAGCCTTGACGTTGAGTCGTCTTCTTCATGGTCATTCCGGGCAAAACTCCTTCAACGGCCACTTTGCGGCGGCCGGTCTTGGCGACGGGAACCCCGCTGCGGGCACTGCCACGCGAGGCCTGCGAGGTCCGCCGCGGCGCGGCGGACTTTTTGTTCCTCCGGCTTCCGCCGGAAGAGGTCTTCTTCGTTTTCTGACGCGATTTTCCTGCCACTGCTCACGCGTGGGTTGCACGCCCTCTGAAAGACCCTCGGGAATGGCTCCGAAAAAATAGGCTCCCCACGGGGAGCGTTCTTTCGGGCGCTTATTCGCCTTATAGAACTACATATAGCACATTTTCGGCCAAAATCAAAGCGTTATGGCAGTGCAAAAGGACAAATCAGGCCTGCGAAACGCGCAAATTTTTCGCCGCTGGGTTAACGCCCGCCCGTGGGCACGAGTTCCCGCCCCTGAAGGGCCGGAAGCCGCTCTAAAACGGCCTAAAATCAGTCGCCCTCGCCGGGCTCCGGAGAAAAGTATTTCTCTTTGCCCGCGACCCCCTCCCAGTCCTTCGAATCGGCGGGCGGCTCCCTCTTGATCGTGATGTTCGGCCAGATTTTCGCGTATTCGGCGTTAATTCCCAGCCATTTTTCCAGACCGGGCTCGGTATCCGGCTTGATCGCCTCCACCGGGCATTCCGGTTCGCAGACGCCGCAGTCGATGCATTCGTCCGGGTGGATGATCAGCATGTTGGCGCCTTCGTAGAAGCAGTCGACCGGACACACCTCGACGCAATCCATGAGCTTGCACTTGATGCAGCTTTCATTGACGACGTAGGTCATCCGGCACTCCACGAGAAGGCGCTTAGATTTCGCGCGTCCCTAACGCAAGGGATACCACCACGCAAGGGACGCGAGGCGGAATTGCTGGTCTATATCGGCGGCGGGCCACCGGTGGCGGTCAAATCCTGATACAGCGCGCGCGCCGCATCCGATGCGCCACGCCGTTCCGCAAAACCGGCGACCTTCACCACCCGCACCGAGCGGTCGAGCGCAAGCGTCACCACATCGCCAACGCCCACGTTATGGCTTGCCGCAAGGATGCGCTGCCCGTTGAGGCGGACATGACCCGCAGCTGTCAGAGCAGTGGCGGCACTACGCGTTCGCACAATGCGGGCATGCCACAACCATTTATCGATGCGCTGCCGGTCCAAAGTTTCCGGGGGGACCAAGGGGGTCAACGCCGCCCGTCAGCGCCGTTCTTTGGCATTGGCCTCGAGCTGCTGCTTGAGCGCCGCGAGCTTGGCGAAAGGCGAATTGGGATCCGCCACCTTCTCGCGCCGCTCGCGCGCCGGTGCGCGCTGCTTATTGGTGTCACCGCGCCCGCCGCGATCGCGTTCCGGCCGTCCCTGGTGTTTGTGACGGCCTTGCTGCTCGGGCTTCGCCTGCTGTTCTGCACCCGCTTGCTGCTCAGCGCCGCCGGATTGCTCGGGACGCTTCTGCCGGTGACGGCGCGGACGGCGGCTGCGCTTGTGTTCCGGCTTGTCGCCGGGTTCGCCCGAAGCCGTTGCCGGTGCATCGCCTGACGCGGGCGCTTCCGCGCCAGCGGTGGCGGCTTCAGTAGAAGATTGCGCCGCGCTCTTGTGGGGACGGCGCTGACGGCGTGTTTCGGATCGTCCGCCGGGACGCCAGACCTCGATCAACGCCGGGTCAGCAGCGGTCTCGGTTTTCGGCGCGGTTTCGGCGGAAGCTTCGGCAACAGGTGCGCTGGCTTCCGGCGCAATCGAAGGTTCAACCGGCGCTTCGAGAGAGGGCGAGAGTTCCATTTGCGGCAGCAGCGATTGCGATTCCGATTCAGCCGCCGGAGCAGTATCCGTAGCTGTGGTTTCCGCCGGTGCCGCAGGCGTTTCCGCCGGTTTTGGCCGCCGCTCCATGCGGTAGCCGAGCGCGCGCAGGATCGATGCGAAGTCCTCGCCCGATGCGCCGGAAAGCGACGTCATCGCCGTGCTCACGATAAAGCCGCCGCCTTCGATGGCGCCCGCCGGCTTCTCGCCGGGTGCGCCTTCGCGCCAGGCCAGCGCCGGACGGATCAAGTCGGCAAGCCGTTCGAGAATATCGACGCGCACCGCGCGCTCGCCGCACACGCGGTATCCGGCGGTCCTGTAAAGCGCCTTCGGCGTTTCCTTATCGACCGGGATCGACGTGCGTCCGCTGGCCGCCACTTGCAGCAATACATCGACGCCTTTGACCTCGGGCCCGTGATGCTTGAGCGCCCAAAGCTGCGTCGCCAGCGCGCGCGGACCCGGCTTGAGCAGCCCCGGCACGTAAATGTGGTAGGCGCCGAAGCGCACGCCGTATTTGCGCAGCGTCGCGCGCGACGGCTGGTCGAGGCCTTTGACTTCCTCCGAGACCTTCTGCCGCTCCAGCACGCCAAGCGCTTCGACCAGCTGGAAGGCAACCCCGCGCGCCATGCCGGTGATGTCCTCGGCGGCGGTGAGCGCAAACAACGGAGCCAGCAGCTTCTCGATGTGAGTCTTGAGCCACAGATCGAGCCGCACCTGAACGGCATCGCGCGAGGGACCGGTGAGATGATCGTCGGCAAGAATGCGCACGCGCGGGCGCAACACTTCGTCGCCCGCGGTGAGCTTGCCGACCGCGTCGCCGACCCAGCGGATGGCGCCATCGCCCGCGAGCACGATCTGATCGTTCGACGCCTGGGAGAGCTTGGTAGCGCGCGCATCGATTTCGCCGGCCAGCGCCTTTTGCGCGGCGGCGTTGAGCGCTTTCGCCTCGGAGCCTGCAGCCGCCGCATCGGGCGCGAACATGAAGCCGTCGAGCCGGCCAATCACATGGCCTTCGACCACCACTTCGCCCGTTTTCCCAATTTCAGTTTCCAAGATGGTGTTCTCTCGCAGCCGCCGCATCAAGACGCTGGTGCGGCGATCGACGAAACGCTCGGACAGGCGCTCGTGCAAAGCATCGGAGAGCTTGTCTTCGACCGCGCGCGTAACGCCCTGCCAATGTTCCGGATCCGCCAGCCAATCGGGACGGTTTGCCGCAAAGGTCCAGGTACGAACATGCGCGATCCTGTTGGAGAGCGTGTCGATGTCGCCGTCGGTGCGATCAGCTTGCGCCACCTGACGGGCAAACCAGTCATCCGGGACTTTACCCTCCCGGCAAAGGAATCCATAGAGGGTGACAGCCAGTTCGGCATGGGTGGCCGGCGCGATTTTGCGATAATCGGGAACCTGGCAGACCTCCCACAACCGCTCGATGGCTTTCGGCGCAGTCGCGATCGCGCGCACATCCTCGTCACGCGTGGCATGTTCGAGGACCAATATGTCCTCGCCAACCGGCGCGCGCGTCAGCCCGCTCTCAGTTGGGCTAGCCGCCAACGAGGCTTGCAGGGCGCCGATGGAGGAGAAATCGAGCTGCGTGTTGCGCCATTGCAGCAGACGGATCGGCTCGAAGTTGTGGCTCTCCAGCGCCTGCACCAATTCGGGCTCGAACGGCGGGCAGCGCCCGGTCGTGCCGAATGTTCCGTCGCGCATGGCGCGGCCGGCGCGCCCGGCAATCTGCGCCAGCTCCGCCGGATTGAGCTTGCGGAACTGGTAGCCGTCGAACTTGCGGTCGGAGGCAAAGGCGACGTGATCGACGTCGAGATTGAGACCCATGCCGACGGCGTCCGTCGCGACGAGGTAATCGACATCGCCGGATTGAAACAGCGCGACCTGCGCATTGCGGGTGCGCGGTGAAAGCGCGCCGAGCACCACCGCCGCGCCGCCGCGCTGGCGGCGGATCAATTCGGCGATGGCGTAGACCTCATCGGCGGAGAACGCGACGATGGCCGAGCGGCGCGGCAGCCGGGTAAGCTTTTTCTCGCCGGCAAACGTGAGCAGCGAGAGCCGCGGGCGGCTGACGATGTGCGCGCCCGGCAGCAATTTCTCCACCATCGGCCGCATGGTGGCGGCGCCGAGCACCAGCGTCTCCTCGCGCGCGCGCATGTTGAGCAGGCGGTCGGTGAAAACATGTCCGCGCTCGAAATCCGCGCCGAGCTGGACCTCGTCGATGGCGATAAAGGCGACATCGAGATCGCGCGGCATCGCCTCGACGGTGGAAACCCAATACCGCGCATGCGGCGGCTTGATCTTCTCCTCGCCGGTGATGAGCGCGACGGCGTCTTTGCCCGCCCGCTCGGCGACCTTGTTGTAGACCTCGCGCGCCAGCAGGCGCAGCGGCAGCCCAATCATGCCGGACGAATGCGCCAGCATTCGCTCAATGGCGAGGTGCGTCTTGCCGGTGTTGGTCGGCCCCAACACGGCGGTTACGCCGGCCCCGCGGGCGCGGGGCGCGCGGGGCGGCGACGGGGAAAACGAGAGTGCCATCAAGTGTCCGGGCTGGCGGAGAGGCTCGCAGGGCCTCGTCCGGGAGGCTTTCTGTATCACAATGCGACGGACGGAAAGCTCGCGATTAACGTCTGGAACGAGTCTGGAACGAAACACGCCCGAATCGCTGACTCGGGGCCTGTTGAGTTTCGTTCACGGCGATATCTGGCTTGCGCGCGCGGCGCTGGCACAAGATAGGGTGTCGGGGACGTGATGCCTGCGCGTTAGCAGACGATAAACGTTAACGGCGCGCCGGGAGTGCATCCGCCCCCCGGAGTCAAGCGGGGCCGTTGCAGTTTACTGCGTTTTTGTCGGGACGCCGGCTCGCACCGGCTGCGGCACCGAAACGAAATGGGTGGCTTCGAGCACCGCCAGCCCGAGCGGCGTCGGGACCTGTACGCGGAAAGGCACCAGCACGCGCGTGCCGGCGACGGGCGCCAGCCAGGATTCCGCCTCGCGCAAATCTGTGAGGTATTTGATCGCCGCCCGGCTCGGAATGAAACCGGCGATGGGGGCAAAGTGCACGGCGCAGACGATCACCGGTCCCTGATAGCCCTTGTCGGCCTTCACGTTTTCCATGCGCTTGAACGACATTTTCAGGTCGTAGCGCATGCGCCCGTCGAAAATCGACAGCGTGCGCTGACAAGCCTCCGGAACCATCGGGCTGCCGTTGCCGGGCATGCGCACCAGCGAGGCGGTCATCGGATCCATGACGCCGCGGCGCTCCGCCTCGGTGATAGGGATGCGCTCGGGATCGGCTGTCACCGGCGGCTCGACGCGGAATTCCTTCACCACACCGCCGTTGACGCTCATGCGCACTTCGTCGGTTTTCTTGTCGAGCTTGACGCTGGCGGCGTAGCTCGACGCCATCGGCTGGCCGGCCGCGGAAAGAACGCCGCGCGCGGCACCGGTGCCTTGACCGCTGGTGAAAATTTTCAGCAGGCCGCTGGTCGAGCCGCTCGCCGCCGCGGTGTATTGCGTATCGCCGATGTCGACGATCCAGGTTCCCTTGCCGAGCGTGACGCCGGCGAGCGAGGCGGTGTATTGCGCCTCAAGCTTGCCCTGGGCTTGCGCCGCGACAACGCAAACGCCTTCGCACGCGCCCAAGGCAACGGCGAACAGAACCGCCGATCGAAGAATTTGCCGGGACCGTGCCAACACGAATTCGCTTCCTTGCATCGGCAAGCGCTCAGCCCTTGATCGGACCGGCGCCCGCGCATCCCGTCTTAAGTGATTCCGGGCACTATATATAACCGGCAGTGAAAATCGCCACGTCAGCGGGGGACGGGGACGAAACATGTCCGGTCATTGTGGATTTAAGACGGCTAATCGAGGTTTCTCTGTCGAGCGGGATTGAGTCGATTATGTGATGCCTGCCTTGGGAGGTCCTTAAGGCCGCCGGAACAGCCCTTTCGGCCTCATTGGCAGCTTCGTTAGCTTGACGCCTGCGGGGCCCGTCCACTATACGTCCGCCGTCTTCAAACGATGATCGATCAAGGATTGGCGCTCATCCGCGCCTGCATTTCGAGGGTTTTAGTCATGGCGTTTCGCTGCGACCTGACCGGCAAGCGGCCCCAGGTGGGCCATAAGGTCAGCCATTCCAATCACAAGACCAAGCGGCGGTTCTTCCCGAACCTGCGCAACGTCACGCTTATTTCGGACGCGCTCGGCCGCTCGTTCCGCCTGCGGATTTCAGCCAATGCGCTCAAGACCGTGGACCATCGCGGCGGGTTCGATGCCTTCCTGATGAAGGCCGACGACACCCAGCTGGCGCCCAAGGTGCTCGAACTCAAGCGCCAGATCGTCAAAAAATTGGGCGAAGCTGCGTAATTCAAGACGCCAGCGAAATTGCATCATGGCCGGGTTCGTCCCGGCCTTTTGCTTTTTAAGCGGGCGGTTATGGCTCCAG
This sequence comes from Rhizobium sp. Q54, assembly GCA_945907045.1. Classification (GTDB taxonomy): domain Bacteria; phylum Pseudomonadota; class Alphaproteobacteria; order Rhizobiales; family Xanthobacteraceae; genus Pseudolabrys. Next base: position 30,591 of record CAMDSH010000001.1, on the reverse strand, counting down.
CAGCGTGAACTGCAGCAATATCGTGCGCTGGATGGCGGAGAAATTATCATCCGACACCAGCGTGAGCACGACCTCGCCCTGCGCCGTGCGATGGACCGCGAGGCCTTCCATGTTGTCGATCTGAAATCCGAGATCAGCCTCGACCAGCACCTGGCCATCGACCAGCGCGCCCGGCCGCACGTTTTTCTGCGCGATGCGCCGCATCCGCATGGCGACGCCGCGCGCGATCGAGTAATGCCGCTCCAGCAGCAGCAGATCGCCGCCTGGCAGCAGCGCCGCATCACTGATGTCGTAGTCGTCGCTTCGTTTGACGCTGAAAGCGCCCGGGGTCATTCCGCCGATCATGAAAGCGCGGATGTTTCCATCCTTGTCGAGCGCGCGTTCCGAAATGGCAATCAGCGTGCCGGCGAGCGGCGAGCCGCGCGGCACGAACACCAGCGCCTCCAACCCCCTGTTGTAGGGAAAACTCTTGATATCGGGCGGCGCCGCGACCGGCTGGCCGCGCGCCAGCAATCCGTCGCGCGCGTAGTCGAAGCGAACGATCTCGTTGACGCGCTCGATGCCGACATAAAGCGTGCCGCCGTCATCGGCGAGAGATTCGGTATCGAACCACCCGCGCTCGCTGAGCGGACGCCCGTCGGGTCCCAGAATCGGCGCCATTTCAGCGTTGGCGATGCCGGCTGGGCGGGCTTCCTCATAAACGATGCGGCCGCGCAGCCAGCGGCCCTTGTCCGAAAGGGAAATGAAGTTCGCGCCGTCGGCGGCGATACGGATCGCGGAAATACCGCCGAAATCCTTGTCGCTCGACGTGAGAACCAATCCGCCGCGGAATTCCAGCGAGCCGAATTGCCGGCGCGAGGCATCGCGATTATCGAACGAGGCGATCGGCGTCGCGCGTATCTCGATCGCAACCGGCGGCCCGACCGGGCGTGGCGCGTCGGCGATGGCCGGAAACGTGGCAATGAAAAAAAGACCGGCAAGAAGCGAAGCCGGCCGGGACCAATTCGCGCCGGTCGTCTGGCTCACGCGACCCGCCTGCGCCGGCGCGGACGCTGATCGGGCACGCTCTGGTCGTCGAACAGTTCGGCCAGCTTCTCGGTCATCGCGCCACCCAACTCCTCGGCATCGACGATGGTGACCGCACGGCGATAGTAGCGCGTAACGTCATGACCGATGCCGATGGCGATGAGTTCGACCGGCGAGCGGGTCTCGATCTCCTCGATGACCCAGCGCAAGTGACGTTCGAGATAATTTCCGGGATTGACCGAGAGCGTCGAGTCATCGACCGGCGCGCCGTCGGAAATCATCATCAAAATCTTTCGCTGCTCGGAGCGAGCGAGCAGACGCTTGTGCGCCCAGTCGAGCGCCTCGCCGTCGATGTTCTCTTTCAGCAATCCTTCGCGCATCATCAATCCGAGGTTCTTGCGCGCGCGGCGCCAGGGCGCATCCGCCGATTTGTAGATGATGTGGCGCAGATCGTTGAGCCGGCCGGGATTCGGCGGCTTGCCTGCGGTGAGCCAGGATTCGCGCGACTGCCCGCCCTTCCACGCCCGCGTGGTGAAGCCGAGGATCTCGACCTTGACGCCGCAGCGCTCAAGCGTGCGCGCGAGAATGTCCGCACATGTCGCCGCCACCGTGATCGGGCGCCCGCGCATCGATCCTGAATTGTCGAGCAGCAACGTCACCACCGTGTCGCGGAACGTCGTATCCTTTTCGTGCTTGAACGAGAGCGCATGCAGCGGATCGGTGATGACCCGCGAGAGCCGCGCCGGATCGAGCTGGCCCTCTTCGAGATCGAATTCCCACGAGCGGTTCTGCTGCGCCATCAGCCGGCGCTGCAGGCGATTGGCCAGCCGCGCGACGACGCCTTGCAAATGCGAAAGCTGCTTGTCGAGATAGCCGCGCAGGCGGTCGAGTTCGTCCGCCTCGCACAATTCCTCGGCCGCGACCATTTCGTCGAACTTGTGGGTGAACGCCTTGTAGTCGGGCCCGCGCGGCTCGTTGGCGCCGTTCTGGCGCGGCCGCCACGGCTCGCCCGGCGTTTCGGCATCGCCCATCTCGCTGTCGTCCGCCATGTCGGAAGTCGGCGCATCGGTCGCTTCCGCGGCGCTGTCAGGCATTTCCTCGGCCGAGACTTCGGCATCCTCAAGACTCATGCGCTGCATCTCGTCGGCGTCGGCGGCATCGCCGTTCTCGCCCGACTCCTGCTTGCGGCGCTCTTCCTCGCCTTTGTCTTCGTCCTCGTCCTCGGAATCGCGGCTGCGGTCCTCACCCATTTCCAGGGCGTCGAGCAGATCGTGCACCGCGTCCCCGAATTGATGCTGGTCCTCGACCAAGTCTTCCAGCTTGTCGAGGCTGCGCGCGGCGCGGTCCTCAATCAGCGGACGCCACAGATCGACCAGCTTCTTCGCCGCCGGCGGCGGGGCCATGCCGGTAAGCCGCTCGCGCACCAGCATGGCGAGCGCTTCTTCAATTGGCGCGTCGGCGCGGTCGGTGATTTCGTCAAATTTGCCGCGATGGAATTTATCGTCGAGCATGGCGGTGAGATTCTTCGCCACGCCGTCCATGCGCCGCGCGCCGATGGCTTCGACGCGCGCCTGCTCCACAGCCTCGAAAACCGCGCGCGCCTGCTGGCCGCCGGGCTGCAGGCGGCGATGCATCGACGGGTCATGGCAGGCGAGCCGCAGCGCAATCGAATCGGAATGGCCGCGCACAATGGCCGCATCATGCTTGCTGAGCTTGCGCGGCGGCTCGGGGAGCCGCGCTTTGCCGCCCATCAGGCCGGGGCGTTCGGCGGCAAAGGCGACCTCAAGATCGGGCTTCTTGGCGATGGCGCGCAGGCATCCTGCGACCGCCCGCTTGAACGGCTCGGTCGGGGAATCCTTGGCAGGCGATTTGCCTTTGATGTTGGAAGCCATCGGTCGTGTTCCTCTCCGGGGAAAATGCGGAGAGGCCCGCTTTTAAGACAACGCAACGTTGACGGAAGACTCCGGCAACTCGACGCCGAAGCAGCGCTGATAGAACTCCGCAACGATCGGCCGTTCCAACTCGTCGCATTTGTTCAGGAACGTGAGGCGGAAGGCAAAGCCGATATCCTGGAAGATGTCGGCGTTCTCCGCCCAGGTGATCACCGTGCGCGGGCTCATCACGGTCGAGATATCGCCGTTCATGAAAGCGTTACGCGTCAAGTCGGCGACGCGAACCATCTTGTTGACGATGTCGCGGCCCTGTTCGTTGCGGTAATGCTTGGCCTTGGCCAGCACGATCTCGACTTCATTGTCGTGCGGCAGATAATTCAGCGTCGTGACGATCGACCAGCGATCCATCTGCGCCTGGTTGATCTGTTGCGTGCCGTGATAGAGGCCCGACGTGTCGCCGAGGCCAACCGTGTTGGCGGTGGCGAACAGGCGGAACGCCGGATGCGGCTTGATCACGCGGCTCTGGTCGAGCAGCGTCAACCGGCCGGAAGATTCCAGCACGCGCTGGATCACGAACATCACGTCCGGGCGGCCTGCGTCGTATTCGTCGAAGCAGAGCGCGACATTGTGCTGATAGGCCCACGGCAAAATGCCATCGCGGAATTCCGTGATCTGCTTGCCATCCTTGAGCACGATGGCGTCCTTGCCGACCAGATCGATACGGCTGATGTGGCTGTCGAGATTGACGCGCACCATCGGCCAGTTGAGCCGCGCCGCCACCTGTTCGATATGCGTCGACTTGCCGGTGCCGTGATAGCCGGTGACGATCACGCGGCGGTTTTTGGCAAAGCCTGCAAGGATCGCGAGCGTGGTCGGACGGTCGAAGCGGTAATCCGAGTCGATATCCGGCACGTGCTCGCCAGCCTTGGAATAGGCCGGCACTTCCATGTCGCTGTCGATGCCGAACATCTGCCGGATCGACACTTTCATGTCGGGCAGGCCGGCGACGTCTTGGGTGGCGGTCGTCATTGCAACTCCGTGGCCCGTCAACGGGCACACTACAGGTAGGGGTTCAAAGCGGATAACGCGAGCAACCTAGCAGAAGGAAATGCCGCAAGAAACCGCAATAAAATTTAGCTAAACCCTACTGATTTCAAATAGTTGTACGCTTCGATGATCGCGCGCAGCTTGTCTTCGGTCGAGCGGTCCCCGTTATTGGCGTCGGGATGATGGCGCTTCACTAGTAGCTTGAAACGCATCTTCAGCTCGGCCGCCGTGACGCTGGCTTCCACGCCCATTGTCTCGAACGCCTTGCGCTCGGCGTTGCGGATCATCCGCTTTTCCGGCTTGTGCTCGGGATCGGGCCGCGAGGTGCTGCGCCCGCCCATTTCGTGAAACATCCCGATCGGGTCGGTGGCAGTGTCCATGCCGGGATGGTCGGCGCCGCGCTTGCCGGTGCCCATCTTCCAGGTCGGCCGATGACCGGTGAGCGCGTCTTTCTGATAGGCCAGCACGGCATCGTCACTCATGCCGGCGAAAAAATTGTACGACGCGTTATATTCGCGCACATGCGCGAGGCAAAAGTTCCAGTAATCCTTCTCGCGCGCCCGCCCTTTCGGCGCGCGATGGGCTCCGGGCTCGGCGCAGCCGGGCCAGTTGCACGCCGGCGTATCGTTGCGCGGCCGCCGGTCCTTGGACGGCTTGACGCGAACGCGGTCGAAAAGAGGTGAGTCGAATTTCATGACCGGTCAGTATGCGGGTTTGTGGCTGGCGCGTACAAGTCTTGACAGCGAACTTTCATCGATTTCGACACGGCAAATCACATTGACCTTTTGGCACAAGAGGCTTTAAGCGAAACGGCATGCGCACCGAACAAACTATCAGCGAAAAATTATCGAAAGCCTTCACGCCTGAAAGCCTGAAGGTGGTGGATGAATCGCACCTGCATGCCGGCCACGCCGGGGATCGCCCGGGCGGCGAGACCCATTACAGGGTTTATATTGTGTCGCAGGCCTTCAAAAATAAGAGCCGAATCGAACGCCACCGCATGATCAACCAGGCGCTGGCAAGCGAACTGGCAGGCGGCGTGCACGCGCTTGCCATCCACGCATCGGCGCCGGGCGAAGCGACCGTCGCCTGAATTTCAATCCGCCCTGATGTTCGCCGCGCGAATGACCTCGCCCCATTGCACCCGCTCGGCGCGGATTTGCTTGGCGAAATCCTCCGGACTGTTGCCGACCAGACGCGCGCCGGTTTTCGCAAAGCGCTCCGCCATCGCGGGCTGGCGCAGCGCCGCCACGATCTCCTTGTGCAGCCGCGCGACGACGGCAGGCGGCGTACCGGCGGGAACTGCGATGCCGAACCAGGACGACGCCTCGTAATTGGCGACGCCCGCTTCCGCCGTGGTGGGAAGATCGGGCAGCAGCGCGAGGCGCTGCTTGGCGGTGACCGCGAGCGCGCGCAGCCGCCCCTCATTGATATGCGGCAGCACCGTCGGCGGATTGTCGACGACGCCGTCGATCTGCCCGCCGACAAGATCGGTAATGGCGGGCGCCGCGCCGCGATACGGCACATGCGTGATCTGAACCTTCGCGGCATGCAGCATTAGCGCCAGGCCGAGATGGCCAGTGGTGCCGATGCCGGGCGAGCCAAAATTGAGCTTGCCCGGATTGGCGCGCGCCATCGCCACCAGTTCCCGCAGCGTCTTGGCTTCGACCTTCGGATTGACCACCACCATCATCGGCATGTCGGCGACGATCGACACCGGGATGAAATCTTTTTCCGGATCGAACGGCATCTTGGAATAGAGAAACTGGTTGGCGGTGAGAATTCCCGCCGATGACATCAGCAGCGTGTAGCCGTCGGGCGCGGCCTTGGCGACCGCATCGGCGCCGACATTGCCGCCGGCGCCTGCGCGGTTCTCGACGATGACCGGCTGGCCGAGCGATTTCGACATCTCATCGCCGACCGCGCGGGCGAGCACGTCGGCAAGACCGCCGGCGGGAAACGGCGCGATCAGGCGGATTGGACGATCGGGATAATTCTGCGCCGAAGCCGCGCTCATAAAGCAAGCAGCGATCAGCGCGGCGAAACCGAGAATGCGCGTGTGATTAAATACCCGCACGATTTTCCTCCCCTAAGCGGCCATGAGATGGCCGTCACTCATTGTTGGAGATCATCCTGCCTTCGCGGCGGGCTTGCGCGCAAGCGGCTGGATGCGGAGCGTGGTGATGCGGTTGCGCGAGCGGCGCAACACGCGGAAGCGGAAGCCGTGGAAAGTGAAGCTCTGTCCCGGTTCCGGTATCGAGCGCGCCTCGTGGATGACAAGCCCCGCAATGGTGGTCGCTTCCTCGTCGGGCAGGTTCCAATCCATGACACGATTGAGATCGCGGATCGGCACCGCACCGTCGACATTGACCGAACCGTCCGGCTGCCGCCGCACGCCCGGCACCACAACGTCATGCTCGTCGGTGATGTCGCCGACGATCTCTTCCAGAATATCTTCGAGCGTGACGAGACCCATCACCTCGCCGTACTCGTCCACCACCAGCGCGAACGGCGTCTTGCGCCGGCGAAACGCCTTGAGTTGCTCGGACAGCGGCGTGGTGTCGGGCACGAACCACGGCGGCGTCATGATCGCGGTGACATCGATCTTGGAAGCATCGCCTTCCGTCGCGTGCAAAGCGCGCAGCAAATCCTTGGCGTGCAGCACGCCGATAATGTTTTCCGGCGTCTCGCGCCACAGCGGCAAACGCGTGACCGGGGCCGCCATCGCCGCGTTCACCACGTCCTGCGGCGGATCGTCCGCCTTCACGGTGATCATCTTGGTGCGGTGGATCATCACGTCGGAGACTTCGAGTTCGTTCAAATCAAGAACGCCGCCGAACATGTCGCGGTCGTGCTTCTCGACGCCACCTTCGTGATGCAGAAGATCGACCGCGCCGCGCAATTCCTCATGTGCTGACAGCACCGGCTGGTTCTCGCCGACATTGATTCCCATCGGCTTGAGCAGCCAGCGCACCAACGTCTCGACGCCCATCAGCACCGGGCCGAACAGACTGACCACCCAGTCCATCGGTTTCGCGACCGCGAGCGCGATGCGATCGGGGGCGTTGATCGCCGCCGTCTTCGGCAGCACCTCGGCAAGCACCACGACCAGCACGGTCATGACGATGGTGGCGTAGATCACGCCGGCGTCGCCGAACCAGGCGAGAAAAACACTCGTCGCCAGCGTGGATGCCGCGATGTTGGCTGCGTTGTTGCCGAACAGCAGTGCGCCGAGCAAACGCTCGCGCGCCAGCAGCAGGCGATTGACGATCTTCGCGCGGCGATTTCCGTGTTTCTCGAGCCGCATCATGCGCGCGCGCGAGGATGCGGTCAGCGCCGTCTCGCTGCCGGAAAAGAACGCCGACACCAGCAGACAGATCAGCACGATGGCAAAGGAGAGCCAGTCGTAGGTGCTCATTTCCTAGAATCTTCCTTGACGCGTGATCTTACCCGAAAACCGGCGCCGCTTTTCGCGATCACGCGCCAAGTTTCTCGGCCAGGAACGCGCGCACTTCGGCCGCATCGATGTCGGGTGCGACAAATGCCGCGCCGATGCCGCGCACCAGAATGAAGGTGAGCTTGCCGCGTTTCACTTTTTTGTCCTGCGCGATCAGTTCCATCAGGCGGTCGGCATCCGGCAGCGGCCCAGCCAAGTCCTTGAGATGGGTTGGCAAACCGGCTCCCGCAAGATGGCGGGCGGCGCGCGCGGCATCACTGGCCGGCAGCAGGCCTTTGCGCGCGGAAAACTCGAACGCCAGCGTAATGCCGAACGCGACGGCTTCGCCATGCAGCAGCCGGTCGGAGAAACCGGCGGCGGCCTCGAAGGCGTGGCCGAAAGTGTGCCCGAGGTTAAGGAGCGCACGCTCGCCCATCTCGCGTTCGTCGCGGCTGACGATTCCCGCCTTGCCGCGGCTACACACCGCGATGGCATGCTCGCGCGCCGGCCCCCCGGCAAAAATGTCCGGCCCGTTGGCTTCCAGCCACGAGAAGAACGCGGCATCGCCGAGCAATCCGTATTTCACGACCTCCGCATAACCGGCGCGAAACTGGCGCGCGGGCAGCGTGTCGAGCAGCGCGGTGTCGGCAACGACCAGCACCGGCTGATGGAACGCGCCGATCAGATTTTTGCCGTGCCTGGAATTAATGCCGGTTTTTCCGCCGACGGAAGAATCCACTTGCGCCAGCAGCGACGTCGGCACCTGCACGAAATCGAGCCCGCGCCGCACCGCCGCCGCGGCAAATCCGGCGAGGTCGCCGACAACGCCGCCGCCGAGCGCGATAACGAGATCGCCACGCTCGATGCGCGCCGCGATCAGCGCCTCGCAAACCTGCTCGAACGTCGCGATGCTTTTCGAGCTTTCGCCGCCCGGCACGATCACCCGCGAGAAAGCAATCCCGGCGGACGCGAGCGAGGCTTCCGTTGCTGCAAGATGATGCTTCGCCACCGTCTCATCGGTGACAATGGCAACCTTGGCGTCCGGCCGCAGCGCCTTGATGCGCGCGCCGAGCGAACCAAGCAGGTCGCGGCCGATGGCGATGTCGTATGCGCGCGCACCGAGCGCAACATTCACAACGATAGTTTCTCCGTCACGGTGGGGCGCGTTCATGACCGGCCCTCCGTCGCTGCAAGCGTGGAATTTTGCACCGGCACCCCGAGCGGCCCCGCCAGCGCGGCGATGATTTCATCGACGATGGTGTCGTGCGGCACGTCGCGCGATTGCACGGTGACGTCGGCCCCGGCATAGGCCGGCTCGCGCTCCGTCATCAGTTGCTTGAGCCGCTCGGCCGGATCGCCCTTGAGCATGGGACGGTCGGCGTTTGGACGGCGTTTCACGCGGCGCATGAGAACTTCGTACTCGGCTTTGAGCCACACCGATATGCCGTTGGCGTGTATCGCGGCGCGCGTCTGCTCGTTCATCACAGCGCCGCCGCCGGTGGCGAGCACCTGCGGACCATTTTCAGCGAGCAGCCTCGCAATCACGCGTGCTTCGCCGTTGCGGAAATAGGCCTCGCCGTGCGTCTCGAACATTTCCGGGATTTTCATGCCGGCGGCCTTCTCGATTTCGGCATCGGCATCCATGAACGGAATCCCGAGCCGGCTTGCGAGCCGGCGTCCGATTGCCGATTTGCCGGCGCCCATCATGCCGACGAGCACGACCGAACGGCGGCCGAGCGCCGCGACAATCGCGCTTCCCAGCGCGCTATCCGGACCGTCTTCGTCCGCTTTATGGGCAATAATATCGGGCATCACGGGCCTTCCCAAATCGGCGCAACGGTTCCATCATAAACTATTCCGCGAGACAACCGAGAACGCTGCTCTTGCCAGGTTTGCCATATCGTGGTCGTACTCCCGCCCTATCGCATGTCCGTGCGGCGCAGCGCGTGAGTTTCCAAGATGCCCAGTCTGTTCAGATTTCTACTGTTTGTCGGCATTCTTGGCGGATTGGCCTATGGCGCCGTATTTTCGCTCGCCACCTTCGTCCAGCTAAAGCCGCGCGAGATCATCGTCACGGTGCCGCCCGACAAGTTCTACAAAAACCGCTGACGCCATAACCGGGCATCACGATGGCCCGCGAGCCAAGCCCTCAAGCAAAACAAGCCGACGCAACGCAGGTTGAGCTGTTCCTCGACATGCTGGCGGCCGAGCGCGGCGCTGGCGCGAACACGCTTTCCGCTTATGGCCGCGACCTTGCCGATTTGACCGCGCATCTGCGCGAGCGCGGCCGAACGCTCGGCAACGCGACGACCGACGACCTGCGCGGTTACTTAAGCTCTCTCGCTCGGCAAAATTTCAAAAGCGCGACGGTGGCGCGGCGGCTCTCCGCTGCGCGGCAGCTTTATCGCTTCCTCTACGCCGAGGGGCGCCGCGCCGACGATCCCGCCGCGGTGCTCGAAGGCCCCAAGCGCGGACGCAGCCTGCCGAAAATTCTTTCCGTCGCGGAAGTCGATTCGCTTCTCACGCAATCTCGCGCGTCGATGAACGACGAAGCGCAACCTCTGCCGGAGCGGCTGCGCGCGCTGCGGCTCGCGTGCCTGCTCGAAGTCGTCTACGCGACTGGCCTGCGCGTATCCGAACTGGTCGCACTGCCCGCCGCAGCGGCGCGCCGCGACCAGAACATGCTGATCGTGCGCGGCAAGGGCGGCAAGGAGCGGCTGGTTCCTCTCAACGACGCGGCCAAGCGCGTCATGACCGAATATCTCGCGCTGCGTGCGAAGGCCAAATCCGAAAAGTCGAAATGGCTGTTCCCCTCGTTTGGCGACAGCGGGCATCTCACCCGGCAGCATTTTGCCCGCGAACTGAAAGAACTCGCCGCCCAAGCCGGGATTTCAGCCGACCGGGTCAGCCCGCATGTGCTCCGCCATGCCTTCGCCAGCCACTTGCTGCACAACGGAGCCGATTTGCGCGTCGTCCAGACGCTGCTCGGCCATGCCGACATCTCGACGACGCAGATTTACACCCATGTGCTGGAGGGCCGGCTCAAGAGCCTGGTGCGCGACCTGCACCCGCTGGCGGACGAATGAGTTATCGTCAAGACGCCCTTAACCGCTTTGCTTGACTAGATGCCCGCGCAAAGGCCAGTTTCGCGAATCCTCGCGTTGCCACCCCAACCCCCGGAATCACTGCGATAACGCATGCGTAGTTACCTCGACTTCGAAAAGCCCGTGGCCGAACTGGAGGCCAAGGTCGAAGAGTTGCGCGCGATGGAAGCGAGCGGCAACGCCGTCGCCGTCGGCGACGAGATCTCAAAGCTGGAGGTAAAGGCCGCGCTCGCGCTGAAAGAGCTCTATACCGGCCTCACCCCCTGGCAGAAGACGCAAGTCGCGCGCCACCCGGAGCGCCCGCATTGCCTCGATTACATTTCAACGCTGATTGAAAGTTTCGTGCCGCTCGCGGGCGACCGCAAATACGGCGAGGACGAAGCCATCGTCGGCGGCTTCGGCCGCTTCCGCGGTGAAAGCGTTTGCGTGATCGGCCACGAGAAGGGCTCGACCACCGAAAGCCGCCTCAAGCACAACTTCGGCATGGCGCGCCCCGAGGGCTACCGCAAGGCAGTGCGCCTGATGGAAATGGCCGACCGCTTCGACATCCCCGTCATCTGCCTGGTCGATACCGCCGGCGCTTATCCCGGCATCGGCGCGGAAGAGCGCGGCCAGGCGGAAGCCATCGCGCGTTCGACGGAAACCTGTCTCGCCATCGGCGTGCCGAATGTCGCCGTCATCCTGGGCGAAGGCGGCTCCGGCGGCGCCATCGCGATCGCCACCGCCAACCGCGTGCTGATGCTTGAGCACTCCATCTACAGCGTGATCTCGCCGGAAGGCGCCGCCTCGATTTTGTGGCGCGACACATCCAAGGCGCAGGAAGCCGCGACCAACATGAAGATCACCGCGCAAGACATGGTGCGCTTCGGCGTCATCGACATGATCGTGCCGGAACCAAACGGCGGCGCGCATCGCGACCCCGCCGCCGCCATGGCGGCCGTCGGCCAGGCCATTGCCAACGCATTATCGGAACTGCGCGGGCTCGACCGCGATACCGTGCGCCGCCAACGCCGCGAAAAATTCCTGGCGATGGGCCGGACGACAGGTTGAGCGGAGCATTCGCCGCTCGCAATCCCGCACTCGATAAGTATTCCCGCCTGTATAAACCGGAAAAGACCACCGGATTCAGCAGCCGGCGTCCCCGCCGGCGGCGCAGAACTTATATTCCATGCTGGATTCTATATGGCCTAAGCGGCTGAATTTACTTTTGCTTCACCATAGCCTTGGCCGGCCGTTGCACCGCGGGCCGTTTGCCTTGCGAAAGACACATCTTAAGGATAACGGTTATTCAATAAGGGCTTACGAGGAGCCCTTCGGGGAGTAACCGCGTTTGAGCCGTCGCCCTCTTGCCCGCACGTTGCTGGCGTCCGCGGCCGTTGCCGCCGCGATTTCGCTTGCCGGTTGCTATGGCGAAAGCGGCATGATGCCCGGCCGCGCGCTCGCGCCGCTCTCCGACAAAATGCTCGCCGAGATCGAGCAGAAAAAAATGAGCAAGGACTCTCCGATCCTTGTCCGCATCTTCAAGACCGAAGCCGAACTGGAAGTGTGGAAGCAGGACCGCGACGGCAAATACGCGCTGCTGAAAAGCTATCCGATCTGCCGCTGGTCGGGTGACCTTGGCCCGAAGGTCAAGGAAGGCGACCGTCAGGCGCCGGAAGGTTTCTACAACATCACTCCCGGCTTGATGAATCCGAACTCGCAATATTATCTCGCGTTCAATATGGGCTTTCCCAACTCATATGACTCCGCCAACGGCCGCACCGGACAATTCCTGATGGTGCACGGCGACTGCTCCTCGCGCGGTTGCTACGCGATGACCGACGAGCAGATGACGGAAATCTACGCGCTGGCGCGCGAGTCGTTCTTCGGCGGACAGAAATCGTTTCAGGTTCAGGCGTATCCGTTCCGCATGACGCCGGTGAACATGGCCAAGCACCGCAACAGTCCGCACATCGCCTACTGGAAAATGATCAAGCAGGGCTATGATCATTTCGAAGTGACACGCCAAGAGCCGAAGGTGGACGTCTGCGAGAAGCGCTACGTCTTCGACGCAGTTGCGCCGGAGAATGCGTCACGGCCGGTCTCATTCAATTCGAGGGGCAAGTGCCCGGTATTCGAAATACCGCGCGACATCCGCGACGCCATCAACGAGAAACGCCGGCAGGATGAAATTCAGACCGCCGAACTGGTCGCGCGCGGCACGCCGCTGGCGCCGAACCGCGCCGGCGTCGATGGCGGCATGAACCCGATCTTCCTCGCCAAGCTCGAACAGGGCGTCTCGCTGCAGAACATCGACCGCAAAGCCTTCCTCACGCCTGCGCCCGGCACCATCCCCGGCCACGTCATCCCGCCGTCCGCGTCGTTCCCGGTGGAAGCTGAAGAACCCGCGCCCCCGCCCAGACCCGCGCCGGTCATGGTGGCGGCGAACGTTCCGGTTCCGCGTCCCGCGCCGCTCACGAAGGAAGGCAGCGCCCCGGAGCCCGAGGCTCCGAAGACGATCGCAAGCCTGATCGGCAACATGTTTGGAAATACGAACCAGGCGAAACCGGCGCCGGTCGAGAGCGAACCTCAAGCTCGCGAAACCGTGGTGGCTTCCGCCGCGTCGGCACCGAAGACGAAGCCCGAACCGGTCTACCGCACGGCATCGCGCGCGCCCGTGAAACCGGAACCGAAATACGAGCCGGAACCGCCAGCGCCCAAGGTTGCAGCGGCAAACCCAGCGCCTGCCGCCGCGTGGCCGAAACCCGATCCGGTGGCGTGGCCTGCACCCAAACCCGTCGTGGCCCGCGCGCCTGTCGCGCAGCCGCAGCCTGAACCGGCGCCGAAGGTTGCCGTCGCGCGTGCGCCTGTCGCGCCACCACCACCAGCTTATGAGCCACCGCCCGCCCCGAAGGCCGTGGCCCGTGCGCCTGTTGTCGTGCAGCCGCAACCAGCGCCTGAGCCGCCCGCGCCGAAAGTCGTCGCCCGCGCACCTGTCGTCACACCGCCGCCCGCGCCTGAGCCGCCTGCTCCGAAGGCCGTTGCCCGCGCACCCATCGTGGAGCCGAAACCGGCGCCGGCGCCCGAACCCCCGAAGGCCGTGGCGCGCGCTCCCGCCGTCCAGCCGAAGCCTCGCGCCGTCGAGGAAGCGGCCGTGCAGCCTGACTCGTCTTCGATGCGCAGTTCCTTCGCCGCACCGGCGGCGAGCAAAGCGGGACTTCTTTCCGGCGCGCAGCCGGTCGTGCCAGTCGGCGCTTTCGCGAACCGCTGATACGGACCGCGTCCGGCATTCGCTTCATCGATCTCGCCTGAATTTCATCGCCGGCAATATCGCGCGCCGGCAAAAAATTGCGTATGACTTCGGTCGAACAGTCCCACAGTAGATTCGACGCCGCACGGCGCGTAATCGGCGAACACGGAGGATGCGATGGCTAAAACTTTGGATCAGGCCAAGATGGGCACCGAGGCTTTGGTGTTTTGCCTGGCGCGTACGCTGATCGAAATCGATCCTTCGCTCAAAGCGCCGCTACGCGCGAACTTGCGGAAGATGTGGGAGCTGCTCGACGGCCGCGGCGACGAAGGCGCGGCGGATATGATCGACGTCATGACACGCGCACTCAACGACCCGGCATTTTTCAAGCCCTGACGTTGCCGCAGCCGATGGATTGCTTCGTCTACGTCCTCGGCACGTCCGGCAAGAGCCGGTATCTGACCTATGTCGGCTGGACAAATAATATCGAGCGGCGTCTCGCCCAGCACAATGCCGGCAAAGGCGCGCGCTCGACGCGCGGACGGTTTTGGGTGCTGCTGTATTCTGAAAAATACAAGTCACGGCGCAAGGCCATGAGCCGCGAATGGCATCTCAAGCGCGACCGGCCGTTCCGCAAGAAGCTGGCGCAGACGAAGCTCGGCGTTTAGCCGCGCCAATAATCTATTTTACGTATATTGCCCGTGACAGTGCTTGTATTTTTTGCCGGTACCGCACGGGCATAATTCGTTGCGGCCGACCTTGCCCCAACTCGCCGGATTTTTCGGATCGCGTGCCGCCGCGGTGCCGTTGCGCGAGGCCTGTGCGGAGCCGCCATTGGCGAGCGCCATCTCGTCCTCGCCGGTGGAGGGATCGATCTTGTGCGCTTCCATGTACGGTAGCTTGGCGGCCTCGTCGCCCTGCTGCTCCTGCACGACTTCCACGCGCATGAGCTGCGCGGTGACCGACTCGCGCAATTGCGCGATCATGCCCTCGAACAGATTGAACGCCTCGGCTTTGTACTCGTTGAGCGGATCGCGCTGGCCGTAGCCGCGCAAGCCGATCACCTGCCGCAGATGCTCAAGCATGAGCAGATGTTCGCGCCAGAGATGATCAAGCGTCTGCAACAGCAGCGACTTCTCGACGTAACGCATCACCTCGGCGCCCCATTTGGCGACCTTGCCGGCCATCCACTCATCGGCCTGCTTGATGATGCGCTCGCGCACCTCTTCGTCCGCGATGCCTTCCTCTTTTGCCCAGGCGGCAACCGGCGGATCGATGGTGAGAATTTCCCGCACGGCCTTGTCGAGGCCCGCGACATCCCATTGTTCGGGATACGCGTTCTCGGGGATGTACTTGGCGACCAGGTCCTCGATCAGGGCATGGCGCATGTCGGTGACAGTCTCGACCACCGTTTCGTCGCGCATGAGTTCGAGCCGCTGCTCGAAGATCACCTTGCGCTGATCGTTCATCACGTTGTCGAACTTGAGCAGGTTCTTGCGGATGTCGAAGTTGCGCGCCTCGACCTTCTGTTGCGCCTTCTCCAGCGCCTTGTTGATCCAGGGATGAACGATCGCTTCGTTTTCCTTCAAGCCCAATTTTTGCAGCATCCCGTCCAGCTTGTCGGAGCCGAAGATGCGCATCAGGTCGTCTTCCAGCGACAGGAAGAACTTGGAATGTCCGGGATCGCCCTGGCGTCCAGAGCGGCCGCGCAGCTGGTTATCGATGCGCCGGCTCTCGTGCCGCTCGGTGCCGAGAACGTAAAGCCCGCCGGCGGCGAGCGCCTTTTCCTTCAGCCGCGCAACCTGCTCGCGGATTTTCGCGGCGCGCGGATCCTTGTCGCGCGCGGCCCAGTCGGTGACGTCGGCCAGTTCTTGGCGGATGCGCATGTCGGCGTTGCCGCCGAGCTGAATGTCGGTGCCGCGGCCGGCCATGTTGGTGGCGATGGTGATGGCGCCCGGAACGCCCGCCTGCGAGACGATGAAGGCTTCCTGCTCGTGGTAGCGCGCGTTGAGGATGGCGAACACCTTGGTCTTCATGGCGCCGTCATCGCCCGAATAAAGCGCGGCGAACGCATTGGGATCGGTGAAATCGTGCTGCTCCCAGCCTTCCTTGCGCAGCAGCTCGGCAAGTTGCTCGGACTTCTCGATCGACGTGGTGCCGACCAGCACGGGCTGACCGCGCATCTTGCAGTCCTCAATCAGCATGAGGATCGAGCGGTATTTCTCCTTGTTGGTGCGATAAACCTCATCATCATCATCAAGGCGCACCATCGGCAGGTTGGTCGGAATCTCCAGCACTTCGAGATTGTAGATGTCCATGAACTCGTCGGCTTCGGTGGAGGCCGTGCCGGTCATGCCCGACAGCTTCTCGTACATGCGGAAATAGTTCTGGAAAGTGATGGTCGCGAGCGTCTGGTTTTCCGGCTGGATCGGCTGATGCTCTTTTGCTTCGAGCGCCTGATGCAGCCCTTCGGAAAAACGGCGGCCCGGCATCATGCGGCCGGTGAACTCGTCGATGATGACGACTTCGTCGTTACGAACGATGTAATCCTTGTCGCGCTGGAACAACTTGTGAGCGCGAAGCGCCTGATTGATGTGGTGCACCACCGTGACGTTCTCGACGTCGTAGAGCGATTCTCCCTTGAGCTGACCGGCGTCGCGCAACATCTGCTCCAGCCGCGTCATACCGATTTCGGTGAGCGTCACGGTGCGCTGCTTCTCGTCGACCTCGTAGTCGGTCTTCTCAAGCTTCGGAACGAAGGTGTCGATGGTGTTGTAGAAATCGGAGCGGTCTTCCAGCGGACCGGAAATAATCAGCGGCGTGCGCGCCTCGTCGATCAGGATCGAGTCCACTTCGTCGACAATCGCGTAATTGTGTCCGCGCTGGACCATGTCCTCCAGCCGGTACTTCATGTTGTCGCGCAGATAATCGAAGCCGAGTTCGTTGTTGGTGCCGTAGGTGACGTCGCAGTCGTAAGCCTTCTTGCGATCCGCGTCCTCGATGCCGTGCACGATCACGCCGGTGGTCAGCCCGAGGAAACCGTAGATCTGTCCCATCCATTCGGAGTCGCGCTTGGCGAGGTAGTCGTTGACCGTGACCACATGCACGCCGCGTCCCGCGAGCGCGTTGAGATAAACCGGCAGCGTCGCGACCAGCGTCTTACCTTCGCCGGTCTTCATCTCGGCGATGCGGCCTTCGTGCAGCACCATGCCGCCGATCAACTGCATGTCGAAATGGCGCTGGCCGAGCGTGCGCTTACCCGCCTCGCGCACGGTGGCGAAAGCCGGCACCAGCAGGTCGTCGAGGCTTGCGCCCGCCGCTACCTGCGCCTTGAACTCCGCCGTGCGCGCCCGCAAGGCTTCGTCCGAAAGGCCTGCCAGTTCATTTTCAAGGGCATTGATCGCGTCGACTCGCGAACCATAGGTCTTGATCCGCCGCTCATTCGCGGATCCAAAAAATTTGCGGGCAACTGCACCTATCATCGAAAAGTCCTTAACCCCGAAAAGTCCCTAACTCTGTGACGCCCGCGTTTCTAGAAGTCCGCCGCCGGGCTTGATCTGCTCCCGGTCGCGTCCGGAAATGCGGCACTTTTCAGGCAATTGCAATGCGGCGCTTGCACGCGAAGCGCACGAGGAGTTGGCCAAGAGATAGGCGAGAGATAGGAGTGGCACAAACCCTTGTCAATTGGCGCTTAAGCCGCTCACGCGGACGTTAAAACCGCCTGTTATTCGGCCATTGCAAAGCCATCATGATTGGGCGAGTGTCCCGCGCCATCCGCCCCGGCGAAGCATTTGCCGCATTCGCCCGCCCGTTTGACCCGCAAGGACCGCGCCATGCATTCGCACACCCTCACAGCCGCCCTCGCCGCTTTGGCGCTGCTTTTCGCAGCTGCCACGCCGTTGCGCGCGCAGACCGCCGATCCCGTGGTTGCCAAGGTGAACGGCGTCGAAATCCGCCAGAGCGACCTGAAATTAGCCGAGGAAGAAGCGGGCGGGCAACTGCCCCCGATGACCCCCGAGGCGAAGCAGGATTACCTCGTCGCCTTCATGACCGACATGATCCTGGTCTCGAAGGCCGCCGACGCCAAGAAAATGGGCGACAGCGCCGAGTTCAAGCGCAAGCTGGTCTTCACCCGCAACAAATTGCTGATGGAGCAACTGCTGCTTGCCGAGGGCAAGACGGCGCTGACCGAAGCCGCCATGCGCAAGGTCTATGACGAAGCGGCCAAGCAGATGGGCGACGAGCAGGAAGTGCGTGCCCGTCACATTTTGGTTCGCGCCGCCCCCGACGATGCGGCCGCGAGCAAGGCGGCTGAGGAAAAGATCAAGGCGGTGATCGTCCGGCTGAAAAAGGGCGAGGATTTCGCCAAGGTAGCGACGGAGATTTCCGAAGATCCGTCCGGCAAATCCAGCGGCGGCGATCTCGGCTATTTCGGCAAGGAAATGATGGTGCCGGAGTTTGCCGACGTCGCCTTCAAGCTCGAGAAGGATCAGATCTCCGAGCCAGTGAAAACGCAGTTCGGATGGCACGTCATCAAGATGGAAGACAAGCGCAAGAAGGAACTGCCGCCGTTCGAACAGGTCAAGCCGCAGATCGAGACCTTCGTGGTGCGCAAGGCGCAGGCCGAGCTGGTTACCAAGCTGCGCGAGGGCGCCAAGGTCGAGCGCCTCGACAAGAAACCGGACGCCAAGCCGGACGCCAAGCCCGCCGATCAGAAGAAAAAGTAAGCGGCGCAAGCGTCATGGCGAGCGCGGTTTCTCCGCTGGCGCCGAAGAGCGTCCCCTCCATGCCGGTTATCGCCGGTGTCAGGCTTGCCACCGCGCAAGCCGGCATCCGCTACGCCAATCGCACCGACGTGCTGCTGGTGCTGTTCGGCGAAGGCACGGCGGCGGCCGGCGTCTTCACCCGCTCGAAGTGCCCGTCGGCGCCGGTCGAGTGGTGCCGCGCGCATCTCAAAGCGGGTAAAGCGCGCGCGCTGGTCGTCAATTCCGGCAACGCCAACGCCTTCACCGGCAAAAGCGGACGCGACGCGACGAAGCTTACCGCCACACTCGCCGCCAAGGCCGCGGGCTGCAAAGCAAACGAAGTTTTCCTTGCCTCCACCGGCGTTATCGGCGAACCGCTCGACGCGCGAAAATTCGGTCCCGTGATGAGCGGGCTTGCCGCGCGCAGCGCGTCCGGCGGATTTCACGATGCCGCCAAGGCGATCATGACCACCGACACGTTTGCGAAAGTCGCCACCGCCAGTGCCGTCATCGGCGGCACGAAGGTGACGATCAACGGCATCGCCAAGGGCGCCGGAATGATCGCGCCGGATATGGCGACGATGCTCTCGTTCATTTTCACCGACGCGCCGGTCTCGGCATCCGCTTTGCAGAGCATCCTCAAAGACACCGTCGCCGACACCTTCAACGCGGTCACCATCGACGGCGACACCTCCACCTCCGACACTCTTATGGCGTTTGCGACCGGCACCGCCGTCATGCGCGGCGCGCCCAAAATCACCAAGGCCGGCGACAGCCGCCTCAAAGGTTTCCGCAAGGCATTCCATGCCGTGCTCGCCGATCTTTCCGAACAGGTTGCGCGCGACGGCGAAGGCGCGCGCAAGCTCGTCGAGATCGAGGTTGAAGGCGCGGTGTCGAAAACGTCCGCCCGCAAGATCGCCATGTCGATCGCCAATTCACCGTTGGTGAAAACCGCGATCGCCGGCGAGGACGCCAATTGGGGCCGCGTCGTGATGGCGGTGGGCAAGGCCGGCGAGCCGGCGAACCGCGATAAACTCTCGATCTGGTTCGGCGGCATCCGCGTCGCGCACAAGGGCGCGCGCGATCCTTCTTACGACGAGGCGAAAGTGTCCGCCCGCATGAAGGAACCGAAGATCTTCCTGAGGGTCCAACTTGGGCTTGGGCGCGGACGCGACCGCGTGCTCACCTGCGACCTGACCAAGGAATACGTCGCCATCAACGGCGATTACCGGTCGTAATAATCGGTTAATCTTTGCGGCAGAATCGGGCCACTGTCCGAATCCGTTGAGCCGCCTTTAACCACCACTTGCGTATCTTCAAAGGGAGAGGCCGTGAGCGTCGAAATCGTTCTTGTCGCCGCCTGCGCCCTCGTCGATGCGGACGGGCGCGTTCTGCTTGCAGAACGCCCCGCGGCAAAGACGATGGCGGGGTTATGGGAATTTCCCGGCGGCAAGGTCGAACAAGGCGAGCGGCCGGAAGAAACTTTGATTCGTGAACTGAAGGAGGAACTCGGGATCGTCGTCAGTGAGCCGTGCCTCGCGCCGCTCACCTTCGCCAGCCACACCTATCCGGACTTTCATCTTCTCATGCCGCTCTATGTCTGCCGGCGCTGGGAAGGGATCGTCACCGCGCAGGAAGGTCAAAGGCTCGCATGGGTGATGCCGAACCGGCTCCGGGAATATCCGATGCCGCCCGCGGACGAACCGCTGGTGTCGCACCTGATGGCGCTCTTGTGATCTTCCGAAAAGAAATTAGCCCAAGGCATGACCCAGGAAATTAGGAATACGCCCATGAGCAAGCTCTCCACTTCGCTCGCCATCCGCTGCAAGCGCTTTCTCGCAGAGGAGCGCGGTGCGACGGCCATTGAATATTCTTTCATCGCCGCAGCCGTGGCCGGGGGCATTGTTGCCGTGATTACCACCATGGGCACGTCGGTCACCGAGATGTGGACGCTGGTGACGACCACGCTGGGCTGAAGAAGCGCCGTCAGCGTTCCGGTTTCTCTCCCGCTGAAATTTCCTTCGCGCCAAGCGCATCGGCCAGTCTCTGTCTGGCCGATCCCGGCTTGAGCGGCTGCTGCTGGCTGGCATGCGGCGCCCAGCCCGAGAGCCAGACGATTTCGAAGGTTGCGCGTACGCGGCCATCGGCATCGGCGAAGCGCTGTTTGTAAATCTCCGCCATTCTCATAAGTGTTGCGCGCCTGAGCGGCGTGCGGCGGCGCTGGACCAGCGCGTTGGATGCGCCCATGCGGCGCAGGTCGTGCATCAGCGCGAACGCAGACTCATATCGCACGATAACGCGGTCGGAATCGATCACCGGCAAGGCAAAGCCCGCGCGTTGCAACAGCGCGCCCAGCTCGCGCAAATCGGCGAACGGCGCGACGCGCGGCGACAATCCGCCTTCGACTTCGCTCTCGGCGGCGGCAAAGGCCTGCCGCAATTCCATCAGCGTTTCGCCGCCAAGCAGCGCCGCGAGCAACAATCCGTCCGGTTTGAGCGCCTGGCGTATCTGCGCCAGCGTTCCCGGCAGATCGTTCACAAATTGCAAGGCCAGCGCCGACACGACGAGATCGAGCGAACCGGCGGCGAATGGCAGCGCTTCCTCGTCGGCCGCGACCCGGCTGAATGTTTTATCGTCAGTGGCGGCTGCAGGGTCCGCTGCGATCAGCGTGTTTATTTTACCCGCGTGCAGCAGCGCGCGGCGCAACGCATCGGTCGGCGTGCCAAGATCAACAGCGCGCTCGAACGTGCGCAGCACCACCGACAAACGCTCGGCCAATTCCTCCGCCACGCGGTCGAGCAGAAACGTGGCGGGCCCGAGCGCCTGCGCGCGCCGGCGGCGCGCGCGCAGCAATTGGCGGTCGAAGATGGTTGAAGACATAACCGCTATTCTGTCATGCTCATGCGGTGTTTGGTAAGCAGCGATTGCGCCGCCAATGCCTTTGACCGCCAGTGCCGACGAGCGAATTTCACGGCTCGCGCAAATGCGCGCCGGTCTGCGCGCCACATTCAGCGCCGTCCGAGATTTCGCGCTGCCGCCGCTGTGCCCGTCCTGCCGCGAGCCTCTGGGCAGCGAGATGGGACTGTGCGCCGGTTGCTGGTCGAAGCTCTCGTTCATCGAGCCGCCGTTCTGCGCCCGGCTTGGCATTCCCTTCACCTACGATCCCGGCCCCGGCCTGCTGTCGATGGAAGCGATCGCCGCGCCGCCGGCTTACGACCGCGCGCGCGCGGCTGTGCGCTACGACGACATCGCGCGCGTACTGGTGCACGCCTTCAAGTATGGCGACCGGCTCGATCTCGCGCCGATCATGGGACGATGGATGGCGCGCGCGGGGCGCGAATTGCTCGACGGCGCCGACGCGCTCGTTCCCGTGCCGCTGCATTGGCGGCGGATGTGGGCACGTCGTTTCAACCAGTCGGCGGCGCTGGCGAAGGAAATTTCCGCCGCCAGCGGAATTCCGGTTCTGCATGACGCCTTCAAGCGCGTGCGCGCGACCCCGCAGCAGGTCGGGCTCTCGAAGGCCGAACGCGCCGACAATGTGCAGGGCGCCTTCCGGGTGCCGCCGGAGGGCAAGGGCGATGTCGCCAAACGCCGGCTGGTGCTGATCGACGACGTGCTCACTTCGGGCGCGACCGCCGATACCTGCGCGCGTGCTTTGCTGCGGGCCGACGCCAAGCATGTGGACGTGCTGGTGTTCGCACGGGTTGTAGCGCCTCTGCGCGCGACCATATAAATAGGCTATCGAGAAGCCCGAGCACCGCATGCCGCCGATTGAAATCTACACCACCCGCTTTTGCCCTTACTGCCATTCGGCCAAGGCGCTGTTGACCCGCAAGGGCGCGGCCTTTACCGAAATCGATCTGGCCGGAAACTGGGAGCGCCGCGACGAAATGATCGAGCGGGCGCATGGGCGCGTGACAGTGCCGCAGATTTTCATCGGCAAGGTGCATGTCGGCGGCAGCGACGATCTGCACGAGCTTGAGCGCGCCGGCAAACTCGACAAACTTCTCGCTGGCGAAGGACAAAACGCATGAGCGCCACCTTCAAGGCCGGCATGATCCAGATGCGCTCCGGCGTGACGCCGCAGGCGAACGTCGATGCCGCCGTGCGCCTGATCGGCGAGGCGAAGCAGGCCGGCGCGGACTATGTGCTCACGCCGGAAATGACCAACATCATGGAGGTTAAGCGCGAGCGGCTGTTCGCCACCATCGTGGCGGAAGAAGCCGACTCCGCGCTCGCCACCTTCCGCGAGCTTGCGCGCTCGCTCGGCATTCATATCCATGTCGGCTCGCTGGCGATCAAGGTGTCGCCCGACAAAGCCGCCAACCGCTCGTTCCTGATCGACACGAAGGGCGAGATCGTCACGCGCTACGACAAAATTCACATGTTCGATGTCGATCTCGCCAACGGCGAGAGCTATCGCGAGTCGCGCAGTTACCGGCCCGGCGACGTGGCGGTGCTCGCCGATCTGCCGTGGGGGCGCATCGGGCTGACAGTCTGTTACGATCTTCGTTTCCCGGCGCTCTACCGCGCGCTGGCGGAGGGCAGCGCATCCTTCATCGCGATTCCTTCCGCCTTCACGCAAATCACCGGCGAAGCGCACTGGCACGTGCTGCTGCGCGCGCGCGCGATCGAGAACGGCTGTTTCGTGTTCGCCGCCGCGCAAGGCGGCAAGCACGAGAACGGGCGCGAGACTTTCGGCCATTCGCTCATCGTCGATCCCTGGGGCAAGATTCTCGCCGAGTGCGGCACCGAGCCATGTGTGGTGATGGCGGAAATCGATCCGGCGGCAGTGGCCGCTGCGCGGGCGCGCATTCCTTCGTTGCAGCACGGACGCCGGTTCGAGATCGTCCAGCCGATGGTAGAACCCGCGCATCTGCACGCGGTCGGGCGGCCGGCATGATCCGCTACGCCCTCGTCTGCGACAGCGGACACAACTTCGAAAGCTGGTTCCAGGATTCGGCGGCTTACGACAAGCAGGCGAAGCGCTCGCTGGTAAACTGCCCGCATTGCGGCTCGGCCAAGGTCGAGAAGGCGATCATGGCGCCGCGTCTAAGTTCATCCGAACGCCGCGAGGTGGAAACCGAAGCGCCGCCGGTTCCCGTCGCCGCCACGGAGGAAAAGACTCCGGTCGCGATGGTGTCGCCGCAGGAGCACGAGTTCCGCAAAAAGCTGAAGGAACTGCGTGACCATTTGACCAAGAACTCCGACCACGTTGGACCTAAATTTCCGGAAGAAGCCCGCAAGATGCATTACGGCGAAAGCGAGCATCGCTCGATTTACGGCGAAGCTTCGCCCGACGATGCCAAGGCGCTGGCCGAAGAAGGCATCGAATTCCATCCGCTGCCGATTTTGCCGGATGAAAGAAACTAATGCGCCCAGACCAATAGCGCGACGCCAACAACAACCAACACAATGCCCAGCGCCTCACGAGAGGTCGTCGGCTGCTTGAAGACAAAGCGCGTGATCGCCTGCGCGAACAAAACCTCGACCAGCGCCAGCGTGCGAACGCTCGCCGCCGTGGCGATGGCGAAGGCAAGGAACCAGAACTCCGATGCAAAGGCGCCCATGAAACCGGCGAACATCGACGGCCGCCAGGCGCGGCCGATGGCGCGCAACACGCCGGGATCGCGCAGCGCGAGATAAAGCGAGAGCACCGCCGCCTGCAGCACCAGCCCGACGGCAAGCGTGAATGTCGCGGCGACGACGAAATCCGGATAATCAAGCACCAGGATCGAGCCGCGATAGGTGGTGGCGGAGAGCGCGAACATCGAACCCGCGCCAAGACCGATCAGCGTGGAACGCATGCTGCCGCTCGCGCCCGCGCCGGGCTTGAGCGCCATCACGACAACGCCCGCGGTCGCGATCAGAATCGCGACAGCCATCAGCGGCGTGATGCTGTCGCCGAGAAACACCAGTCCGAACAGCGCGACCTGCACCGGCTCGGTCTTGATGTAGGCGTAGGCGACGACGAACGAGCGCTCGCCCATGGCTGCGAGCATCAGCCCGGTGGCGAGCACCTGCGCCAACGATGCGCCCAGCACCCACGGCCAATAGGCGAGCGGGGGATGCGGCAGCGAATGCCCGGTCGCGAACAGCACGGCGGCGAGGAAAATCAGCGCGAATGGAAATCCGAAAAGGAAACGCACATGCGTCGCGCCCACGGTGCCGAGGCTCGTGGTCAATTCGCGCTGCATGGCGTTGCGCGCGGTCTGCGCGGCGGCGGCCAGCAGCGTGAAGACCACCCAGAGCCAGCTTTGATCGATCATGGGAGAAACACGGTGGGATTAGGACAGCGCAGCCTTTATCACGCGCTTTTGCCGGCCACCATCATGTAGTTCACATCCATGTCGGATGAGAGCTGCCAGCGGTCGGCGAGCAGATTGTAGATCACGCCTTCTTCAGCCGTCACGCGCAGCCCGCTTTGTTCAAGCGCTATTTCCAGTTCATTCGGCGTGACGAACTTGTCCCAGCTGTGCGTTCCGCGCGGCAGCCAGCGCAACACGTATTCGGCGCCAACGATGGCAAGCGCGAAGCTTTTCAGCGTGCGGTTCAACGTAGCGAGGAACATCAGCCCGCCCGGCTTGACCATGCCGGCGCAGGTTTTCACGAACAGGCCGACATCGGCGACATGCTCGACCACTTCCATCGCCAGCACGATGTCGAATTGCTCTTTGGCGGCGGCCAAATCCTCCGCCGTGGTGCAGCGGTAATCTACCGTGACGCCGCTCGCGGCGGCGTGTTCGCCCGCCACCTTGATATTGCTCTGTGAGGGATCGGCGCCCACCACCGTCGCGCCGATGCGCGCCAGCGGTTCCGACAAAATCCCGCCGCCGCAGCCAATATCGAGGATGCGAAGGCCCTTCAGGCTATCGAGCTTTTTCGCATCGAGGCCGAAATGGGCGGCGGCCCGATCGCGGATATAGCCGAGCCGCACCGGATTGAACTTGTGCAGCGCCGCCATTGGGCCGCGCGGGTCCCACCAATCGGCGGCCATCCGGGAGAACCGCTCGATCTCGGCGTCATCCACGGTTGCGGCGGAAGCGCGGGCGCGTGTGTTAACCATACGAAGGTCTCTCACGTGAAACAGGCATCAAACAGGCGGCAAGGTTGCGGCGCCGGAACCCCACCGGTATGTATACGCGCCTTTTGAGGCGTCCGGGATAGTCATGGCACGGCTGGTAATGAAGTTCGGCGGAACGTCGGTCGCCGATATCGACCGAATCCGCAATGTCGCGCGCCACGTCAAGCGCGAGGTCGATGCCGGCCACGAGGTCGCCGTCGTGGTCTCCGCCATGTCGGGCACGACCAATCAGCTCGTCGCCTGGTGCCGCGAGGCCTCGCGCCTGCACGATGCGCGCGAATACGACGCCGTCGTCGCCACCGGCGAGCAGGTCACCGCCGGATTGCTGGCAATTGTTCTACAGGACATGGGCGTCAACGCGCGCTCATGGCAGGGCTGGCAACTGCCGGTGCTCACATCGAGCGCGCATGGCGGCGCGCGCATCCTCGACATCAACGGCGCGGAACTGATCAAGCGCTTCAAGGAACGCGATCGCGAAGTCGCGGTGATCGCCGGTTTTCAGGGCGTGTACAAGGAAACCAACCGGCTGACGACGCTTGGGCGCGGCGGTTCCGACACATCCGCCGTCGCTGTCGCCGCCGCCATCGGCGCGCAGCGCTGCGACATCTACACCGACGTTGACGGCGTCTACACCACCGATCCGCGCGTGGTGCCGCAGGCACGCCGCCTCGACAAGATCGCCTACGAGGAAATGCTCGAACTCGCATCGCTCGGCGCCAAGGTGATGCAGGTGCGCTCCGTCGAGCTTGGAATGGTGCATAATGTGCGCATCTTCGTGCGCTCAAGCTTCGAAAAGCCGGAAGACATCGACCCGCACGCGGAACCGTCGGGTACACTCATTTGCGACGAAGGAGAGATCGTGGAACAGCAGGTCGTCACCGGGATCGCGTTCTCCAAGGACGAAGCGCAGATTTCCATCCGCCGCGTGTCGGACAAGCCCGGCGTCGCCGCGGCGATTTTCGGCCCGCTCGCTGACAGCAACATCAACGTCGACATGATCGTGCAGAACGTCTCCGCCGACGGCAGCACCACCGACCTCACCTTCACGGTGCCATCCGCCGATTACGAGCGCGCGCGCATCACCATCGAGAAGGCAAAGGCCTCGATTGGCTATGAGCGGCTCGACACCGCGACAGACGTCGCCAAGGTGTCGGTCATCGGAATTGGAATGCGCAGTCACGCGGGCGTCGCCGCGCAGGCGTTCGGTGCGCTGGCGAAGAACAAGATCAATATCCGCGCCATCACGACTTCGGAGATCAAGTTCTCGGTGCTGATCGACGCGGTGCAGACCGATCTTGCGGTGCGCACCCTCCATTCGCTTTACGGCCTCGACAAAACCTGATGCAGCCGCTCGTCGCCGTCATCGCGCCGGGCGCGATGGGTGCCGGGGTCGGCGCCCGCCTGGTGCAGAACGGTTTGAAAGTCGTCACCTCGCTCGAAGGCCGCAGCGCCGGGAGCACCAAGCGCGCGGCATCCGCCGGCATGACGCCCGCAAGCGACGCGGAAGTTGCCACCGCCGATTTCATCCTCTCCATCGTTCCACCCGGCGAGGCGCTAAAGCTGGCCGAACGGCTGCTGCCGGTGCTGCGCGCCGCCAACCGCAAGCCGATTTATGTCGAGTGCAATGCGATCAATCCGGAAACCGTCAAACGCATCGCAGGCGTCATCGCCGCCGCCGGTTGTCCTTTTGTCGATGCCGGAATCATCGGCGGCCCGCCGCGCGCGGGCACTCCGGGTCCGGGCTTTTTCCTCTCCGGCCCCGAGGCTAAACGCGTCGCCGTGCTCGGCGATTATGGGCTGCGCGTCAGCGTGATGGAGGGAAGCATCGGCGACGCCTCGGCGCTGAAGATGTGTTACGGCGGGCTCAACAAGGGACTGATCGCATTAGGCTCCGCGCTGGTGTTGGCGGCGGATCGCGCCGGCGTCGGCGAAGCCTTCCGGGCCGAACTTGGCGCCAGCCAGGCGCCGGTGCTCGCGCAGCTCACCCGTGGCGTGCCGGACATGTTCCCGAAGGCCTACCGTTGGGTCGCCGAGTTCGAGGAACTGGCCCAGTTCGTGGGCCCGAGCCCGGAAGGGCAGATGTTCGAGAACATCGCCCGTCTCTATGAGCGGCTGGCCGCCGATCAGGCCGGATCTAAACAAGAGACCGCCGCGCTGGGCAGATTCTTTGCCGCCGCCAATCCGGCCAAAGGGCCGAAAGGCTGATCGAGCCGCCATACGCCGTTTGGCTTGGCTCTTTGGCTTGCAGCTTGCATGGCCCATTGGCTATAGCCTGCGGGTAGCCCTGAAGGAACTTTGACAATGCGTGGCGCGCTTGGCGGTCCGCGCGTGCTGTTGCGCCGGCTTCGCGAGGTGATGGCGGAGCCGGTCAGCGCGCAGGATCGCCTCGACAAGGTGGTCGTGCTGATCGCCGCCAACATGGTGGCGGAGGTTTGCTCTGTCTACGTCTTGCGCGTGGACGGAACGCTCGAGCTATACGCCACCGAGGGCTTGAAGCGCGAAGCGGTCCACCAGACCGTGCTGAAATCCGACGAAGGCCTGGTCGGTCTGGTCGCCAGCGAAGCCAATCCGATCAATCTGTCGGACGCGCAAAACCATCCGGCCTTCTCGTTCCGCCCCGAAACAGGCGAAGAAATTTATCACTCCTTCCTCGGCGTGCCGGTGCTGCGCGCCGGTAACACGCTCGGCGTTCTCGTCGTGCAGAACCGCGCGCGGCGCACATACACCGAAGAGGAAGAAGAAGCGCTGCAAACCACCGCGATGGTGCTCGCGGAGATGATCGCCTCCGGCGAATTGTCGTCGCTGGCGCGGCCCGGCGCCGAGCCCGCCGCGCGCCATGCGCTGCATCTCACCGGCGCACCGCTCTCGGACGGCATCGCGCTCGGCCATGTCGTGCTGCACGAGCCGCGCGTGATCATTAAAAACTTCATCGCCGACGACATGCAGAGCGAACTCAAGCGCCTGGATACGGCGATTGCGAACTTCCGCGCCGACCTGGACCGCCTGATCGAGCATGGCGACGTCGCCGACAGCGGCGAGCATCGCGACGTGCTCGAAGCCTATCGCATGTTCGCCTACGACCACGGCTGGCTCGACAAGATGCGCGAGGCGGTGATGACCGGCCTGACCGCCGAGGCCGGCGTCGAGCGCGTGCAGTCCGACACCCGCGCGCGCATGCTGCGGCAGACCGATCCTTATCTGCGCGACCGCCTGCACGATCTCGACGATTTAGCCAACCGGCTGATGCGCGTGTTGATGGGCCAGGACCACGCGCCGTCGAAGGATCAGCTTCCCGAAAACGCCATCGTCGTCGCGCGCTCGATGGGGCCTGCGGCACTACTCGATTACGACCGCAAACGGCTGCGCGGTCTCATTCTTGAGGAAGGCGGGCCGACATCGCACGTCGCCATCGTGGCGCGGGCACTCGGCATTCCCGCGATCGGCGAGATCGAAAACGCCACAGGTCTGGTCGAACCGGGTGACGCCGTCATTGTCGATGGCGCCACCGGCGACATGCACGCGCGCCCGCCGGTCGATATCGAAAACGCCTATGGCGAGCGGGTGAAACTGCGTGCGCGGCGGCAGGCGCAATATCGCGCACTGCGCGACAAACCATGCGTCACCAAGGACAAGCAGACGGTCTCGCTGATGCTCAACGCCGGCCTGCTCATCGACATGCCGCATATCGAGGAAACGGGCGCTGCCGGCATCGGGCTGTTCCGCACCGAATTGCAGTTCATGGTGGCGCCGGCTTTCCCGCGCACCAGCGAGCAGCTCTCGCTTTACCGCGCCGTGCTCGACGCCGCGGGCGAGCGCCCGGTGACGTTCCGAACGCTCGATATCGGCGGCGACAAGGTGCTGCCCTATATGCGCAACGTCGAGGAGGAAAACCCCGCGCTCGGCTGGCGCGCCATCCGGCTTGGGCTAGACCGCCCCGGATTGCTGCGCAGCCAGGTGCGCGCCATGCTGCGCGCGGCGGGCGGACGCGAATTGCGCCTGATGTTCCCGATGATCGCCACCGTGGAAGAATTCGATCAGGGCAAGGCGCTGGTCGAGATGGAGCTCACGCACCTGCGCCGGCATGGCCACGCGCTTCCGGAGCGCGTCGAAATCGGCACGATGGTGGAAGTACCCTCATTGCTTTATCAGCTCGATGAGTTGTTAAAGCGCGTCGATTTTCTTTCCGTCGGCTCCAACGATCTCATGCAATTCATGTACGCCGCCGACCGCGGCAATTCGCGGGTCTGGGATCGCTTCGATCAGCTCTCGGCGCCGGTGCTGCGCGCGTTAAAGGAAATCGTCGACAAGGCGCAGGCGCACGGCAAGCCGGTCGCGCTCTGCGGCGAACTGGCGTCGAAGCCGATTGGCGCTCTGGTGCTGGTCGCGCTCGGTTATCGCTCGCTCTCGCTCACGCCGTCCGCGGTCGGGCCGGTAAAGGCCGCGCTCCTCGAACTTGACGCCGGCAAGGCTGCGGCGATGCTGATGCCGCTGATTCAAAGTCCGGTGGGCAGCGTTTCCGTGCGCGAGAAGGTCGAGGCCTTCGCCGCCGCCGAAGGTCTGCAGCTCTAACCATGCTCCCGCAACAAAAACTGGAAGCCCTGCTGGCCCGCCATCAGGCGATCGAGGCGGAGCTCGCAACCCAGCTCCCCACGGAAACGTTCGTGAAACTCTCGCGTGAGTTTTCCGAGCTGGGGCCGGTCGTCGAGAAGGGCAAAGCCTATCGCGCGGCGCTGGCCGAAATCGCCGATCTCGACGCGCTCATCGCCGATCCCAAAACCGATCCCGACATGCGCAAGATGGCCGATGCCGAAAAGCAGGCGCTGGAAGCGCGCAAGACCGTGCTGGAAGAGGAAATCCGCCTCGCGCTCCTGCCGAAGGACGCGATGGACGAGCGCAACGTCATCGTGGAAATCCGCGCCGGCACCGGCGGTGACGAAGCATCGCTGTTCGCAGGCGATCTGTTCCGCATGTACGAGCGCTACGCCGCCAAGCAGAACTGGAAGACCGAGGTGATTTCCGCCAGCGAAG